>NZ_JBJORY010000040.1:0-2461 GCF_046562815.1 Neobacillus sp. 204
TGTGAGCGTCAAGTAGAAATGAACAATTTTGCTGATTAATTTTGAACACTTTCTTCATTAAAAATCTTTTGTCTGTTTCTCATTCTATGGCTATCTTCATGGAAGCTCACAATCTCTGCACGATGAATCAAACGGTCTAATATGGCTGTAGCTACACCTACATCCCCAAGCAATTCTGTCCACTCCTTCGGAGATCGGTTGGACGTAAGGATGATAGATGAATGGTTATATAAATCATTGACTAGCTGAAAGAAAAGGTTGGCTTCTCTCGGATCCATAGCTGCGTACATCAAGTCGTCAATGATCACTAGGTTAGAATCCTTAATTTTTTTTATCCTAGTTTGTGATTTCCTCGTGATGTCTAGAGTTTTTAACGTGTGGACCAATTCTCCCATTGATATAAATGAAACCTTGTAGCCTTTCTGGATGGCTTCCAGTCCGAGTCCTACTGCCAAGTGAGTCTTACCGACTCCTGGAGGTCCCAATAGGATTAGGTTAAAGAGCTGCTCCACCCACGCCAGTTCCTTCAATTGATTAAATTCCTTTTGGCTCAATGATTCCTGTTCCTCTAAATTAAAATCATCCAAAGGGGTTATACACGGAAAAGAGGCAAGCTTAAGCCTTTTTTCCATGTTCTTTTCATCTCTTTTGTTTCGTTCGTACTCTACCAGAATATTTAAGAAAGAAAGGTAGCTAACTTGATCTTTCTCGGCTTTTGCCAGAATAGCGGGAAGCTCTTTTGAAGCTTCCGAGAGACGGAGAGATACAAGGGCATCCTGAAGTTGCTGAATTTGTCTCATTTAATTCCCTCCATGATTGCGACATAGTGGTCAAATGGACGCTGCTTAGCTTCTGCGTTAAGTAACGGCAATTCCGCTACATCGGCAGATGTTGGTTTAGAATCAGCGATAGCGCTTGGGCTGTTCATGTTAACTTGACGCTGGCGTTTCAATAGTTGGACAACATCCTGAAAATCGTTAGCGCTAAACAGTTGTCTTTCCATACATAACGCAAGTGAATCATCAAGAACTTCAACTGAACAAACATCAATACACTTTTTTATGATACTCAACTGATCACGGAGATATCTAGGATATCTGTTTCGTAGTTCCTGAAAATACATCTGGGCCATCTCACTGTTTGTAAAGTGGCTACCCACAGCCTCCATTAATTCCTTAAGTCCTTTGGAACGGTCACGCTGATGGGATGTATTACGAATCAGTTGACCTTTATCAGGGCTGATTGAATGACTTGCCAATACTTCTCCTGTCTCTTTGACATAAATGATTAGTTTATTTTCTTTATTTCTCATTATTTGAACTTCCGGGTATTTCTGATAAGTGCCGAGAGGCACTGTATAACGATTCGAAAGGAATAATACCGTGTTGTCCTTCCGTACACTTCTTGTTATACTAGTATTACTATTATGATTTAATAGGCTGACCTGCCTCATGTGTTGCTTTTCCAGGAGAAACACATCGGTGGGTCTTCTTTTTGTCCCATTGTGGATTTTACCGTTTCCTGTTCTGCTCAACCAGTGCTGGCATTGTTCATTCCAGGAATCAATATTGTGAAAAACTCTATGTAGAACAAAGTTTTTCTTGATGAATCCCACGGCGTTTTCTACCCTTCCTTTGCTTTCAGGATCTGCCTTTCGGCATAAAACCACCTTAAACTTTACTTCATTGACAAACTGCTGAAAATCCTCAGTTAGAAGGAGATCGCCTTCATTTTCGGAGACAACCAACAAACGATCTTGATCATATAGAATTTCCTTAGAGACTCCACCAAAGGCAATAAACGCTTTTTTATGGGCTTCAACTACATCCTTGGTAGTAAAAGGACGATTCTGAAACCAAACATATTTGTATCTCGAATGTGCAAGCACAAATACTATAAACATGAGTTTGACAGACTTTCCAACTTTATTTCTAACGGTGACAAAGCCAAAGTCAGCCTGTATTTGTTCACCCATTGGAGGATCAGGTATTGCCTCATAGTTTCGTTTCTGAGCCTCTCTAGGGATAGAAAACTCCTCTCGAAGTTCCTTCACATAATTCCGTACGGTACTTTCACCAACTTTGAAGGTAGGGAATTTCTCTTTCAGCCAATCATTAACCTGTGCTGCCGAAATGTCCGGGTATTCCCTTAGCCAATTCAAGATCAACTCTTTATGTATATCCAATTTCTTCGTTCTGATCATAGTTGATGCTGTCCATTCTGCCATTTCATCTGGTGACTTCTCAAGGTACTTATACACTGTATTTCTTGATATCTTTAACTTTCTTGCGATAGCTGAAACGCTGTATCGCTGGTTGACCATCCCTCTAATCTGTATGTACATTTCAAACTTATCCACCTTCCAAATCCTCCTGCCTTTATCTTAGAAGCTAATAATCTATGATAAAGACAATAGGTATTTTAGTAAATAAGTGTTCATATTTATTTGGCGTAAACTGTT
>NZ_JBJORY010000041.1:0-1876 GCF_046562815.1 Neobacillus sp. 204
TGTGTGCCACGAAAAACCTAGCGAGGTGTGCCTGAAAGGCACAATCAACTAGTTGTGCTGCACTTAAGATGAGAGTAGGCCTCTCGCAATCGCTATACAGGTAGAGGTTGCAAACCACCTTAAGGTGCTTTAGTCAAAAGCTATGGTATTGAGCGTTAAGGAAAAGGCAGAGCAAGACTTTGTCAGGTACGTATTAAGGAGACGAAAACCATTGAACCGCTGAGGAAGTATCGAAAGCGTAGTGATGTCATCAAAACTGAGGGGGAGTCGTTAACTCAGGATTAGTTCGGGGGGAACCTGTTTACTGTCCGTTCGGTGACCGGTATAAAGGCGGCGTGAACTTAATACAGGCTTGAGTGTGGAACGTGGGAACCTACGACATGGATGCCAAGGGAGAAATTCAAGTGGATGCACCACAAGAATCAGAGTACCAATGCCATGTATAGGGGCGGAATAACCCGTAGTAGTAATGAAACCTCCTAACGGAGGAGGAGCAAAGGGGTTATGTTATTCAGTTTTATGACCAAGTCAACCATTTAAATGGGAGGAACTTATGAATAAAACAAAGTCGTTTGCGATATCCAAAAAGGTAGTTTATGAAGCCTTTCTAAGAGTAAAAGCAAATAAAGGGTCAGCTGGTATTGATGAAGAGTCGATTGAAGAATTCGAAATGAATCTAAAAGATAATCTCTACAAACTATGGAACAGAATGTCCTCAGGAAGCTACTTTCCTCCAGCAGTAAAAGCTGTAGAAATACCGAAGAAAGGTGGCGGTACTAGGACACTAGGGATCCCAACTGTTGAAGATAGAATTGCACAAATGGTCGTGAAGTTGTACTTTGAACCCTCGGTGGAACCTTTCTTTCACAAGGATTCGTACGGTTATAGACCCAATAAAAGTGCAATTCAAGCATTAGAGATAACCCGTAAAAGGTGCTGGAAATACAACTGGGTTCTAGAATTCGATATAAAAGGACTATTCGACAACATTGACCACGGTTTACTAATGAAAGCAGTGGAAAAGCACACAAGTAATAAATGGGTAAAACTCTATATTAATAGATGGCTAAAGGCACCTTTTCAAACAAAAGAAGGGGCAGTAGAACGGACTTCTGGTACACCGCAAGGTGGAGTTATAAGTCCAGTTCTAGCAAATCTATTTCTTCATTACACATTTGATAAGTGGATGACTATAAACCATACAAATAATCCTTTTGCGAGATATGCAGATGACGCAGTTATCCACTGTGAATCAGAAGCTGAGGCAACAGAATTGCTTATATTACTTAACAAAAGGATGAAGGAATGTAAACTGGAACTACATCCAACCAAAACACGAATTGTGTATTGTAAAGATGCAGATAGGAAAGAAAACCACGAAAATATTTCGTTCGATTTTCTTGGATATACGTTCAGACCAAGACGTTCCAAAAACAGATGGGGAAAGCATTTTATTAACTTTACACCAGCGATTAGTAATAAGTCTAAGAAATCAATTCGGCAAAAAGTAAGGGACTGGAAGCTACAGTTAAAAGCCGAAAAGGACCTTACGGACCTATCAAATATGTTTAACTCACAGATTATAGGGTGGATTAATTACTATGGCAAGTTCTACAAATCTGAAATGTACTCAACATTAAGACACATCAATAAAGCCTTAATATTGTGGGCAAGGAAGAAATACAAAAGGTTAGCTCGTCACAAGAAAAGAGCTGAATACTTATTAGGTAGAATTGCAAAACAGATTCCAAAACTATTTAAACATTGGGAAATAGGTATCAAGCCTACGGCTGAATAATGGGAGCCGGATGAGCTGAGAGGTTCACGTCCGGTTCTGAGAGGGGCTACTGGGGAGGTTCCAGTGGCCTACTTGCCT
>NZ_JBJORY010000042.1:0-1822 GCF_046562815.1 Neobacillus sp. 204
GAGGCTGGGACAAAACTCCCTCTAGAACCTAAAAAGCCTGTGAAATTTTACGTTGAGTAAAATTTCACAGGCTTTGTTTTTTTCATAACAAAAAGGACATCTTCTGATAAAATTTAAGTACCCCTACCAAATTTAAATCAGAAAGAAGTGTCCTTATGTTTAAAAATTATAACATGAATCAAATCATTTTACCTTTAGATTTAGAAGTAAAATTACAAGAAAATGATATTGCTTTTTCCATTCACCATTTAGTTGAAAGTATTCCTGATGGTGCTTTTGACTCTTTCTTACGCCATACAGGTTGTCCTGCCCATCATCCACGTATGATGCTTAAAATTATTTTATGTGGTTATACACAATCTGTTTTCTCAGGTAGAAAAATTGAGGGTCTGGTGAAGGATAGTATCCGTATGATGTGGCTAGCACAAGGCTATGAGCCAAGTTACCGTACAATCAATCGTCACCGTGTACATCCAGAAATGAAAGAGTTGATTCGTCAATGCTTTGTTCAGTTTCGCTGTCAGCTTGTGCAAGAAAAGCTAATCGATCAGGAGTCGATTTTTATTGATGGTACAAAAATCGAAGCGAACGCTAATAAATTCACATTTGTATGGAAGAAATCCGTTGAAAAATATAATAAGAATCTAGTAGAGAAGTCGAACCAGCTTTACAATGAGCTGCTTGAGAAACAAATCATCCCTGAAATAACACGAGAAAACGACGAACAACTTTCAATTGAGGAGCTTTCACAAATCACCGAAAAACTAGAGGAAGTCATTGAAGAATATACCGAAAAAATCGAGATTTCTAGTGATGTCAACGAACGCAAAAAGTTACGCAGCGAACGAAAAACACCTAAACAAATCGTGAAACAGGTTTATGATTGGATTGAACGAAAACAAAAATATCAAAAAGACTTCGAGATATTTGGGACTCGGAATAGTTATTCAAAAACAGACCACGATGCGACATTTATGCGAATGAAAGATGACTATATGCAAAACGGCCAATTAAAGCCTGGTTATAACCTTCAAATAGCGTCTGAAGGACAATATACACTTGCTTACGGTATTTTTTCTAATCCAACGGATACAAAAACACTGACACCATTTCTTGATCAAATTGAAGAGCAGTACTTCTCATTACCTGAACATATCGTCGCAGATGCCGGATATGGCAGCGAACAAAATTACGATGACATTTTAACAAAGCGCAAACGTACACCGCTGATTACATATGGTCACTACTTAAATGAACAAAAGAAAAAATCTAAAAAGGATCCTTTTAAAACGATCAATTGGTTGTATGATGAAGAAAGCGACGCCTATACATGTCCGAACGGAAAACAAGTGAGGTTTCAATATCATTCGAATCGAACAGATAAATCAGGTTTCCAGCGCACGTTTAAAATTTATGAATGTGAAGACTGTACGGATTGTCCACTTCGAGAAAGTTGTACAAAGGCGCAAGAAGGAAAAAACCGGAAGCTAATGGTAAATGAGAAGTGGGAACAACAAAAAAAATATATTAGAGAGAAGCTTTCAGAAGATAAAACTGGTGCTATTTATCGTCAACGTAAAATTGACGTGGAACCAATTTTTGGATTTCTGAAGGCTAATTTAGGTTTCACCCGATTTTCTGTACGTGGTAAATCGAAAGTTGAAAACGACATCGGCCTCGCATTGATGGCCGTAAACTTAAGAAAATATGCGGCAAGATCGTAAGATCTTGTCTGAATAGATGAGAAAAAAAGGAAAAAAGTGAAATCGACAATGCGATTTCACTTTTTTCCTTTATAGAAGCTAGTTATGTCCCAGCCTCT
>NZ_JBJORY010000043.1:0-1670 GCF_046562815.1 Neobacillus sp. 204
TGAAGTGACACCCGTCAAGTAGACAGCGGAAATAAATAAATGACACTAAGCGGCTTGAGCCCTATATTCCAAGGGGCTTAGGCCGTTTAGTCTTTTTTGTAATCGTTCATAATTATAAAATTTTATGTACTCCTCAATGTCTTTCTTTAGCTCTTCAAAGGTGCTGTACTTGTTCAGATAATACTTTTCACATTTCAATGTTCCCCAAAAAGCCTCCATTGGTCCATTATCGATACACCTTCCGACCCTCGACATACTTTGAACCATCTCTGCTTTATCAATTTTCCTTTTAAAAGTAGGGGAAGTGTATTGAAATCCTCGATCGCTATGGAGGAGGGGTTTTGCTCCTGGGTTAGTTTCCAAAGCTAAATCGAGGGTTTTAAATACCAATGGATTATTATTTGAATTGCCTAATACATAACTGACAATGGATCCATCGTACACATCTAAAATCGCACTTAAATAAGCCTTTTGTGAGACTCCATACTTCAATTCAGTCACATCTGTTAACCATTTTTCATTTTGCTTCTCTGCGTGGAACTCTCTGTTCAAGATGTTCTCAGCTACATGTTGTGGAGTGCTTGGCTTATACTTTTTCCTTTTGCGTCGAATTACCGATTGTATTCCAGCTATTCTCATTAATCGATACACTCGTTTATGATTAATGGACTTTGGTAAGGTACGATTTAGGTTCATTGTAATGCGGCGGTATCCATATATACCGTCCACTTTCTCATATAGACGTTTTATCTCCTCCAGGATTTCCTCATTCCTCTTTTCATTCTCAGGAGGGGTACGATTAAGCCATTTATAATAAGAAGAGCGTTGAATTCTCGCAATTTCACATAATAGCACAATGGAGAATTTCTCTTTCTCATGAAGTTCTTGAATAGCTTTATATTTATCGGCCAAACGGATCTGGCTTATCTCTTTAACCGCCTCCTTTCGAGTTCCTCCAACTTTTTTAAGAATGCATTCTCCGCCCGAAGGCGTTCATTTTCCTGCTCTAACCGCTTCATTTCGCGCTGTATCTTCTCCTCAGGGGTTAACTCTGATTCCGTTTTACGCTTCCCCCTCTTATCTTCTAGACCGTCCGCTCCTTCTTTCTCAAACTTCTTTACCCATTGATACACCTGTTGATAGGAAACATTAAAGTGATCAGATGTCTGTTGATAGTTTTTCTCGTTCTGTAAGCAATACATAACAATTTCAAATCGTTCTTCTAATGTCGTGGATCGGCCTTTAATCATAGAGTTCTTCTCCCTTTTCGTCTCTTCTAATTCTCTATGATCATTATAAATCCTAATCCATCTTTGTAACACTGAACGACTGGATATTTCATACTTACGTACGATCTCAACTTGAGAGTATTGACCCGATAAAAAGTCATTAACCGCAGCTGTTTTTACTTTCTTCGAATACCGCCTCCATTCCCCCGAACCCTGAAGCCACTCCGTTCCATATGTATGAAATTGATAAATCCAATCATTCAGAGTTCTAGAAGATATTTGGTGTTGTTTACAAAAGTCTGAAACTGAGATTTTTCTGTTTTCATAAGCCGTTATTATCTCAAATTTTTCTTGTGCTGAATATTTTCCCATAGAAAAAGCCCCCAATAAAATAAACAGATTTTTATTATTTCATCTGTCTACTTTATCGGGAGCATATCA
>NZ_JBJORY010000044.1:0-1619 GCF_046562815.1 Neobacillus sp. 204
CACTGAAAAACTTACGTTTTTTATTTCTGTAATCTAAAATGAATACAAAAAGGCAATTTTCCGCCTGTTTTTTAGGCGGAAAATTGCCTTTTTCCTTTTCTTTTTTTATTCTTTCTCATTAAGGAGTCTCAGAATTCGCTTGATGTTAACTGCAAATATCGCTGTGGCTCCTTGAATTTCCATACCAAATAGACCCGCAGATGATGCCGTTTCATACCCGTGTCTATGTTTTAATTCACTATTTTTTGCCTCAATTTTATAACGAGAGCGTGCATGTTCCTTAAACTCTTCACTGTTTTGGAATGCTTCTTGTTCCTTGTGTTCAGTGGATCTTATTGAAACTGAATATGTTTTACTTTTTGCGCCTTCCTTATAACAGCCATCACGGAACGGACATACTCTACATTTTTTAATATCAAAGTAATAGGTGTCTTTTTGATTTTGACCTTGATTCTTCTTTCCTGTTCGTGCTTTTCGTATTGCCATGTGACCTGCTTTACAAACGTACATACCTGCATCTTTATTAAACTCAAACTCATCCTCTTTAGCACGTCCACCTTGTGTGATCTGTGGATTTAGTTTAGATACTAGTTGAAATTCTTCGGTTTTTGCATATTGGATATTATCCTTCTCTGAATAAGCTGTATCACCAATGATTCTATCTATTGTCATTCCTGCACTTTTGCTTTTTTCAACTAGGTCTTTTAAGTATTTTCCATCACTTTTCTCACCAGTAGTAACAATCGCAGCTGTAATAATCCGTTCATCACTCATAGCAATATGTGTTTTAAATCCAAAGAAAGAAGAATCTGCTGATTTATGTCCGACGCGTGCATCTGGATCATTTGAAAAACATAGTTGTTCTGCATAATCTTCTACAACTTCTTTTAGTACGTTTAATTTTTCTTTGACAGCAGGAATCTCGGCGATTTGTGGCTCAGTTTCAATAACTGTAATCACTTGACGACAATAATCCAATTCATCATTAACTTCGTTAGAAGTCGTTTTCGGTGGAAATTTTTCTTTCATTGATTCATCTATTTGATATACTGCTTTTCGGACATTTTTTGATTTCTCTTGTAAAAACTCTTTCGGTGATTTTTGGTTATAACGTGCTTTTGTATGTGTTGCATCCACAATAATGGTTTTACTTTTAATGATCTCTTTTTCTAGAGCAATCTCAACGGTTTTTCCAATAAGCATATCTAATAAACCCACATCATTAAGACGGAGTTTTCGGAATTTCGTCAAAGAACTCGGGTCAATAACAGAATCCTCTGGTGCCATGTCGAGAAAATATTTAAATGACATATCGTATTTGGAACGTTCTACAACATCCACATCTGACAAATCATAGATTGATTTAAGAAGTAAATATCTGAACATACGAATTGGCGAAACGGCATTACGACCATTTTCAAGACAATATTTTGTTTTCAATTCTTCCAGTATGAATGAAAAATCTACAAGCTCATTAATTTTTCGAAGCATATTATTTTTTGGTACAACAATATCGTATAAAGCCATGAATGGGCTTAAGTTTAGAGATTCTTGATTTGAAATCACTTGGATACCACCTACATGCATTTGATAACAATATTATAAAGTAAAAAGGCAGT
>NZ_JBJORY010000045.1:0-1613 GCF_046562815.1 Neobacillus sp. 204
GAGCAGGATAGTTGTGCGAAATGTTTCTGGCAAAAATTGAGGTTGGTCACAATACTCAGGTAAAGGCTAGACAGTTCCTGTCGGAACTGAAGGATTATATTGAAGAATCAAATGACGGAGTAACGCCCTGAAGGGTTCTCTCTTAGTCGAATAGCACTAGATTTAGTAAGAATGATAGTGTTATAAGCTCGGCAAAAAGGCGTGAGAAATTACCGTAGCAGTTTGGCTGCCGAAAGCCTACTCGAGGGAGTGGTGTAATTCATAATGCTTGAGTTGAATGGATATGGTGAGAATGCAGATAAACCTATAAGAAAAAGGTTAAGCTGACGAACTTCTGAATGTACGGGTCTAAACCTGCAATACATAGAAATGTGTATATCACCAAATTGTGAGGTTGGCTGTGGGTGAGTAAGAATAACTATTATAAAAATCCATGATACGTTACAGGCGTATGAGGGCTAACAGGCTTACAGGAAGCACCTAAGTTCATTCTATAATAGATATAATTCAACATTGTAAGCTGATAACGTGGAGGGCTTACTTCCTAAGAAGCGTTGGCAAGGAAAGCAATAATGATATTAGTTACTGTATAACTAGTCTTTGTATCAGTGAAAGTGGTGGCACAGTACCAATGAAATGTTTAATCAACATGGAGGGATAGCCACTAGACTAATGAAGAATCATTTAACCATGTAAGGCAGATCTTTATCGATTAATAAGGTTCTTGTGAGACTAAAAGAGGTTTAACTCCGAAAGGGGTAGCCGACTTATTGAAACGGAAGAAACTGAGACACAATGAGTATTATAACTTACAAGAGTGCTTTGATACTCTTTACACTCGAAGTGTCAGTGGTAAGAAATTCTATGGATTAACAGAATTGATGTGTTCTAATGAAAATATACGACTTGCCTATCGTAACATCAAAAGAAATACAGGGAGCAAAACGGCAGGGACAGATAAATTAACTATTAAAGACATTAGTCATTTATCGGTGGAAGATGTTATAAACAAGGTTCAAACTTTGTTTATGAATTATAAGCCACAAAAAGTGAGACGTGTGTTAATTCCTAAAACGAATGGCAAATTAAGACCTTTAGGAATTCCAACAATTTGGGATAGAATTTTTCAACAATGCATTCTACAAGTAATGGAGCCAATTTGTGAAGCAAAATTTCACAAACATAGCTATGGATTTAGACCTAATAGAAGCACTCAGCATGCGAAAGCGAGGTTTGAATTCCTAATTAACCAGGCTGGGCTTTATCACTGCATTGATGTTGATATAAAAGGTTTCTTTGATAATGTAAATCATAGTAAACTTTTAAAACAAATTTGGTCATTAGGTATAAGGGATAAGGTATTACTTTCTCTTATTTCAAGGCTTTTAAAAGCTGAGATTGAAGGAGAAGGGGTCCCAACTAAAGGAACACCGCAAGGTGGCATTTTATCGCCTTTATTATCAAACATTGTCCTTAATGAACTTGATTGGTGGATAAGTAATCAGTGGGAAACATTCATCTGTAACTTCGCATATAAGACCAGTGGGATTAAGTATCAAGCACTAAAAAAGTCCAGATTAAAAGAATGCTTTATCGTCCGCTATGCGGACGAT
>NZ_JBJORY010000046.1:0-1310 GCF_046562815.1 Neobacillus sp. 204
GCTAACCCCTCCTCTTAACCTTCCAGCACCGGGCAGGCGTCAGCCCCTATACTTCGCCTTGCGGCTTCGCAGAGACCTGTGTTTTTGCTAAACAGTCGCCTGGGCCTATTCACTGCGGCTCTTCGAGGCTATTCACCTCAAAAAGCACCCCTTCTCCCGAAGTTACGGGGTCATTTTGCCGAGTTCCTTAACGAGAGTTCTCTCGCTCACCTTAGGATTCTCTCCTCGCCTACCTGTGTCGGTTTGCGGTACGGGCACCTTTTATCTCGCTAGAGGCTTTTCTTGGCAGTGTGGAATCAGGAACTTCGGTACTAAATTTCCCTCGCTATCACAGCTCAGCCTTCACGAGAAGCGGATTTGCCTACTTCTCAGCCTAACTGCTTAGACGCGCATATCCAACAGCGCGCTTACCCTATCCTCCTGCGTCCCCCCATTGCTCAAACGATAAAGAGGTGGTACAGGAATATCAACCTGTTGTCCATCGCCTACGCCTTTCGGCCTCGGCTTAGGTCCCGACTAACCCTGAGCGGACGAGCCTTCCTCAGGAAACCTTAGGCATTCGGTGGATGAGATTCTCACTCATCTTTCGCTACTCATACCGGCATTCTCACTTCTAAGCGCTCCACCAGTCCTTACGGTCTAGCTTCAACGCCCTTAGAACGCTCTCCTACCACTGACATCGTAGATGTCAATCCACAGCTTCGGTGATACGTTTAGCCCCGGTACATTTTCGGCGCAGAGTCACTCGACCAGTGAGCTATTACGCACTCTTTAAATGGTGGCTGCTTCTAAGCCAACATCCTGGTTGTCTAAGCAACTCCACATCCTTTTCCACTTAACGTATACTTTGGGACCTTAGCTGGTGGTCTGGGCTGTTTCCCTTTTGACTACGGATCTTATCACTCGCAGTCTGACTCCCACGGATAAGTCTTTGGCATTCGGAGTTTGTCTGAATTCGGTAACCCGATGAGGGCCCCTAGTCCAAACAGTGCTCTACCTCCAAGACTCTTACTACGTGAGGCTAGCCCTAAAGCTATTTCGGAGAGAACCAGCTATCTCCAAGTTCGATTGGAATTTCTCCGCTACCCACACCTCATCCCCGCACTTTTCAACGTGCGTGGGTTCGGGCCTCCATCCAGTGTTACCTGGACTTCACCCTGGACATGGGTAGATCACCTGGTTTCGGGTCTACGACCACATACTCATACGCCCTATTCAGACTCGCTTTCGCTGCGGCTCCGTCTCTTCAACTTAACCTTGCATGGGATCGTAACTCGCCGGTTCATTCTACAAAAGGCACGCCATCACCC
>NZ_JBJORY010000049.1:0-1014 GCF_046562815.1 Neobacillus sp. 204
TCATTCAATTCTATGTATTTATACGATGGTTTTGCTTTCTTCGGAAATCAAATTGCTTTATTCTGACATTGTAATCGAAGTTCGTTAAGTTTTTCTTTTTGCTTTTTAGTGAGTTTCAAAACCTTCATTAATAAATTTATCTTTTCACTATCCTTTAGATGCACCAGACGATGGACTGTTTCATGAAGTATTACTAAGTTAGAGAATCTATCGTCCTTTGAAAGATGATATGGTTCCTTGTGATGACAATGCCAATCACTAATTCCTAGTTCTACTCCTGATATTGCACATTTTCCATACTGAGCTATGAACTTACTTATTCGATTGTCGTTATATTCGATTGACCGTTCTGAAATAAAGCTTTTCATGATGGAGGTTAAGACCACTTTGTTTATAGCTTTTAGGCTATTGTGTATTCTCTTTCTACCTTCGGTAGTATAGTTACAGGTATCCTGAGAAAAGCATAGATTCGATTTATGCCGTTGGGCATGAATGGGTACGAACACCATATTTTGTATTTTATATAATTGTAAATTGTACCCTTTATACCTTTTTTGTAGCGTCTTAGTCATATCATGAAAATTTGCATCTGTTCTAAGGAGCTTTAGTCGATTGTATATCGATTTGCGTAGATAAGAGTTTAACTCATTAAGATTAGTTGTGATTTGAGTCGCTGCTGAATAGTAATTTTGTATTCCCATTACAACTGTATTGAAATTCCAAACGGTTTTTGCACTAGGATTCTTTTGAATAGCTTTGATAGCCTCTTTTATTTTAGTGGAGGCATTTTCCTTTGCTTTTTTGGACATATTGGAATGGGCTACATAGCCAAACCTGGTTTTACCCTTCCTTACTACTCTCATTGTGAAACCAAGAAACTCGGAAGAGTTTTTCTTTAGGTTGATTACCTTTGACTTTTCTTCACTAGTTTCAAGGTGGAGTCTAGTTTTTAAAAAGTCCTTTATGGCATAATTCATTTTTATCGCTTGAGTTCGAGTCCTACAAAGAACCTTA
>NZ_JBJORY010000005.1:0-378846 GCF_046562815.1 Neobacillus sp. 204
ATTATTTTTGTAGATTACCAGAAAAAAACCTACCTGGACCGAGCTCAAGCCTAACTTAGTCGAATGGCTGTTAAGCCATAAAAGAGGCTAGATATGATAAAATCAGCCTTTTTTCTACTCCATTTTTTAATAAGTTTTTGAAGCAAGCGTTTGGACAAAAATAGAAAACGCTTACTTAAAAAGTATTATCTCATTATCTTTATTTCTTATTAAGAGATTTAGTTATAGGTCTTTATGCTTATTTTTAGTAATAGTATAGGAGCCATTATTCACAATGCCAAAAAAAGACATAAACTCCAAATCTAATTAGGAGCTTATGTCTTTTTTATAATTTAAACACGATATACTCTTACTTCATATGGCTTTAAGGTATACTCATTAAGTGGTTCATGTTCAGAAACCTCATAGTTATTTAACAGCAATTGACTATATTCTAATGATACGCCCTGCCCCACTTTCATCTCAGTAGATTGAGTGGAAAGGTTAATGATTATGATGCCCCTCTCCCCATCCATTGTCCGAGTATAGGCATAAATCTGCGGATCTTCATCGAGCAACAAATCATACGTTCCATACGTAAACACTTCGATCGCCTTCTTCATTTGAATCATTTTCTTGTAAAAATTCAAGACAGAATTGGCGTCATTTTGCTGAGCTGCCACATTGATTTTCGTGTAATTCTGATTAACCTTCAACCATTGTTTTCCAGTGCTGAAACCAGCGTTTTTGTCTTCGGACCATTGCATTGGGGTACCGAGTTATCACGTCCTGATGCCCAGATAATTTCCATAATATCTTCGTGCGGTATCCCATCGGCCCGTTTCAAACGGTACATATTTTTCGCTGAAACATCATCATAATCATCAATCGAATGACTTTTGTGTGCCTTTACATTGTTTTTAGCTGGCTGCATGATAGTCTTTCAATCAATTTATGGGAAATGATAATGCGCTTGGTTGGTTCATTACTATTTTCAATCCTTTGAATTAAGTTCTTCGATGCTTGAAAGCCAAGATCAAAAATATTAATGTCAACAGATGTTAACGGCGGTTTCGACATTTCTGAAAGAAGTACGTTATTAAAGCTGACAATGGATATATCCTCTGGAACTCTGATTCCTAATTCATCAAGTGTATTCAGGACACCTAAAGCCATAAAGTCGTCAACAACAACAAGTGCAGTAGGAGGATTTTCTAGTGCCATTAGCTCTTGAACGGCTTCTTGACCCCCTTCCCGTAAAAATTCTTCATGAATAATATATTCATTTTTCATTTCAATTCCCGCATTTCTTAATGCCCGTTCATAACCAAGTAACCGCTCTACAGTTACCACAAGCTCAAGACTCCCACCGATAAAGGCAATTTGATGATGGCCTTGCATAATTAAATATTCGGTAGCTTCTTGCATGGCACGAAAATTATCATTATCAACATGTGTGATTTCCTCTACATTTTTATAAGGTTTTCCAATAAGGACAAAAGGAAAGTTTCTTCCTTTTAAATAGGAGATAACCTTATCTTCCACCTTGGATTTTAGTAATATCATGCCATCTACTCTTTTCCCCTGCACCATTTGAACGACTGCTTCAAGTGTTTCCTTTTCTGATTTTCCAGTTGTCATAAGCAAGGCGTATTTTTTTTCATGGGCTCCTTCACTAATTCCTTGTAATACGGTTGGGAAAAATGGATTCTGAAAAACGACATCTCCAGAACTCGGCATGACAAGCCCAATGGTTTGTGTCGATTGGCTGGCAAGGCTCCTTGCATTTAAGTTTGGATGGTACCCAAGTTCCTCCATTGCTTGATTTACTTTTCTTTTTGTTGCTTCACTTATTCGCGAACTATTGGCAATGACTCTTGAAACAGTTGACGGAGCAACATTCGCGTACCTCGCTACATCCTTAATTGTAACAGCTATGTTTAACACCCCTTTCAAAGGGAGTTTAATTTATATACCACATATTATTATAGTAAATAATAGATTTATTGGAAATAGGTGAGGCAGATGATCTGCCTCCCATTCCTCAAAGTATTAACCTTTTGTTCCGCCTGCTGTTAATCCAGAAACAAAATAGCGCTGGAATGACAAGAAAAGAATCGCGATCGGAACAGCAATTAGAACAGCACCTGCAGCAAAAGTGGTAAATTCAGCGCCGAACTGTTTGGCAACAAGATCATAAAGTCCAACAGCCAATGTGTAATTTTGTGGGGTTCTAAGTAAAATACTTGCAATAATGAAATCCCCAAACGGTGCTATGAAAGAGAATAATGCCACAACTGCAATAATCGGTTTTGCAAGCGGCATAATAATTTGCATAAAGATTCTTAAATGCCCTGCACCGTCAATTTTAGCTGATTCATCAAGTTCTTTTGGAATCGTGTCTAAATAACCCTTCATTAGCCATGTATTCATCGGAATTTGACCTCCGACATATACACAGATTAGACCTAAATGGGTATCAATTAAATGTGTAAGAGTCGCTAAAATGTAAATGGCAATTAATGCAGCAAAGTTCGGAATCATTTGCAAAACCAAAAAGGTCAGTAAGCCATTTTTTCTCCCGACAAACCGATAGCGGGAAAAAGAATAAGCCGTTAGACTTACAAAGATAACTGTAAATACCATGGTTAAAATACTCACTTTTAACGAATTAATATACCAAAAAACATAATTGCTCTTATCTATGTTAAAAAGTTCCTTGTAATGGGCCAGAGTTGCATTCTTTGGAATAATACTTGAGCCGGATAAACTCTGCCCTGGATTAAAGGATGACCCGATAATCCATGCCAAAGGATACAAAATAATGACGAACATAATCAGGATGACCAAATAAGTCAGTGCAAGTCTTATGAAATTCTGTCTTTTCATACTCATATTACATCATATCCTCTTCTTGGAATGATTTTGTTCTTCTAAACTGCCATAATGCAACTGATATAACGATCACAGATAAAAGCATTGTAAGCGTAGCTGCTTTTGAGTATTGCGCAGAAGTCATGGTCAAGCGGTAAATCCAAGAAATCAAAATATCTGTACCGCCAGCATTCTGCCCAATAATCGCAGGTCCACCTCCATTAAATAAATAGATCAAATTGAAATTGTTAAAATTGAATGTATATTGGGTAATTAAAACTGGTGCTGTTGCAAATAAAACGAGTGGTAAAGTAATATTTTTAAACTTTTGAAAATTAGAAGCACCATCAACGGTAGCCGCTTCATATAAATCCGCCGGAATCGATTGAAGAACGCCTGTTGTCATGGCAAAAATGAACGGGAACCCTAACCAAGTTTGAATGAAGATTAATGCTATCCTTGTGAAGGTGGGTTCAGTCATCCATGGAAGTCCCTCAATTCCGAAAAAACCAAGTATCTCCCGGTTAATGACACCGAAAGTTTCATTAAACATTCCTGCAAAAACAAGGATGGATACGAATGCCGGAACGGCCCAAGGCAGAATAAAAACGGTACGAATAATGGCTTTTCCTTTAACTTCTTTCTGATTAACAATAATCGCTAGGAAAATACCCAATGCTACCTGGAACGTAGTAGCAACGAATGTCCATACCAACGTCCAAGACAATACAGATAAGAAGGTTTGACGCCACATATCTACTTTAAAAATATCGATAAAGTTTTTAAATCCGACCCAATCCACTAGCTTTGCTGGAGGAGAATGATAAAGATCGTAGTTCGTAAATGCTAGTAAGACGACGAAAATAATAGGAAAAATAACCACAAATACTAAAAGTAAAAATCCTGGAGACATGATTAAGTAAGGAAACCCATGATCAATAAGGTTACGGTATTGTTCCTTTACTGTGGTAATGGATTCATTAGTATCACGTTTTTTCCCTATATGATAAGCATCACGCAAATTAAACAAGTAGAAACCAAGACCAAAAACGAGAACAATAATCGCTAAAATCCCATAAACTAGAAGGAAAACAGAATGATCTATTTGAGGAATCTCTCCCAAAGTCACTAATCCCCATAATCCAATGTTTAATAAATCGATAAAAACATAGATAAATGCGGCACTCAATACGAGAAAGGAGACTCCTTTCAAAGTTTGTTTATTATAAATCTGCCCTAACCCTGGAATGATCGAAAGTATCAGTGCTTTCTTTCGGTAACTGTTTGAATAGGATAATTCGTTAGACATCCTACACTCCCCTTTCATAATGACATTTATATGCTCAGATGCTTTATCAAGAAAAAAATATTTTTATCTTCATAAAGCATCTAAACCATTTTCTACTCTACATATAGTTGTTTTAATAGATAGCAGTACCTCAAAAGCTGAGGTACTGCTTGTCAAAATTTACTTAGTTGATTCGATGTTTGCTTTAATTTGTTCAACTGCAGAGTCAAGTGCGGCTTTTGGTTCTGCTTTACCAGTAACAACTGTTTGCAATGAATCAGCCATTGGCTTCCAAACTTGGCCCATTTCAGGGATGTTTGGCATTGGAACAGCGTATTGAGATTGCTCAGCAACCGCTTTTGCACCTTCATTATCCTTAATTACTGGATCATCCAATAAAGCTTTATTTGTTGGAACTTCAGAAGTTTGTTCAAAACGGTATTTCGAGTTTTCATCATTTGTGATGAATTCTATGAATCTAGTTGCCCATTCTTGATTTTTAGAAAAAGCAGATACATGCCATCCTTTAACACCCATAAATGTTTTTACATGCTCACCGTTAGGAAGTGTAGGAAGTGCTGCCATACCAATATTAATTCCTGCATCTGTGTATGGTTTAAATGACCAAGGTCCGTTCATAACAGAAGCAACCTTTCCTTCTGTGAAAAGTCCATCCATAGCCGATCCGCCATTTTCACCGATAATACCTTTCGGGAATAAGCCTTCCTTGTACCATTTTTGGATGTATTCAGTACCTTCAACAGCGCCATCGTTATTTAAACCGATGTCTGCTGGATCAAGTGTTCCATTATTATTTTTGAAAACATATCCACCCATACCACCGATGAGGCCGTGAGCAAAGTAAAAGTTATCCCAAAGAGCTAAGAAACCGTAATTTTCACCTTTTGTGTTTTCTTTAGCGAAAGTGTAAAGGTCTTCCATTGTCTTAGGAACTTCTTTCATTAAATCTTTATTGTAAACGAAAACAGGTGTTTCAGAGGACTTTGGAAGTCCGTATAGTTTGCCATCATATGTTTGTGCATCGATAGAAGGTTGTGAGAATGTGTCTGTAACCTTGCTATCAACTTTAAGTTCCGCAAGAAGTCCTTCAGTTGCAACTTGGCCAATTTGGTCATGTGGCAATGTAACAATGTCTGGACCTGTGCCTGCAGGACCGTCAAGGCGTAATTGATCGCGTTGTTTAGTTGCCATTTCTACTTCTTTGTACTCAATTTTAATTCCATATTCCTTTTCAAAATCAGCGGCAACCTTTTCTAGCCATCCAGATTTGTCTTTATCTTCCCAAACTACAAGTTTTTCTGGTTTTGCTGCTGTTTCTTCCTTTTTGCCCGTGTCTTTGGTGCTGGAGTCGTCTCTCTTTGGCCCGCAGGCAGCAAGAACACCTAGCATTAAGATGATCATCATGAAGATCGAAAGTGCTTTTTTCATTTTTTCCCCTCCTATAAAATGTAGGAATAATTTTTGATGTGACAAACCGCCTTCTAAACATAAATATAAACCGCTTACATTTGCGAAATCGGTTGCACAACTCTCTTTCATTATATTGCATATATTAAATTTTACAACTAGTATATTAAATTTTATTTTCCGTTTTGTAATGTAATCGTAATATTTTATTAAGTATTGACAGTGGTATCTAAGTAAAATAACCTTATCATATCATATAAAAAGGCAGGTGCAGACTAAATTGTTTAAAGAAGCGATCTATCATCGACCAAAAGATAATTATGCATACGTTTGCGCAAATGGAACATTACATATTCGAATTCGTACAAAGAAAAACGATATAGTAGAAGTGAAGCTCGTTCATGGTGACCCATATGATTGGAGTGAAAAACAATGGATGACCACAACTGCGGTAATGAAAAAGAGCGGTTCCGACCAATTATTTGATTACTGGTTTGTATCGATCATCCCTCCTTTCAAAAGGCTGCGATACGGTTTTATTTTGAATGATGGATCAGAGTCAATCTGCTTTACAGAGAAAGGATACTATCCGGAGCCTCCTTTAGATGACACAGCCTATTATTTTTGCTTTCCATTTATTAACAATGTAGATATATTCCGTGCTCCAGCATGGGTGAGAAATACAGTTTGGTACCAAATTTTCCTAGACAGGTTTGCAAACGGAAATAAAGACAAAGATCCTGAAGATGTACTACCATGGGGCAGTACGGATCCTACACCAACTAATTTTTTCGGCGGAGATATCGAAGGAGTTATCCAAAATATTACTTACCTGAAAGAACTGGGTATTAGTGGAATTTACTTTACTCCTATTTTTAAAGCCTACTCAAACCATAAGTACGATACGATTGACTACATGGAAATCGACCCACAATTTGGAACTAAGGAGACGTTTAAAAAATTAATAGAAGTCTGCCATAAAAATGGCATTAAAGTTATGTTGGATGCTGTGTTTAACCATTGCGGATTTAATTTTCCTTTTTTTCAGGATATACTAAAAAATGGGGACAATTCACGTTTTAAAGATTGGTTCCACACTCATGAGTTTCCATTAGTTACCAAACCAAAGCCGAATTATGATACCTTTGCCTTTACACCTTTTATGCCGAAACTAAATACGGAAAATCCTGAAGTGAAGGAATATTTATTAAAAGTAGCCCGATACTGGGTAAAAGAGTTTAATATTGATGGCTGGAGACTTGATGTTGCCAATGAAGTAGACCACGCTTTTTGGCGTGAATTCCGTAAAGAAGTAAAGGCAATCAAGCCAGAATTATATATCCTCGGGGAAATTTGGCATGATTCAATGCCTTGGCTACGCGGTGATCAATTTGATGCAGTCATGAATTATCCTTTTACAACCAATATTCTTAACCTATTTGCAAAACAAACCATTACAGTGAAAGAATTCGTTGAAAATATGACAACTGTTCTTCATATGTATCCAAAAAATATCAATGACGTTGCCTTTAATTTAGTTGGCAGCCACGATACACCACGAATTTTAACAGAATGTGGTGAGGATATTGAAAGATTAAAGCAAGTCTATACTCTTTTGCTTACTTTTAGTGGAACACCGTGTATTTATTATGGAGATGAAATTGGCATGACAGGCGAACAGGACCCTGGATGCCGCAAATGTATGGAGTGGGATATCACCAAACATAATCGCGAGCTTTTCGAGCATGTTCAAAAATTAATCCAAGTACGGGGAGAAAATCCATTGCTTGCAAATGATGGAGAGCTTTCTTTTATTGATCCTGAATATCACGATACTTGTCTGGCATATTTGAAATCAGATGGCTTAAAGACGAACATCGTTATTTTGAATACAGGAAACCAAAAGGTGAGCTATACTCTTCCGTTTCAATTGGGTGGAAAAACCTTTAAAAATCTTTGGAGTAATAAAGAAATCGCTTTTTCGGGCGATGAGCTGACGTTCAAGTTAGATAGTTATGGTTTTACTATTTTGGAATTTTAATAATATAAAACATATTTTACCACTGTGATATTCAGTAAACCAATTATTTTTTTATTTCACCGTTTTTCTCAGGGGTTTGATAAACACATGAAAGGACTGACCGTTTGGAGCGGCCAGTCCTTTCATGTTGGGTGTCAGGTACCCTTATTTATGACGAATTTCCGTTTTTGGATGTAGAGTAGCCTGATGGATAGGGCTATTCCTGCGGCGAGCAAGCCGATGGTTAGGCCGAGCCAGTAGCCTCTTGCTCCCAAATTCGTGTAATGGGCAAGTAAATATCCTGCTGGAAGGCAGATGAGCCAATAGGCGATTAAAGTCATAATAAAGGCAAGGTTGACGTCCTTATAGCCTCTTAAGGCTGCTTGTGCCGTCGCTTGAATGGCATCACAAATTTGGAAAAATAGCGCAAAGATTAAAAAGTTTGCTGTAAGATTTATAACGTTGGTTTCATTCGAATAAAAACCGGCAACTTCATAGCGGAAAATCACGACGAATAATCCAGTGACAACGGCAATCAAAATCGCCAGATAAACCCCCAACCAGCTATATTGTTTCGCATCTTTATAGCGCCGAGCCCCTACCTCATACCCGACAAGGACCGTTTGTGCCGTCGAAATACTAATCGGGATCATGTACAAAAAGGAAACGATATTTAAAGCAGATTGATAAGCAGCAATTGTTGTGACATTAAACTTACTTAATAGAATAGTAACCACCGCAAACATACTTGTTTCAAAGAAAGTAGAAAGGCCCATAGGCACACCAATCTTTAATATTTCTTTACATTTGTCCCACGAAAATTCCTTGAAATCAGCGAAAATTGAATATGATGAGAATGGTTCTTGAGTTCTGACAATAAACACAGTCATCCCCATAATCCCCCAATAGGTTATCGAGGTTGCATACCCAGCTCCTGCTCCACCAAGCTCTGGAAAACCTAGGTTCCCAAAAATAAGCACATAGTTCAAAAAGAAATTAGCTGGCAACGACAAAAGCATGATGATCATAATAACCCGTGTTTTACCAAGTGCATAAATAAATGATCTTAGTACATTAAATATAAATAAAGGTAGAATTCCATAGCTGAGTCCTACTAGATAATGAAAAGCAGTTTCTTGAACACTAGGATTCAAATTCATTTTATCTAAAATGGGATCTAACAAAAAGAACCCGAAGAGGATAACTACTAGTGCAATCAAAATGGAGAGATAAATTCCATGCTTCACAATTGATGCAACTTCATTACTCTTTTTTTCACCAAAGCGCTGAGCGGCAATGGGTGAAACAGCTAGGAGAATCCCACTGATTCCCATAAATATAGGACTCCAAATGGAGGAGCCAATCGCCACACCAGCTAATGCGGTCGAGTTGTACTTTCCAGACATAATCGTATTAAAAAACACCATCGAAAACATGCCGAGCTGTGTAATTAAGATCGGAATTAACAAAATAAATATTTGCTTTGTCTTTTCCTTTAAAGTAAAGGTTTGATTCATAATAGGTTCTCCTTGAGAAATAAAAATCCGAAACTTCATTATACTCTATATTGGTTTATTATTCCTCAACTAAATTTTTTCTGATTACTAGTTGTTGTTGTTCAATGGCGTATACACAATCTGCGACACGCTCGAAAAACATTCGGTCATGTGATACGAAAACGACTGTCCCTTCATATGCCTTTATAAATCGCTCTAATGCTTCAATACAAAAAACATCCAAGAAATTTGTCGGCTCGTCTAAAATTAGCACATTGTATCTCCCCAGAAACTGTTGACACAATACTAGACGAATCGCTTCTCCACCACTTAAATGGTGGACATTCTTGTTAAAATCATTTCCTGTAAAATTCATAGAGTGTAGGACGGAACGAATTTTACTTTCATTGTAGTTTGATCTTTCTTTCATATATTCAAGTACCGTTTCATCTTTTTCAAATTGATAATCCATTTGTTCATACGTTCCGATGACAGCTTTTGGAGATATGACCATACCTTCTCCTCGGCTTAAAATATGGTGAAGAAAAGTTGTTTTTCCTGATCCATTACTTCCGGTAATAACAATGGTTTTGCCTAACGGAAATTGAAAACTTGCTTCTTTGAGAAGCATTTTATCACCGACTTTTAAGGTTACCCGCTCGCCCATGATTGGATATTTATTGTGCAACGTGAGTGATGGAGATTGATGAAAACGAAGTGGATTCTCTTCCTTGGGAGCCTCTACACTCTTTAGTTGTTCCACTCTATGTTCAATCGCTTTTGCTGCACGTTGAACTGCCTTTTGGCTTGTATCTTTTGATTTTGTCATGAACATTTTATTTGCTTTTGCTTTCGTTTCCTTTTTTGATTTATGTCCATTTGCTTGAGTAATTTTATCAGCCTTTTTCATTTTTTCCTCTGCGGCTTGTAAAAGACGTGTCTTTTCTTTTATATATTTCTCATGCTGTTCTTGTTGTTGCTTTCGCTGAAGCTCTTTATGTGCTGTGAAATCTGAATAGTTTCCTGTGTACTCTGTTATGCACCCATCTTCGATTTCCCAAATTTTCGTGACCAGCTTATCTAAAACATAACGGTCATGACTGACAAGTACGAGTGCTCCATAATAATAAGTCAATTCTTCTATAAAAAATCGTGTGCCAGCTTCGTCAAGGTGTGTTGTTGGCTCATCAATCAATAAGCCTTCATGATAGCTTGAAAAAATCTGTGCTAACTTCAGCCTTGTTTGTTCACCACCACTAAAGTTTTCAATTTCGGTTTGCGGGATTGATAACTTTCCCATTAACTCATAATCTATTTCTCTTTCAACTGGTGATGCTAATTGATCGAAATAAGCAAAATCCGCAAACCGTTTTACATGCCCTTTCTCAGGCTTGATTTGACCTTCCATAAGTTTCAATAGCGTACTTTTGCCAGATCCGTTCTTTCCAACAACTCCAATACGATCAAACTGATGTACTGCTAGTCGCGGGATATTTATCACTACTCTATCTAAAAATGAGAGTTCTATATTTTCTAATTCAAGACATACTTTTTCCATTATTCATTACCTCGCTTTTTACAAATTTTTTCTTTTCATTATTTATTCAATCCGATTAAAATATCTAAATCGATTGTGATCTCTGAAGATCCCCGATTAACAAATGCATCAATATGTGCTTGATCTGAAGTCCAAGCCAGAGGAGACATTTGAACTAAATTCTCCAGTTCTGCTTTATTTAACTTTTTAGTAAAACATAAGTTAATAACATCTGAGAGATAGAAATGTTTTTTGAAAAGGGACACTGTATCATCATTTTTATAGACCTTTTTTTCAAAGTCATCGAAAAGTGCTTCTCGTAGTTCTTTTAAATAATTGGAACGAGGTACCACTTTAATTACGAGACCATTTGGAACTAAAATCCTTTTAAATTCCTTGTAATTTGAAGGCGAAAAGATATTAAGAATGACATGAAACGATTGATCCTCTAATGGTGATTTTGCTAAATCACCCACAAGCCAAATCGGGTCTTTATATTTCTTAGCAGCCATGACAATGCCTTCTTTTGAAATATCTAAACCAACCCCTGTCATTATTCCATTCATGCATTTGTCTAGAATTCTTTGTAAATGTGAACCTTCACCGCAACCTGCATCAAGAATCAAAAATGGAAAAATAGAAACACCCATATGTTCCTTTATCACTTTTGAAATCTTCTCATGCAGCGATGCATATAGGTTACTTTCCATAATGATTTTTTGCCTTGCTTCAAACAACTTGTTATTGAAATGACTACTAGATGGATGTGTCATCAAGTTTACATATCCTTGTTTCGCAAAATCGAATGTATGGTTGTTCGAACACTTTAAGCTTTTTAAATCAGCAACCTTCAACGATCCTTCACAGTGAGGGCATCTAAAAGCTGCCACAAATTCAATAAATACTTCAACACTTTTTAATTTATTGGTCATGTTCTCTCTTCCTTTCCAAATAAAAAATCACAGGCAGTCTGCCTGTGATTTAGAGTAAAGGGAAAAAGACCCATTCTTATTAGATTAGCGGCCATTAGGAGCCGTCAGCAAATAAACCTTCCTTTCGTTTAACAAAAGAAGGAAAATTAGACATAAATAAAGAAAGGCAGAACGATCCGCCTTTCTAAGCATTACATATTTTTGATACTATCAAAATTTACTCCTTGCAAATCGATAGTATAAGAAAACACATCATAATTTGTTAAAATGGACAAATTACATGTTTTTCTAATATGAAATGAAGATTATTAAAAAAGGACAGACTGATCCCGTTTACTCTGTATTTACAAAACAGAGCCTTTGAACGTATTCAATTACTGGTTCAAAGTTGGGAATCGTAGTCTCATAAAATGTGTCATTTTTTAATAATCCTCCATAAAATTAATAAATACAATGATTATGATAGCCTCTCTTTAATAAAAAGTCAAAGGTGAATTTAAACATCTAACTAAAGAGGAAAGAGGAATTGTCATTCATTCCTCTTTCCTCTATAAGAACCTACCCTCGATCAATACTTGATTTCATAAATAATCGTCTATCTTTGTATACAATTACAAAAACTACAGCAAGTATAACTCCTGACAGAAAAAAAACACTCCGCACACCTAGGTAATCGGATAATAATCCCATTATTAGTGAGGCAATACCGAATGCCCCTGTTGAAATCGTACCAAAAGACGTATAAACCGTTGCTAATTGATCTTTCGGAATACTTGTTTGGGTGATTGTTTGTTGAGGAATATTTTTCAACTGCCCAAAAAGACCGATTAGAGCGGATAAAATCAAAGCAATCATAGGAAAACTGATTATACTGAACAGAATTGTTAAAACACATGTCAAAAGGATCCCTGTAATGATAAAAACATATCGTTTTCGTTCTACAAATTGAGGGAATTTAACACATAATATACTTCCAATAACTAATCCGATGAAAAACGAACTGTTAATAAATCCCCACCATTGCTCCTGTGAATTTAATGCCTCTTTTACATAGACAATTAATATAGCTGCGATCCACACGGAGTTGGCAATAGACTCAAAAAATTCCATTTTAGCCATACATTTTAATACAGGTGTAGCATTAATCGTTTGCCAGCCTTGTGTTAATTGAGCCCACTTTTTTTGTTGTTTTTCTGCTTTATGTTCCACATTTTTTAACCAACTTAATATAAAGCTAGATAGAACAAATAGCACAGTAACAAGCCACATTAATTGGTTGGGATTGAACACAATTAAGATCAAGCTCCCAAAAAACCAGGTACCAATTTGAATGGATTGTGTAATGGTTTCTGCCATTCCATTTGCTTGTATTAAGTGTTCCTTCTCCACATAATAAGGAATTAATGTCTGACGAATTGGGTTCGCACATCCATCCAGGAAAGCGATAGCTGCTATGATAATAAAAATAAAGTAATAATTTGATAAATCTAAGCCTGCCATCAATAATAAACTTAAACCAAATAAAATAATTGTTTTTCCAACCTGTGAACCAACCAACAGTTTTTTTAAATTATATTTTCCAATTAAAAGCGGTGTTAAGATGCTTGATATAAACATAGCAAAAGTAATTATAAATGGAACGAACGCTGATGCAGTAGCAGACTTCGTTAATTGATATATAAAACTAATCACACCGACAATGTACAACACATCGCCGATATTGGCGAGTGACTGACCAAGCATTAGAAGAAGAAAATTACGATTTGTTTTCAAGATTATCCCCCATTTTCATAATTATTTATTTGAAATGAGGGACAACTTAAATCGGATTGCTAACCATATATACTGAGCTCCTTTTTAAAAACGCAATGAGATAAAGTCTTAGGGGGACAGCAAGATTTATCTTTATTGCATCAGAATAATTTTATATAAGTCTTTTATATTGTTAACAACTGAAAACTAAATTGAACTCATTCACATTACTTACACCTAAAGTATATCAGTTTTTCAAGAAAGACTTAATAATTTTCTTGAACCGACCAAGCCCATTTAGTAGGACGAATTAGTGATTTTCTTTTTCGTATTTATTTCTGCTAAACTACTTTACTAATGATTTAGCCTGACACTCTAACGAAGATCCTTGCTAGCTAGAGAACAAACTCTACTTCTTTTTTAAATTAACCCCGAGTTATAAAATTTAGTCTTTCATTATCTGAATTTAGTAATAGGAATGTGAAAGTGTAGTATCAAAAAAGCAGTACATATAAAACAAAGTGTCCATGCCCACATTGGCTTCGTATGATGTAGGCGTAAACCAATAAACATGAAAACCCAGACCAAACATGACCACCCAAAATTCCAACCATGGTGGTAGGATATTAGATTTGTAAACATAAAAACACTTTCAATTATTACCTCCAAAATAACCCAGATGGCTATATACACTACCTGTCTATACCATTTTGAATGATATGGGTATCTTGATAGATAAATTAAGATTATTTGGGGAAAACCTGTAAATGTTATCATAAAATCAGCTATTGTATGGTTTGGAATAATTAATGCACCATGAAAAGTCCATAATGGGTATTCGTGCATAAGATTGGAAATAAAAAAGTCTACGCTTATTATAAAAAGGATGGTTGGATAGAATTTCTTCCAATTTCTCCAATCACTTAAACGCCAAGTTCCAATCAAATACATAAAGGGAAGCATTAACCTTAGGTACGAAGCAAATGTGTAAAACATTAAATTTCCCCCAAATAACAAAGATAGATTTAGTTATAACCCAACATGTAAATTTTTATGAAGTTAATTCAAGAGATTTTGGACATGTATTAAGGGGATTTCAACCACAATGTTGGCCATACCTGAAAAGGCGGTGTCGGAGGTTGTATTAATGATGGAGCTTCCTGCACGAAGATGGGGCAAAGCGGCTTTCGTCATATCAAAAAAAGAAATAAAATTGGTTTGGAATATATTCATCAGTTGCTCTTTAGTAATATCCATAATATTGTTTTGATGAAATTGTACACCGTGATTGTTGACTAGTATATCCAATCGTCCATATGTTTTTATCGTTGTTTCCACAACAAAGTGACAGTTTTCTTCCTGTCTTAAATCTGCAGCTATGGGCAAACATTGACGGCTTTTTTAGTTAAAAAAAACGCCAACACGCAAAATGCTGACGCAATGTCCTGTGTTTTATATCCCAAAATACTGTTTCAATAGTTCTTTAAATCTCACGTTGTCAATTTCCTCTTTTGTGACTATTCCATCAATCCATTGTGTAAATGAGGTATTTGTTAATGTTAAATTTCCTCCAGTTGTAAGTCGTGTAATTAAAGGATTTTTGTTAAATGGAGATTCTTGGTGTTCAACGATAATTGTTTGGATCTCATTTAATTCCGATACATCGTTTATAAGCTTCTTGGAATCGAAGGCATATCCTATTTTCCAAGCTGTATCCTTATGTATCAATTTCATTTCAAGAACATAGTCTCCATGATCACTATTCACTTTTTTAATCCGAAATTCTCCATTATTAGAGGTAACGACCTCGCCGGTTAAAGGAACAGGTTTTAAAGGTAAATTCCCTCCAAAGCCCGTATCTATTAAGTACGTTTGTTCCTCGTGAGTTATAAGAATCGTTACATGAGTTCTTCCAAGTGTTAGGTACTCTTGAGTAGCATTTTCGTAAATAACCCCTCGTGCTAGGACTGCGTTAAAACCATTTTCGATTAAGAAGAAATAGAAAATCGAATTTAATTCATAACAAAGACCACCCTCCTTTTTTACTAGTATTTTGTTGATTAAGTTGTCTTTAGTGATATCACTTGTTTTATTTTCAATAATGCATAAATTTTCAAAAGGAATGTTTTTTGCTGTTTTTTCAAGAACGATATTTAATTGTTCAAATGTAATTTCCTCGTTTTCTGGAATACCGATTCTTTTTCGAAATAAAACATTTAGCTCACTCACTAATAATTCCTCCAATAATAGTTCTTTTTAAATTCAGAAAAATGTCTACTTTGGATTTGTTTTGTTCTTTTGATAGATAGCAAGATTATTTGTATCACCTACAGGTGTAAACACACAACAGTGTACATTTTCTTCCCCATTGATTTGAAAGAAAGAGACAATACGATAGTGAATAATACTTTCTCCATCTAATGATCGTATAGACAAACTCACATCTGACTTCTGCTTTAGAGGATAATCTTTCCAACAAGCTGCAAACTCCAGAGATTGTTCCAATAATTCTTCTGCAAATGCCTGAAACCATGGATCATCATGGTTTTGGTCATAGTAACCTCGAAATACTCCCACCGTATATTGAGCGAACTCCTCCCAATTTACAATCTGTTTTCGTACATCTTTGTTCATAAAAATAAGCCATGTCAAATTGCGTTGTTTCTCATCTTTGCTTGCAAAATCCACTGGGAAGATGAGAGAATACCACTCGTTCCATGTGACGATATTCGTCCGGAAATCAACCACAAAAGTAGGGTAAGGGATACTATCGATAACCAGTTGCAACTCCCGATTAATTACTCGCTCAATTGGCTGAGTAGTTGTAAAAACAGGATAACCTGCTAATCGGAAAATATGCCGTTGTTCTTCTTCGTTTAACTGTAAGGTGTTCGCAATACTAGCTAATACCTCTCTCGATACGTTTACATCGCGTCCTTGCTCCAACCATGTATACCAAGTGTTACTGACTCCTGATAGATAAGCTACCTCTTCTCGACGAAGACCAGGTATTCTTCTTTTTCTCATTCCAGTCGAAACATACAGCCCATCAGGAGAAATTTTTGCGCGTCTTGACTTTAAAAACTCACCGAGCACTTTTAAATTTCTGTTTCCCATCCAAATTTCTCTCCTTAAAGTGTTACTGATAATACTATTATAACGAAAACCTCGTAATGATATTGGAAGCTATTAGAATAAAGTCATAGAAATGAAAATAAACAACTCAAATGCCTAGTAATTATCAGGCAAAGCGAAAGGGGAAAGAAAAAAAATGAAGGCAATTATCATTCCACAATTTGGAGAAGCATCCGTACTTACACAGAAAGAAGTAGTAACTCCACAACCTGGGATTGGTGAAGTAACAATTGATGTTGCTTATGCAGGTGTTAACTATGCGGAGGTATTATTTCGTAAAGGTGTTGTAGAGGATTTAGCGCTTCCATTTGTTCCGGGAATTGAGGTATCTGGAACAATTCGAGAAATTGGTGAAGGAGTAACAGGAGTAAGAGTAGGTCAACCTGTTGCAGCTCTAACGATTGTAAATGGAGGTGGATATGCAGAGGTAGTGAAAGTGAGTGCTGATTTGGTTATACCGTTGGATCAAGAAACAAAAACTGTAGATATGCGAGTAGCAGCAGCATATCCATCCAATGTAACGACCGCGATGATGATTTTATCCAGTAGTGTGGCACATTTACAAAAAGGAGAAACGGTACTGGTACATGCTGCCGCTGGTGGAGTAGGAAGTGCGATCGGGCAAATGGCCCGTGCCCTTGGAGCAGGTAGGGTGATTGGAGTGGTAGGAAGCAAACAAAAAGTAGAATATGCCAAAAGTTTAGGCTATGACGAAGTTTATTTACAAGATGAATACTCACAAATTATTGCAGGGAGTGGTATAGATATTGTCATTGATCAAGTAGGTGGAGAAGCCAGAACAACAGGATTATCTCTCTTGTCCCCATTAGGACGATTGGTTGTCATGGGCAATGCAAGTGAAGCACCAGACGTTACCCCATCTGCGAATGAACTTTGGTTTAGTAATAAAGCAATCCTTGGATTTAATCTACAGTTACTAAGTGTGTACCATCCAAAAATCGTTGCACAAGCAGCACGAAAAGCCCTTTCTTATGTGGCAAGTAGAGAAGTGAAGGTAGATATAACAGAAGTACTTGATTTATCTAAAGTAGCAAAAGCGCATGATAGTATCGAAAATCGGACATCCAAGGGAAAAATAGTGCTTCGGATGAAATAATTGTTTAGTAAAGAACTTTTTTACCATTAAAAATCAGTTACAGATACAAAAAATAATAAATCACGAATTAATCATTGGTCAAAAAATAGCTAGGAAGCCTCCCAAGCACATTACCTTATTGAGCGTTTATTAAACAAGGGATGTAAGCTTGGGAGTTATAAATATCCATTTACTAAGCGGATCCATTGTGGGTTCGCTTTTGTTTTTTGGGAAAATTGCATCTCTTATAACCATATCGTGGTGACCTATGCGATACCCTTTATTACCTTTTGGAGTCTAATAATAGTTAAAATATTCTTGCTGCTTGCCTTGCTTTATATAACCCTTCTTCAATAATCACTTTACTTCGATCAGGGAATTGATTATGCCCTTGAATAACGATCGTTGTAATATCGGTAATACCGAATACCCTTAAATGATTTTCTACAAAGCTTACTGCCATTTCAGAGGGGTTACCTTGACTATAAACCCCGCCTCTAGCATTTAATAAAGCCACTTTTTTATGGGGTAATAAACCAACCGGACCTTCAGCTGTATATTTAAATGTTTTGCGCGGATGATGCAAATAATCAAGATATGTGTGCAACACGGCAGGAACGGTCAAGTTCCAAAGCGGGAAGGCCATGACCACTTTATCAGCGGCTAAAAACTGGTCCAGGTGCTTTGTAACAATATCATGTACCGTTTTTTCCTCTGAAGTGAGCTCCATTCCTTGAGAAGATTTATAATTTCCCCTAATCATTACATCATCTAAATAAGGCAGTGTTTCATGGAATAAATCGAGTTCAATCACTGTTTCATTTGAATGTGAGACCCGATAGCTTTCCAAAAAGGCAGCATACATTTTACCAGTAATTGACCCTTGGCGATTGTTGGCTTTTACAAATAAACTGGTTGTCATTTCATTCTCCTCCTATTTTGTACAAGTCATCTAAAGCAATTTTTCATTTAAACTTTCAGTATTACTCCTATCTCTTCGACCAAAAAGAAAATAGTAAAATATGAAAATACCAACATGTAATGCAGCTAAAACAAGAAAGATATTGCTGTAAATGAAGCTTTTTGGATAGATATTTGCTGGGTTCCAATGGACACCGGAACCAAGATCCACCACCTTGCCGTAAATCCCTGAAGCCATTCCCCCTGCAATAAAATTAAGCATCGTTAATAATCCCATTCCCACCCCAGCCTGCCTCCTTTGCATAGTCATAGAAACAGAATTGGATAAGGCAATCATCATAAAGGTTTGCCCTACATTACCAAAAATTAAAAAGGTAGCAATGTATACTAGAGAAATTCCAGTGAAGGTAGAGATTAAAATAAAACATGTCAGTAACAAACCTGAGGCCATAAAAAAGAGAGACGAATTCCCTTTCCGGTCTGCCAACATACCCCCTATTCTCCCAAGAATGGCAGAGGCTGCTGCAGCTGGCACCATGACCATACCGATCAAGTTGGGTTCCAGATGGTGTACTCGTGATAAAAGTAATGGAATAAGAAAATAAAGGGAAAATCCAATCCCACTAGAAAGAAAAGCAATTGTTAGCCCGATAGTATAGCGTTTATTTTTAAAGAGCTCAGGGGGAACAAAAGGATCAGAAACGGAACGAATTCGTCTTATGAACAGCACTATAGCAACCAAAGTGAAAATAAGGAACAACCACTTTCCATTTGTAACCCCTATTAACAGAAAGGTTACTGAAGCTGCTAACAAACTGGCACCTATCCAGTCAAGGTTTCCTTGAGCCCTTTGCTCATCACTTAAATTTTTTCGATAAAAAGGCAGTGTGATTAGGAGGAAGAGTGGGATACAGAATAACCAACGCCAATTGGCAACACTTACAATGAATGCAGAAATTACGGGACCAAGAGCACTGCCTATGGATAAACCTACGAATGCCATTGCGGTAGCTGATCCTCTCCGTTCGGGAGAAAAGTATATCACTGGAATAAGCATCGCCGTTGCCGGTATTACAGCAGCTCCTATTGCCTGCAGGCACCTTCCTACAAGCACCATTGAGAAAGTTTGGGAAACGAGGCCAATCAGGGACCCGAAAGCAAAAAACAACAATCCAAACGTTAACAAATTTTTGAGCTTGTATCGGTCTGCCAGCTTTCCGTAAACCACCGTTCCAATCCCATAAATGAACGCGTAGGATGAAGTGACCCAGCTTACCTGAGCAGTAGTAAGATTAAACGCTTCACTAATCTCGGGAAGGATAAAGTTAAACATCAATACACTCATTGAAGACAGAACAAGAGTGAACATCACAATCGGCATCAATTTATCTCCTGTTTGGGGTGGAACTTTCTTTTCCATTGCTTACCCTCCTTTCGTTATATTTTTTGAAAAAAAATTCTTATAACATCTAATTGAACTTCTTAAGTCTGTCTGTACTGACTGACATTTGTTTTTAAAAAAGACTAGGGGGTTAAAGCCCTAGTAAAAACCTGAACACTTTCCCTAATAAATTTCTCCAGTGAAATGGATGAAAAGTTATCGTAGGATTCCAGATCGTTCATAAATGCTCCAAAATTCATCATCATAAACGACCATGCTTGCACTTCCGGATCAGTTTGAATTAATTTCCCTTTTTCGTGCATAACCGTAAAATAATTCTTCAAAATTCCCATTAACTGACGCGGGGACTTATGTGTAATTTCTCGTAACCCTGGCAAATTCCCTTCCTCTTTAATGCTGATCATAATCATTTTCCGATTACGATTCATAATTTCATGATAGGTTCGGCTGATCAGCAGCAAATCAGTTTGTAAATCCCAAACAAGTTTCTCATTAAAAATTTTGGTCATCTCTTCAGCATAATGATAACGATCAAATGCCATGTCAAGAAGGTTACGTTTACTTCCAAAGTGCCGAAACAAAGTTTTTTCGCTCAATCCAGCAACAGCGGCAATTTCCTGTGTAGTTACACCATTGTATCCTTTCTCTGCTATCAGATCGATTGCAGCCAGCAGCATCCTGTCAGCACTTCCCAATATATTGATGTTCTTCATGCTTTAACCCCTTTTTCAAAAAAACGATAGTCAGTACTCCCTGTCATTCTTATGATATTCCATTATATGTATAATGTCAAAAGAAACTTTCTTAAAATTCTACAACAAGCAAGTTAAGGAAAAATCCATTACTGTGTAAATAGAAAAAATCACCTTATGTATTATTTTAAGGTGTTTTTTTATGAGATGAATTATTAGACTCATTGTGAAACAAGAAAAAAGGCTGCCGCAGTAACCCAATCTTTACTTCTTGTACCTCAGGTTTTACTCTACTTTTTAGTTCTATTATGCTAGTTAAAGTAGTAGCATTAACTTCTTTATTTGCAATTATAAAGCTATTCAAGACTCTTTCAAATAATCATCTGAATCCATTTCCCCATATCAGCATGAAAAAGGATTTACCAATCCCACGTTATATAGATTTAGAAACACCAATTACAATCTAATTTTATAACAAATTAGGGGGTGGTCCGCGCCCCCCATTATATTGGAAAAAAATAAAAAACCCCTTAAAAATATTTGACTAAATCCTTTATGGACTTTTTAACAAATCACTTTATTTACTTAGGTTGGTTGACAAGTGCTTGTCGGTCATCTGCTTGAGGTGGTTCTTCTAGCCAAGCATGTTTAATCAATATATTTGCACCATCTTCCGCATACATAGCAATTTCCACCGAAAGACGAGTATACATTGCACTTAAATCCATTCTTTCACAAGTTCCGGCAGCGGTGCCATAATTCCCAATTCCTACCGCAATCATTCCAGTTGTATGAAACATCATCAATTTATCTGAAAAAGGTGCAACTGTACTATCCAACACATGTGAATCCCAAGACATAGGGGCAGGTACATCACTGTCTGTTAATGCTGTACTAAATTTTTTCATATGCTTACTGGCAATCCCTTTTCCTTCTTCAAAAAATCGCTTTACGTCTTCACCTTTACCAACCTGTGCAAATGCCATCATCATTGCTTTACCTAATGCGTTCGTTTGTATGTTAATAAAAAGATGAGTAATTTCAATTGCCGTTAATGGACGTTTTGCTTTTCCAAAAAAATCAAATAAAAATCTTTGCTTAGATATAAAATGAACCTTGTCGGGATTAGAAATGTATGGTGGCCTTATATAAGTACCTTTCGATAATGAAACTTTCCTTGCCATATCGTGTAATTCTGTACCTTCCATTAGTATCTTTTGAAAGAACTCACTTATGTCTTCACGTGCACAAACCGCAGTTCCTACTACTGCACCCGCCATTCCAATAACAGTCATGTTTTGTATATAATATAACATGAACATATCGGTAAATAATCTTGGTGCATTTACATTTACGTCATCATCCGTAAATCCAACGGGTATTGGGATTTTTTCATTTGTAAATAAGTCTTTAGTTTTTTGAATATGCCTTTCAGATAAACTTAAAGCAAATTCAATAACAGGAAGTATTTCCTTATCCTCACATATGTTCTTAAAGTATTTTAAAACACAAATCGCCAAAGTATCATTTTCGTACTGTGTCCAAAGAAAACCCATTTCCGAAGCTGTTAAACGAATATTATGTTCGCTCATCACTTTTTCATCATTTGGAATCGTCACTATAAATTTTCCTCCTTAAATTTTAAACACATAATCCTCATATTTTTAGGATTATTTATACACCAAGAATTATTCATAATGTTGAATATCATCTTATAAAATTAAGAAGGGATTTTTCATTTCTTTTTAGAAAATTACAGGAAATTTCAACAAGGTTTTTATCCATCTTTGTCAAATATTTACGTAAGTTCTATAAAGAGAGGAAAGTGAAGAATGAAACGTCAAAGAACCCTTTTTATAATTAAAGATTTGATATTTGAAGTCCAGAAACCAGAAATTACTAAAGCAAATTAAAGTAACAGAGATAAAAATTGAAAATGAGGAATATAAAGTGTTGCGAAATAAATTCGATGAAGATGTTTTTAATATAGAAAAAAAACCTGAAGGCTGGTTTATAACTGAAAAGGAGTAAGTCCCTCTTGAATATTTAATTTTACCTCGGTCACGTATAACCTTAATTATCAACTCGGTATTATTCAAGAACAAATATTCTCTATTTATAAGCTATGTTAAATAATATGGTTGATTTTCAATAAAAAGAGGAGACTCTACTTGGAGCTCCCCTTTTTCTCCTATTCAAATGCTTTGGCAGTCTAAATTAAATCTTCTTTAGACAATTCCTTATCGGATTGTTGACCATAATAAATTAAAGAGTATTCTAAATTGTTTTCTTTCCTTCTCAAAATTTGCGCTTTTTCTTCATTTACAGCATATTGACCTTCATATCTTCATATCGACTGTTAGACTATCTGAGGCTAAGCACTACATAAAATTTACCGACTATATATTAATCGTTAGTTCCTAATACATCTGTATTTGGAGGTTCATATCCCATCTGACGTATCATAGCTACAATTTGTCCCTTGTGGTGAAATTCGTGAGTTATCGTATGCATTACTAATTTACCAGGGGTAAATGTTACAATTTCTGTTTCATCTCTCCAAGGAATCTTTCTTTGAATCGGCTCAGATAATTGCTTTCCATATAATTTAAATACCTCATTCACAAACGAATCAACCTGTTCAAATCGTATTTTTATATCTTCCAGTCTCAAATTCTGTCGTTCATCCTTCGGGGTAATTGGCTTCTTTGTTTTTAATAAAACAAATGAGCCAAGCCACGCAATATAACAATCTGCTATGTGAATCAATGAGTCTCGCACACTTTCCCATCCGTATCCATTTTGGCGAGTAAAATCATAATGATTAAGTTCTTTACAATAGTCTAGCAGCGTTAATCGTGTCTGACGAACCCATTCATATTCCTTTTGATTTAAAATCATCGGTATCCCCACTTTCTGATATAGAGTTTCCCCTTATCATTGGTCTGGCAACTTATTTAAATTTGCCTATATACTTATTCCGATTATATTATTCTATAATTGACCAGAAAATTCCTTTTCCAAGGGGGAATGCATTAATGGTTTTATTAAACTATTTCAAGCCAATATTTTCTATTTGTACAAATTCTTCAACAAATTTCCACTTTTACTTTAAGTGAAATTCGCTCAATTCTTCGGGATTTAACAAGTGTTTTTTTGTAAATAATAAGATTGTTAAACAATAAATTGAGGAGGGCTTTTATGCAACAGGATCAACAAGCTAAAGAGAATTTGGGTTCTATTACGAAACCAGAATTTGCCGGAACTGATGCACAAAAGGTAAAAAAAGAAATTCAAAGAGATGTAAGTGAAGGACAAGGTGCAATGACTTCTCGAGAGGCAGGAGCAATGCAAGATTAAAAAACCACTCAGAGTGGTTTTTTATTTTTTTGCTTCAAATTAACCACTTAACATCTCTAATTTCGATTTGGATGTAGATACTGCAAATTTAATGATTAAGACGGTTGGTTTGAAAGATCACCTCAAAAAATAGAACATCATTGGCCCGTGTTACTTAATCGTTCCCATCCCGCCAATAGTTACACGTACCTTGACGTTTACATCAGCCTTCGAAAAGGCTTTTCCCCATTGATTTTGGACTTTTTTCCACTCTGGATTCGTATAGGCTCTTGCATAAATCCCAAATCCAAACGGGTCAATGGTGGCGGTTTGCGTTTTCTTTATTAAGCGCTCGAAATCGGCTTGCAGTTTCGTTTCTATACTCTTTTGCAGTTTCGCTGTGTCCTTCCTTACATTGAACGGAAAAAGCCGTTCTGTAATCGCAATTCTCATTTTTACGTCTGTGTCAAAAATAAAATGACCGTCATACCTTACCTTTGTTTTTACCTTGACGTTCGGCGTACTAAAGCTGATCCAATGTTTATCCCGTCCATTCGATTCCAAAGGGACTGAAATGGTAAATGGGAAATCACCTTTTGTTTTATCCTGCAGGATGCGTAATAATTTGTTTTCATGCGGTTTTATGGTTAACTTATATCTGCTCTGTTCATCCAGCAGAGCCGTGCCGGTCAACATGATTTTGTGGTCCTTTTTCATTTCGGTGATGCTTGCTGTCATCCCTTTTTCCGTCGTTTGCTCATGAAATTCTTGAATGGTGGTTTTTACAGTGACATTTCTTCTGTATGCCGTATCCACTAAATTTGCCAAATACAAAGGTAGACGTGGCTTGTCTTTTGGCCTAAAAAAAATGACGTCTGAAACAGATCCGTCTACGGCGACAACTCTTGTAGTTACCGTATTTTTGGGGTCCCGGTAAAAGGGATCGATATAATCAATCCAATTTTTTCGTTTTAGCAGCTTCTTCCCGATTAAGATTAATTGCGTTTTGCTTCCCGAAGTTAAAGCCATTACCGTCATATCAAACAGTTCCCTGGAATCTCGAACCGTAACAGCTTTCACCTCGACCTTCTCCTCTTTTACCTTTGCTTCTTTATTAAACACCGGACTTGACATGTACACCACTAAATGGTCATCCTCATCCAAGTCTAAACCTAGGATGAGTGACAGAGTGACATCTTCAACATTCATTTGGTCCACGCATCCGGTCATCATCATAGCCACAAGTGATAGGCAAAGTAGTATCTTCCTTTTCATTGGCTTACCCTCCGACGGAACTTTTCATATATCCAGCTATAGATCCATAAAAAGGGAGGAGCTACGAATGCTAATTGCAGCCCTCCTTTGGCAACCCATTGCTGCCACTTTTCCGATTCCATCCAAGTAGGATCACGCCAAAAGACCAATCCAATAATGATTAATAATAAAATAATGACGTGCTGGCTGTGATCCTGTTTTCCAAGCAATTGACTAGAACAAAAGGCAGCAAGGAATACGCAAGGCATCCAGGATGTGGAAACAACAATCAGATATACAGCCAATAAAACCATGTCAAAACGCTCCAAAAAACGAAACTCAATTAGTTTAAGTAAATTCAATACGGGCTGATTAAATTCGATAATCCCATCGGGGCTAAAATAGACATAGCAGACAATCGTAACAAATACATAAAACAACATCGTTAAGGTGTTCGCAATCGTGATTCCGAGAACCGCATGTTGCTTTTTTTGTAAAAAGGGGTACAAGAAGAACGCAACTTCAAATCCCAAAAAGGAAAAAACAGTGGTCGGCACAGCGGATAATACTGGTTCCCACCCTTCCTTTAGAATTGGAAGAAGGTGTAGCCAATTTCCATCCCTTAGCGGTACCAAGAAAAACAGAGGAATCCACATCACCATGTAAAAAGACAGCTCGGAGTATCTGCCTAAAACGCGAACCCCGTTACGGACTACAACAAAGGTAGGAATCGAAAATAACAGTAAAATGATGTAATTTGGGGTTTTAGGCAGAAACCATGCTTTGATATATAGACAGCCATTCACAAGAACGGCCCAAGCGTAAAAAGCAAAGTACATCATGTAAACGATGACGACGGCTTTTCCTATTATTTTTCCAAATAGTCGTATAAGAATTTCGAAAAGAGTGTCATCAGGGTATCTTTCCGACGTTTTAACTAAAAAAATGCTGGCAGCCACTGAGGAGACCCAGCCAATTAGTATAGCGATCCAGCCGTCGGTACCTGCTTTTTCCGCAAGTATACGCGGGAGGGATAGGACCCCAGTTCCCACCTGTGTTCCACTAATCAAAAAAATATACTGCATTAGAGTGATTTCATTATAGGCATATTTTTTCATCGTTTCACCTTTTCGTGCGATTTCGCCCTTGTCGAATAGTTGGAATCGCTCCTGTGCCTTTAGGGCGGCTTTTCATTGCCCATAAAGGGAAGCGCAGAAACGCATCTTTCATATCGGCAAATCGGAAAGGAGCCAAAGGAGTTCCATAAGGCGTGCCTAATGATTCAAGACTCGTCAGGTGGCCGACAATGGTCATCCATCCGATCACAATCCCGACAATTCCAAACATGGCCGCGGATAACATCAGCGGAAATCTTAATAGTCTGATGGAAGAACTCATATCATAATTAGGGATATTATAAGAAGAGATGGCTGTAACAGCCACGACGATAATCATAATGTTGCTGACAATTCCTACCTGAACTGCCGCCTGACCAATGATAATTCCGCCTACAATGCCAATGGTCTGACCGATTGGAGTCGGCAGCCTTAATGCCGCCTCCCTCATCAATTCAAGGATCATTTCCATAATCACAGCCTCCATCACGGGCGGGAACGGAACTTGTATCCTTGATTCAGCAATCGTAAGCAAAAGCTCCATCGGGATGACCTCAAAATTATAAGAAATAAGGGCAACGTAGATGGCAGGCAAAAGTAAGGCAATCATAAAGGCTATAAAACGCATAACTCGGATAAAGGAAGAAACTGACCAACGGGTACCGTAATCATCCACAGCCTGAAAAAAGGACATAAAGTTTACCGGAGCAATCAATACGTTCGGAGAAAGATCCATTATAATCACAAATCTTCCCTGAAGAATATGGGATACAGCTGTATCAGGTCTTTCCGTCAACATCATTTGCGGAAACGGTGAATAGGGATTATCTTCAATGAACTCGATAAGTTCGCCGGTATTAATGACCGCGTCTACTGTAATATTTTGAATCCGCGTTTCCAGTTCTCTTAGTACGTCTTTTGAAGCCACATCTCTCAAATATAAAAGGGAAATCTTTGTTTTCCCTCGAGTACCGACGGTCATCTCTTTTAAGATTAATTCCTGATGGGGAATATACCTGCGGATTAGGGCAATATTTTGACTACCTGTTTCCAAAAATCCTTGATTAGCACCTTTTAGAGATATTTCATTTTGAGGATTATTAAGTTGTCGTTGCGGCCACCCTTTTGTATCTAATTGATACCCGGTGATTTGCCCGTTTAACAATAAAACGCTATCTCCTCCAAGAATCGCATTTTCGATCTGCCCCCACGTATAGACCTTATCGATCTTTCCTATTGTGATTGGCAGTTCCTTATTAGAATCGAAGGAGCTGTGCATCAATGGATTTAGAACATAATTATGGATTGCATCTTTATCCGTCAATCCGGTCAAGTACACCAAAGCGGCCTCCGTTTTACTCGCGGCGATGTGAAAGCGACGAATCACTAAATCCGGTGCTTGAGAAAATAGCAGTTGGAGATTCTCTGTATTTTGGGATAAATCAGAGTCCAGGACATCATCTTTCAAATTCTTTTTCTGAAGATTAGAATTATTGCTTGTTTGTTGGAACCGAGAAGAGCGCTTTCCTCTTAAAAACTTCAGAAAATAAGACATCAACTCCGTCCCTTTCTGCATTTGCTTTAAATTATGTTTATAGTATGTATGGTCTAAGGAAAAATATTCTAATCCTTCACCTGATTCAGTTTCTAGCAAGTGTTGCTTTACCTATGTTTTTTAAAACAAAATGATATCTTACTCTAAATAACAATTTATAGAAAATCTTTGTTCCACTAACAACTGCTTCGCTAGTGCAACAAAAAAAGAGCTGCCGCAGCAACCCTTTGTTAAACAAAAGCCCCGTTGATTTAATAAGAGCTTAACCATCAAGATTTTCTGAAAAGCTGCTAAAAAGACAGGAAAGCTGCCGATGGCAGCTCCCAACAATCATTTAAGTACCACATATCGAAAAGGTAAGATTTCCATTGGTCAAGATTACCTAAGAATTTCAATTAATAATCCTTTTTTCAATTCTTCATCTATAACTTAATTATCACGTAATTCCCTAAGTAATTGAAAAATCTGTCCCCTATGATGCGATTCGTGCTCTACCAAATGATAAACAACCCATTCAGGAGTTACTTCATATTGTTCAAGTACCCGAGGTTTTCGCCAATCGGTCAAGTCCATTGAACGAAAGTAGGTAAGAAATACTTCACGAACTTTTTTTAGGCGGTAAAAATGTTGTTCTAAGCTTTCTCCCTCAAAGTGAGTTAAATTGTCGTCAGTTCGACTTTCTAACGGAAATAATGAGCTAATTTCAGGATCCCAATCGGTTCCAAGTACTTCTACATATAACCAATCTGCTTCGACCAATGCAATGTGATACAAAAGAGTCCCAATTGAATGTCTATCACCTATTTTTCTGTCTAGTAAGCTTTGGCTCATTCCTGTTAATTCAGTTATAAGAGTACGACGAACATCCTCTAAACACCATAACCACCGGCCAATTTCTGCTTCATATCCTGTTAATGAATATATAAGTAAAGATTTTTTATCCAATTATTCATCATCCTTTAAAAGTAATTTATATGACAAATTCCAAACCCGTCGATTTTTTGAATGGAGCATTATATTCTTTAAAGACTAATTTAAGTTCAGAAAAATAGTAGGGTATCGGTGGCGATACAATAAAAGTAAATGATGTATGCCCTCTTTCGTCTTCAAAAAAATAATTCAATATTAACCGATATTACTTCTTTGAAAAATTCCTTGAAAAACGAATTAAAAAGTAAATTACCAAACCCAGTAATACAAGGATCGAAAATGGAACTAAGATATTGGAAATCATTCTAACACCCCTATAACCAAATAATTACATAGGAGTTAATATTCTACATTATTTTCATAAATCCTCTCTTATGTCCAATCTAAATAACAATTTATAGAAAATCCTTGTTCAACTAACAACTGCTTCGTTAGTGCAACAAAAAAAGAGCTGCCGCAGCAACCCTTTGTTAAACAAAAGCCCCGTTGGTTTAATAAGAACTTAACCATCAAGATTTTCAATTATTTTCAACAAACTCTATTTTAGGAGAAGTTTATTAAGATAAGAAAAATACAACCAAATTTAAAAAGACCATCGTCACCGATGATCTTTATACTCGCTTTACTCCAATATATCTAGGGTGCCAATAAGAGTTGCTTGTATTGGTGATTATGACCCCTTTTGAGGAGGATGCCATGATTATTTTCCCGTATCCAATATAGATGGCAACATGGGTTGGGGCACTTGCTTTATTCGGTCCATAGAACAGTAAATCACCAATCTGCAAATTTGATGGTCGATATCCGTTTCCATAGTACATTTGGGCAGCAGTGCGATTTAGTGTTCTTCCTGCTTTTCCGTATGAATACTTCACGAGACCTGAACAATCAAATCCGCTTGGCGCCATCCCGCCCCATTGGTAAGGAACTCCTATATTAGATTTCGCAATCGAAATCGCTGCTGTATGATAATTATAAGTTGCTGCTTCCGCTTTTTCACCCTTGGCGGCGAACAAAGAGCCACAAGAAGCTAAAATAGTAAAGGCTACGATGAATTTCTTTAGCATGATTGTTTCCTCCTAGTGTGATTTGATAGCTTCACTATACTAGATAGGTATAACGAACTCATCACAACAATATGACAATTTCATTACAAAGTAATTCTAATATAATTTTAAATCACTAAATAATTATTTATTAGTAGATTCAGAGCCGCTTTCTTTTTTCAATTAATGCTGATTGAAAAAAGGGATGGAAATAATAAAAATAGCACTATTTTATTTAGATTAAAAAAGATAAAATAAAGAGTAAATTTTAAAAATGACGATAGAGGTGCTAAAGTGAAAGAGATTCTTTTGATTTTGCTGTTACAACTGATTTATGTACCTATTTACACGCTTCGAACAATCTTTTTGGTTAAAAATATAACAGTTTTAGCATCGATATTAGGTATTGCAGAAATGTTAATTTATGTTTTTGGCCTTTCTCTGGTATTTGGTGGAGATCAAAGTTTTGTTTCAATGGTTGTTTATGCAGTTGGATTCGGGTTAGGAATTATACTTGGGACGAAGTTGGAACAAAAAATAGCTATTGGTTATATAAACGTAACGGTTAATACACAAGAAAAAAATTGTAATTTGATAGATACCTTACGACAAAATGGCTTTGGCGTTACTTTATATACGGGTGAAGGCCGAGACAGTGAACGTTATCGAATGGAAATATTAACAAAGAGAAATAGAGAAAATGAACTAATTGCAACGGTGGAAAGGTTCGAACCTAGTGCGTTTATTATTTCTTATGAACCAAGAAGATTTAAAGGCGGTTTCTTATTGGATCGACTTCGATAAATGAATTAAAACACAACGAAATGTTGTGTTTTTTATTTTTTATATTTTATTTTCACAAAGTTTATTGTTTTTTATCCATATTGACAATGGAATTATTTCTTTCTCTAACCCAGAATCATTAAACACAGCTGTCTGAAAATTGATCTTTTTGTCATCTGGGACATATTACTACTCTAACTTCGGTTAAATCCACCTTCTGAATGGATAATCTGACCAGTTATCCATTTTCCTTCATCACTAGCAAGGAATGCAATAATTCGTGCTGCATCTTCAGGTAGTCCAATGCGTCCCATTTTGAATTTCGGCAACAAGAACTCTCTTATTTCGTCTGTCATCCATGTTGAATCAGTTGGTCCGGGGTTTACAGCATTAACCGTAATTCCTAAAGGTGCAAGTTCAGCTGATAATGACTTTGTAAAAGCTGAAATTGCTCCTTTCGTTGCAACATAAGCTAACTCTCCGGGCATTGGTCCTAAATCCTGGCCTGATGTCAAATTTATTATTCTTCCAGATTCTAAACTAGTTTTCTCAAAGCGGCGAGCGAATTCTACACAAAGGAGAAAAGTTGATCTCATATTAACAGCATAATGGTCATCTAAAGTTTTAGCATCCAGCTCCATATATCCATCTCTTGTTGAATGAGCTGCATTATTTACCAAAATCGAAGGAAAACCAAACTTATTTGAAACTACATCAAGTATGTTATAGGCAGCATTTGAACCAGACAAATCAATTTCTATGCTTTCACATCGAACTCCAAATCCCAAAATCTCTTTTTTAAATATCTCTGACCAACCTGATTCAGATTTCCAGTTGGTAAAGAAAATATCTATACCTTGATTAGCTAATTTACGACATATAGCAGCACCGATATCTCTTGAACCACTTGCACCTGTGATAAGTGCCACTTTCTTTTGTGAATTTTCCATAAAGATCTCCTCCTTATTAATAGGAAAAATATGAAATATGGAGTAGAAATATATATTCCTATTTGCTAAGCTGTTTCCTTTTTAACAACTACAAATATTTTACTTCAAGTAATTGCTTTTCATCTTTATTATTGGTAATAGATAATAGCATAAAAAAACCTCCCTAGAATTCTAGAGAGGATTAGTTATTTTTAGGCATACAGAAAGAAACATCCCTTTTGATTGAAACTCGTTACAAAAGAGTGTTAATCATTTCATTTAGAAAAGTACCTAAAAATGTACAGACTAATCCTATCTAGACAAAATATTTTTTAAAATAAGGTTTTCGAAATATTGTCTAAAAATTAGGATTACTGCTTCATTGTGTAAGGTACCTTGCCCTTTCGTCCAAAGATTTAATCATATAATATGATGGATTTTTTTAAATGTCAACCATAATTATCCAAACTGGAATCCTTATTTTTAACTGAGTAATTAATATAAAAAGAATAATATTTTAAATATTAATTAATAAGTTTTTATTCGTTCAAGTCAAAGTAAATAAAATAACTAAACCATCAAATGAATAATCTTTAAGAGAAATGGTGAACTTAATCTTGTTTAATTAAATTCACGGAGGGAATAACCATGAAAAAGAGCCTTATCTTAGTTGCAATCCTTATATTTAGCCTTGATTTAACAGGGTGTGCCAGAAATAACGTAAATAAAAATAATCTTGTAAATCGCGATCAAAATGTGACAAGGAACAATATCAACAACGTCAGGGACAATAATGATAACAGAATGAGAGTTGCTGATGATGCTGCTAAAAAAGTAGCCGACATGAAAGAAGTGGATACTGCAAATGTCATTGTTACAGATGATAATGCATATGTAGCCGTAAATCTCTCACCTACATCCCGAAATGAGGATACTACTAGTATTGAACGTAAGATTTCACAAAGAGTGAAATCCACTGATCGAGATATTGATAACGTTTATGTATCGGAAAACCCTGACTTTTATGATCGTATGAACACATATGCCTCTGATATTCGTAATGGTAGACCAATCTCAGGATTCTTTAATGAATTTACTGAAACCATTCGTAGAGTGTTCCCTAAAGCCAAATAAGGTGAATAAAAAAATGCTTAGCAATATGCTAAGCATTTTTTCATGATGTCCAGGATTGATTGTCCACAATTAATTTTACATCTCTGATCGATACTAAGTTAGCTTTTTCTTCCTTTACGGATGCCTTCTTTCACAAACTTATTTTTACATATCTTTTTCAATATATTAAACATCATAATTGTTAACAAAGGAAAAAAGGAAATCAATTTTTTTGAACATAAATAAAAAAATCCCACAAAATTGTGTGGGATTTTTACCAACTATATGCACCCGGACATTCTTTCGGATTCTCGGATTCCGTTGAGAACCGCCCATCTACTAATTAGCTATTTACACTTATTGATATTGCTTCTTAATATAATAGGTCCCAATTTTTCATTCTTTGAATTAGAAAGACGCACCTGTACTTCTACATTTTCCATCTTTGCTGTTATTTCATCAAATCTTCCTGCCCAAGTCGGACTTTCTATCTCTGGCGAAGGATAAAGTCTGAAACGCCAACTAATTTCACGAGGCTTAAAGGCAAATCCTTCATAAATGTCGTAATTACCATAAGAGGATGGTGCAGGAAGATGAACTCCAAGAATACTTATATTTGTTCGTGCAGAACTAGGTGGACGTAGCTGAACTTTATAAATCAATGCCGCACCCTTCGTATTTGTAAGTTTTTTATCAATTGGTTCCAAGACTATACTACAAGGGACAGCTGCTGCTCTTAATTGTATGGGATAAGTAAAAAAAATTAAGATAATAAATATGCCTAAAATAAATCCTTTCATAATAACACCTCTTATATTTCTTTTCGTTACTTTACCCTCATTATGATCAAAATATATAAAGTTCTACCTCCACAAAACTGCTCCGGTGGTTGATCAAGAAAAAAGCGATTCCTCTTAAAGGATCGCTCTCGTTTGTTTGTACAATATTTGACAATCATTCAAAGTAGTCATTAGACTCTGGCATATACTGCACTTAGATAGTGAAAAAGCGTTTCTACACCATGCAGAAGCGCCATTGTTGATTGCAGGACTAAAGTGCAATATTCCACACAAAAAAGCATTACCTCAATAAAGTAATGCCGCCGTTAGTTAACAATTTATTTTAATTAACTTTACTTATATACGGAGGTGCTTCCTGAATCCAATTTCGTTCAAGCATAAGTTGTTTTAATGGTATGGAAACAGATATATGCTTCAATAATAACTTAGAAAGCATTAATCCAACATCCGCACGAATAGATTCGGTTAATACCCTCATTCCATAAGCGGCTTAATTTCGTTATCTAAATAAGGCTTAATAGCGTCATAAACTACTTCAAAATAATTCATTGTTTAACCCTCCTGTGAAGTAAACAATAATAATTATAGTTTTTCGAGCTATTTTACTTTTCCCTAATAAACCCTTTTTATCCCAAAATAAAAAGCCCAATTCCTCTATAATAAAAAAGAGAAATTAGGCTTTTTATCGTTGCTCTATTAAAGCGACCAATCAATGCTTGTCAGCAACTCTCATTTCCATACGCGTAGTTACATTACAAACTTTGCTAACACCTTACATGTTTGCGTTTGAAACCAAGCTTCCCTCTTTCTACTTCCTTTTGAATATTTTCGGAAGCAAGCAGGATACTGCTTTTTTTCGTGCCCCGCCTGATTTCAACTGGTCCTACTGCCTTTGCGGTTTCAACCGCCTTAGCATGGAGCGGCAAATATGAAATCGCGACTGTGTAGAGAAAATTATTCATCGAGGATTTTGTTCGATCAGGAGAATCATGAATCGTTTTTTCTACTTGATCAAGCATACTGGCAATCTTGCTTTCGCTAAATTCACTGTCCTTGCGATTACCTAAAAGCCAGCAGTAACAGCTCCACCCTGCCGACATTCTAAGTTCTTCACCGCTTGCGGTCCATTTATCGGCAACAACCTGCGCACAATCCGCTTCTGCCAATGTTACTGCAACCACAAAATCGGACAACATATAAAAATACGCCACATCCATCCAACGATCAAAATCCGCTTCCAACATTGTCATTGGGTCCGCAATGATGCCGGCAAAATACATGGCATCGTAGTTCCCGGTGGCGTAAAGCTGCTCGGCCAAGGGCTGATTTTTCTTGATTTTCTTTGCGAGCGGCTTCATTGCGCCTGTAGCCACACCAAAAAGCGGCTCGTGGGCACCATTGCTTATGTATGTCTTTTTGATTCGTTCCTTACCGAGCGCTTCCAGTTCTTGCATAACCATTTCAAAATCCATCGTTTTGCACTCCCTTCCTATATATGCATATCCACTTCAATGTAACCATCTAGCTTATATCAACAATTAACTAAAGTCTTCCAAAATTGCTGAAATTCGCCAGGTAATGCCGAATTTAAAATCATAAAACACACCTCTTTTTTCAATTTTTCAACACCACTTCACAGAACATATATTCGTAATATACCACATATTGTATGTGTATGGAAATGCCACATGACATTTTTTTACAAACTTCTTTTTTCGAATAAAGAGTTGCCACAATAACCCCTTCTTCAACTCTGGCACTTAATGAATTTGAAGAAACTATTTACTCCTAACTATGTTTAAACGCCAATTATTACAATGCATCATGCACCCTGGAGGGTATTCGAATTCACATTCAGAGATAAATTGAAAGTTAAGCTTCCGACAAATTGCATTTGAAGCAGGATTAGCAATTGAAGGAAAAGCGTGAATGTATTTATACTTGTTCTCGGCAGATGCCTCTTCTATTGCTAATTTCACGGCAATTGTAGCTATCCCTTTCCCCTGATATGATGGTAAGACGCTCCACCCAGTTTCGTATACACTTTCATCATTCCATGTAGTTTGCCAGAAACCAACAGAACCTACTGGCTCTCTCTCAGGTAATAATATAATGCTGAACATACACCCCCGATCACTAAGCTCAAGATATCGTTTGTGTCGTTTCAAAATCTGCTTATCACTCTCTGGGCCACCAAGATGCTGCATCATTTCCGGAGCGTTTAATCGAAAAAGTATATCAAGGTCTTTATCCTCCCAAGGCTTTATCTGAATGATACGATTACTAGCTTCCAAAATTTCTTCATCCCCTCACATATTTATTATTTACTCTTTCTTTTCGGAAGCTAAAAATCCTTTATTTATTAATATTATTGTTCAACTAGCTTGAACCTTTAACTCCACCAGAAAAAGAGATGCTGCCGTAGGGATTCTATTACTCTTGCACCCGTTTTCTTTTGATGTTCCTTTTTAGAAATTTTTGTGGTCATATGTCTGAATTCATTTACTGGGACAGACTAAAATATTTTTTTGTTTTTTTGTTGACTTAAACCTTGGTTTAAGTCGTATCATATTCCTGTCGACAACAAAAGATTAAATTTGGGGGTTTTAGATGAAGTATTATTCAATTAGCGAAGCTGCAGCTAAATTCAATATTCCAGAATCAACGTTACGTTATTATGAAAAAAAAGGATTACTTCCACTAATCGAGCGTGATAAAGCTGGTAGACGGTTATTTTCCGAAAATCAAATTGCACTCCTTGAAACTGTTATTTGTTTAAAATGCACGCACATGCCAATAAATGGGATTAAACAATATATTGATTGGGTAGTAGAAGGAGACATCACCATTGAACTGCGACTTGAAATGATGAAGAATCACAAGCAAGCTGTGCTAGCTGAAATTTCGTTGATGACAGAATCCTTGAAGGGGATTGACGTAAAAATTAAACGTTATACAAAACGGACTCAGGAAAGTAATAAAGAAAATAATGGAGAAGAGGAACTATAATGAAACTTTCAGGAAATACAATACTTATTACAGGCGGAAGTTCTGGAATAGGATTAGCTTTTGCAGAACGCTTTATTAAAGCTGGAAATAAAGTCATTGTTTGTGGACGACGTGAAAATGTACTTCAAAATGCGAAAGAAGAATTCCCTAGCCTTATTACGCGTGTATGTGATTTAGCTATAGAATCCGAGCGTGTAGCATTGTTTGATTGGGTAACAGCGAACTATCCAGAAGTGAACGTATTAGTTAACAATGCAGGGATTCAACAACGTTATAATGTGTTAAAAGCGGATGCGAAGAACAATTGGAGTTATTTCAATAAAGAAATCACATCCAACATTGAAGCACCTTTCCATCTCTCTATGCTGTTCGCTCCATTTTTTGCAACAAAAGAATATTCGACTATCATAAACGTGACATCTGGGTTAGCTTTTACACCGTTTGCAATTGCTCCGATTTATTCAGCTACGAAAGCGGCACTACATTCATTTACAATGAGTTTAAGACATCAACTTTCTGAAACGTCTGTTGAAGTCATTGAAGTTGCTCCTCCCGCAGTGAATACAGATTTAGGTGGAGCAGGGTTACATGTGCATGGAGAACCACTTGATGCCTTCGCAGATGGAATCTTCAAAGGATTAGAAGAGGGTAAAATGGAAATAGGATTTGGTACTTCTGTAAATCGTTTACGTATGTCACGAGATGAAGTCGACAAACACGTAGAAAATATGTACAAGGCAATGAAAAACACAATTGAATAACTATACTTTCGGAATATCCTTTTTTAATTTTAGACAAAAATAAAAAGCATTCCTCATTATAAAGAAACATAGGCTTAATATTCTTTGCTATAATAAAAACAGAAAATTGTAGTTAACTTGGACTTGAGGTGAATCAAAATGTATTGGACGTCATTATTTGAAAACGATGTACCAGTAGCACTCTTCTGCTCTTAATGGAGTAAAGGTGACTACATCTCTCCGTTAGGGCCATTTTCCACCTAAACAAAAGACGGAGGGTACAAAAAAATGAAAACCACCTTATTAGGTTCTTTATATTTAATTTTAGCTTCAAGTATTTGGGGCGGTATGTACGTTGTTGTTAAAGTTGTGGTATCGGTGATTCCTCCTCTGGAACTTGTGTGGATGCGATATTTAGTGGCTATTGTCGCACTTCTCATTATCGGCTTCATAACAAGACAAAAATGGCGAATCGAAAAACGTTATTACTATATAATCTTAGCCATTGGGATCATTGGTAATGCTATTTCAATTGTGGCTCAGGAAACTGGTACCATGCTATCTACAGCACAAATGGGCGCCATTATAACTTCTTCAACACCTGCATTTATGGTTATTTTTGCTCGCTTAATCCTTAAAGAACGGTTGACGATAAAAAAGGGAATTTCCGTTTGTTTAGCGACAATTGGAGTGCTTCTCATTGTTGGAATTGGTGATGTGAATATGTCCAGTACACTTGGAGGTATTTCACTACTTATTGCAGCTTTAACATGGGCACTTATGTCTGTACTTGTAAAACGTTTGCCAAGTGATTATTCACAAATTGTTGTAACGACCTATTCAATCTTGGTAGCCCTAATTGTCTTGACTCCTTTTGTTTTGCCACGGTTACACCTAATTAATATCTCTCAACTGACTCACCCGACCATTTGGGGAGGACTCTTGTATTTGGGTATTGTCTCAACAGCAGGTGGATTTCTACTTTGGAATCGTGGATTACAAATGCTTAACGCCTCAAGTGGTGGAATATTTTTCTTCTTTCAACCCGTGGTTGGAACATTACTTGGATGGCTTATTTTAGGAGAGAACATAGGTGTAACGTTTTGGATAGGCTCTATCCTAATTTTCACAGGCGTTTTAATCGTTATCATTGAGAAAAAATAGTATTTAAAAACCCCTTCAACTGTATCTGAAGGGGTTTTGCTTATACTTAAATACATTTGTTCACTTAATTTATTTAAACCAGAATTTTGTCGTTATTGCAGGTCCTTCATATAATCAAATTACCATAATTATCCATGTTTTTTCTTAGATATTTAGTTTGTATAAATATTCTGAAAGTATGTAAGAAAGCTTACTCAAAGAGTAAGCTTAACTTCCCTTATAAACACTATCACATGTTCCAGCTTTAGGTTCATAATAACAATGATTTTTAAATTGACCGGATATAGGTTGACCGTACCATGTGGGAGGGCATGGAGCATATGGATTAAAATACCAAAGAGCATATTTCCCTGGGTGTTCTCTCCAATAATCCAAATTCTGTTTTGCAAAGTTCTTAAATTCGCTTATGTAATCTTGAAGTAATTCTTCCGAAGTTATTTTAACAATATTAAATTCATTAACTAACTGTTGGTAAACTATATCTTTCCAAACATACCCACGCTTATCCAATTCTATAAATCTTTTCAAATACTTCTCTTTAGGGATATGGCCAACCTGTTTATTTAATCTTTCATACTGCCTAGCAATGCAAATTTTATGGACTCATCTCTATTTAGTAAAGTTCCATCTAAATCAAATATAGCAGCTTTAATCACTTGTGGCTCCACTCTCCTCATTTAAGGATATTCAGTTAGTGTATAAGAAAATGAATATTTATAAATTATCAGGTAGATGTTGTTTATACATTTCTAACGCATTTGTATTTTCTTCTAATGTAGCAATCGTTTTGTAATTGGGCTCACAATATATATATGGATAATCTTTTTCATCGAAATTTTCTTGAATTGAGAAGGCTAAGATTTCTTCATTAATTGAAAATTCTGCCTGAACTCCTGGTTTGTACCCACGAGCATCTAAGCGAATCCATCGATTTATTGACCTAAGGAATACTCCATTTAGAGTATGTAATGAATAACCCTTATCTGGTGTATCGAAAATCATTAATCGTTGATAACAAAAACCTGTCGGGATACCTTGTGATCTTAGTAGGGCCGCCAATAGATTTGATTTAGCGTAGCAAATTCCTTCTTTGTATTTAAGTACTTCTGATGCTTTACAGGTAACTTTGGTACTTTGTATGTCCCAAGAATGAGATATTTTGTCTCTTACATATTCAAAAGCATTCTTAACTTTTTCAATTTCCGTCTGTTCATTATTAAACAAATCATTAGCAATTTCTTTGATTAAAGGATGAGAAAAATCGATTGTATCTATTTCTTTCAAATAGTCTTTTAAATCAGTTGACTCAACTATAAGTTCCAATTAAACTCCACTCCCTAATCCAATTTTCATCTAATTATACTTAGCGATTCTATTATAATAAAAAGCCGCCAAGAAGGCAGCGGCATTGTATTCTTGCACTCGTCAATTAAAATACTAAACTATGTTCCTATTGTTTCTTTTAAGTCATTATTCAAGTTATACTAACTTTATTTTTTAGTTCTCCGTAAAAATGATAGTGCAATCCCAACAACAATCAAAGGGAGGATAAGCCAGATCCAGTTAAATGAGTGATTTTCTTCTTCGCTGTATGTTTCGTTATCTATGTTTTCAATATTTTCATAAGAAGATGCTGTTTCAATTTCTTTTGGCACAACCGGTTCCGATTCAGTTTCTGTTCTTGTTTCCGTTTCTGTTTCTGTATCATCAAAAACAACTGTTTCCGAATATAAATCTTCCTCAACTGGCTCCTCTTCTGGAATTTGAACATCCATCCCTTCTAAATCAGCAAGCGTGTAAATGTTCCCTTCTTCATCCTCATATGTAGGTTCATCATCGTTGGTTTCGTTTAACATTAATAAAATTGTTCCAAAAACAAGCGTTTTTGATAACACGTCGCCTGAAAAATAACGTGTTGATTTTGGGTATTTTGACGTAAGGGAAGAATAGACTGGCGATTTCGTCGTAGTGTTTGTTGTACTGCTTGAGCTCGGTTTTGACGGCGAAGTCTTCGGCGTAGACGGTTTGGTATAGCTAGAGCCCGTTCTGTTTGTCCCGCCTCCTCGTGTTTTTGCTTCAGTAAAGACATTACAAAGTAAAAAACTCAATACAAAGATGGATAGCAAACTAATCACAATTTTTTTCATTTATAGTCCTCCGATTTTCCTATACAGACACTGTTGGTTCCGCTTAATATAAGGGATTTATTTTTTCAAGTTATCCTTTTAATGTTTTTACTTGAAAAAGATATGTATTAAAAACAACCCCTTAATATCCTCATATTACCATATTTTCATTAAACTTCCGCCTTTAAATAAATAAAAAAAAGCAGCCGCAGCCGCTAGTTTATGGAAACCGTTAGTAAAAGTCTCCTCAAACTCCACCTTTTTCTTTTATCTTTTGGTTCTCCGCCATTCCCATTATCATATGAAGGAAAGGACTGGTTATACTAAAAAGGAAAAATTGACCCAGAAAGGGTGAAAATGCTGTGATACGGAACCTGATAGCCTGTTTCCTGTCTGCCATCCTCCTTTTTGCCGGCGGTCTCCAGACAGATGGCCAAGCCCCGCCTGACCCCTTCCAGATGGGGATGGAAGAGGGATATTATGAGGGAATCCGTTCGGGACTAGAAGACCGGCATAATTTCCGGATCTCCCGAGCCTGGCAGCAGATGCCGCCATCCCGATTGTCCAGGGACAACAAGAAGGAAATTGTCCTGCCCCTCATGAAAATAGGGCTTCTCCAGCAGGTGTATCTCTCTTTTTCTTCCGGGAAGAAATTCTACGCCTACCTTCATGCTCACCCGGAAATTACGGCGGAACAGACGGCCCAACGGATACTCGGCCAGAGGTTTGTAAAGGCGTACGAAAGAAGTTTCCGGAAAGGCTATGAAAAGTCCCTCACTGCCCCGCCTGAAAAGGCGGCAACCTATGCGGCCTTATTGAAGGCGAGAAGCAGATAGGGGAAAATAAAAGGGGCAATCTCAAACCGAGAGGCCCTTTTCTAGTTCAACATACGCATTCTTTGAAGGAGGTATTTATTTAAACTTATAAATCTTGAGATAATCGTACCATATCCCTGCAATGTATTCCGTTTTCAAAAATCTCTTCCGGATAGTGCCGAATGAAAAAGTCTAAATCTACACCAATAATTCTAAAACCACATTTTTGATAAAGATACAGCTGTCCTATACTTGAATTTCCTGTACCAATTTCTATGGTTTTATAGCCGATTGACTTAGCTGTTTGAATAGCATCTAACACTAACTGTTTTCCTATCCCTTTACCCTGTTGATTATATGCTACTGATAAATTCACCAACTCCACCGTTTCAGGTCTTGTGGGAAGTAGTACATAAACCCCAACAATTTGCTGTTCAATTTCGGCTACAAAACATTCGCCTCTACTAACATATTCCTCAACAATCACTTTCGAAGGGTCAGCCAATAACAACAATTCCATTGGGGGTTCTTCCCCTTTGTTGAGTTTCCTAATGTTCATTTTACTCTCCTATTGATAAACAGTATTTTCTTTCATTTTACATTCTTTATGTTAAGCTATTTTCGCAAAGATTGTTGTTTTTCGTATAAGTTCAACAACCCGTATAACTATATACTTCGTGGCATCTTTTCGTAAGAACTTTTGCGAAAATTGCCTAGAAACATAGTAAATGACCCTTATAAAGTTCCTAAAGCAACAAAGTTTACGAAAAGAGCCTTATTTAATTTAACTGCGGTCGTTAGCTCAATAAGAAAAAAGCTAAACTCCCCCTTGTTCAATCAGTATTATGTTCCTAGCTTTCTCTACTAAATATCAGACTAACTTTTTTTGAAAATCTTTTTTAGTAACATTCTTTATCTAATTAATCAGAAGATACATATTCCAGCGTAATTGGTTCATTATTATCCATGGTTGCTTTATATAAAGTTATTTCACCTGAGGGTCGTATTGGTTCATTTGAGTTACTTTTAAAATTTTCATTTAATGCTATTGTCCAACAGGCTTCGTTATTTTTCATCAAAACAACAGCTATTGCCCCAAATTGAACAATATTGTTCCAGTCATATTTTTCAACTTCTCCGTTTTTGTCAATTGTAATTCCTTCAGTTGCACTGATAACCTTCACATGATCCCCTCCCCATTGTCCATGGATAGATGGACCGACATATGAGTAAGAATGACCTCCATTACGATCACCATATGTTCCTATAAATTGGTGAATGGTATTACCAGCTGATTTGTATGTAACGGCTGCAATGTCATTCTCTACCCATTTCACCTTAAACTCACCATTTGTTTTATAAGGCACGCTTTCTTTTGGTCGAGCTAAAATCCCATAATAGGTTCGATAATATGTTGCAAGACCGCTATCCCTATTTTCCTTAATGACTAACAGATGTTTTAGGTCTGGTGAGATGTTTTAGGTCTGGTGAGATGCTTTCGATATGTTTTGTTTTATGGTTATCGTTTATAAGCAAGCCTACTTGAAGGGAAATGAGAACCACCATAATACTTGTCATTATCATTTTCCACTTTTTAGTTACCGTAAGCAGCAGAAAAATGGAAAGGAACAGGCAGATACCAATCATGATGTTTATCACATAAAAAATCCGATTGTCGGTGTACTCCACATCGTATCTCGACCGTAAAATGGGGTACCCCATTTGTATACAAAAGAGTCCGATCGCTATAAGGAAAAACAACCAACCTCCTATTTTCCTATATTTATTTATCTGTTTCATTTGGTAGTACCTCCATAGAAAACTCCCATGTTCTGCCATTATCGTTTGAAATGAATTTTCCCTTTACCTTTCCACCTTTGTAGTCCCCATTAGGGCCTTGATTAATATAAACTGCCAAGTGAATGTCTTCTTTAAAAGGGACTTCAGACATAACAAAAATTTCATGATACTTCTTTGGAATCGTGACATTTGCTTTACTCCAGGATTTTCCCCCATCTTGTGTGAGGTAAAGATCTGGTTCTACAGGATTAAGGATTCCAAATGATAGGAAGCCTGTGTTTTCGTCAACAAAACCTCCATCATAAATTAATCTTGTTACATTTGAATGAGGCGTCTCTTTCCAATGTTTACCTCCATCATTCGTTATGTAGACGGTCGTCCATTCTTGAGACATAGTTCGATCACCTGAAATGATAACATAACCAAAGGATTCATTTAAAAATTTAACTTTTCGGAAACGAATGGGAGGATAATGCTCCTTAACAACAGTATTTTCCCATGTTTTTCCTTGATCTAGAGAATATATCATTTTGATACTTTTTCCATCAGGACTGATACCATCAGAATATAAGAAGGAAGCACGATTTTGCGTAATTATATAGCTTTGATCAATGAGTTCTTGCTTGTTTCCGTTATATTCCCCTTCAAATAATTTCCCTTTTTCAACGGGGACTATAATCCAATCATTTCCTTTATTGAAGGTTATCTGTAATTGATCGTTTTGTAGAGAGTATCCTATTGAATCGTCTTTATAGATTGGCTGTAGTGGGTTTGGTTGTGGTTGCTCTGATTCTTGTGGATCATGTTCTTCCGTTGGTTGGTTCATGCTCAGTCCTGGTTTAGTTATTTCTGGGGACTTTTCGAAAAACAATGTAGCTATGAATATACCAATTATCATCATAAAAGCTGTACCAATAATTATATTTTTCACTTTGAAATACTCCTTTTTTCTTGCATTTCACTACCCTAAGTATTTGGGAAAGAAACAAAAATTTCAACATTTTTGACTAACGGAGCTAAATATTAAAAATGCCGCCTTTAGGCAGCACAAACCACGGTTAGAGAAAACATTTATATTTATTGGAGATAAAGAGTTAATTTTCTTTAACTATTAAAATATACAAATCTCTTTAAGTGTTATGATAATCTCACCAATAAATGTTACGGTAGAAATTTGAGAAAAAATAAATTCCCATTCGTTATATATGGTGTAAAAGCTTTTACAAAAATTAAGGGGATCGGTATATGAAGGCGAATGATTCAAATTTTATCCAGCGATTACAACACCAAAAAGAAGACGCATTAGAATTTATTGTTGATAAATATTTGCCACTAATAAAAGGGGTAACTTACAAAGTTCTTTCCCCCCTAAATAACCAAGGCGTCATCGAGGAATGCATCAATGATATATTTCTATCAATCTGGAACAATTCAAAAAAATTTCATGGGGATTCCAATGATTTTAAGAAATGGATTTATGCCATTGCAAAATTCAAGTCTATCGACTATTACAGGAGAGAAACCAAGAAACTGGAAGTGTCCTCTAATTATATCGATTTAAATGCTGAAAAATCAGCGGAAGATGAGCTAATTATCTTGGAGAACAGGTCGGAACTAATCAAGTTAATCAATCTTTTGGAGCCTATTGAACGAGAAATATTCATCATGAGATTCTTTCTAGGTTTAAAAACTGAGGATATATCACAAAAACTCGGTTTGACAAAAGCTTCTATTGATAATCGAATATATCGAGGAAAAAAGAAGCTAAATAAACGAGCCACGAACCTTAAGTTAGGAGAGAATGGGATATGAAGGATATTTACCAATTATTAAATGATATAGATGTCGACATAAATGAATTTGAAGAATTAGAAGTAAATGAATTAGAAAAGGCTAAAGTCAAAAAGTCGCTAAAAAAATCAATGAATAAGAAGAAAAAATTAATGCGCTGGAAGAAGCATCTTTTAGCAGCTTCCATTATAGTTTGCTTTTCTTCCGCAACAGTTGGTCTAACATTCCCAGCTTATGCCAAAAGCATCCCCATGATAGACAATATTTTTCGATATTTCGATAATGACAAATTGGCGATTCATAATAAGAACAATGAAAACAAAAGCAATGCTACAGCGGATAAGCAAACTGGACTGTACCATGACTATAAGAAATACTCCAGCGATATCAATATTACCCAGGAGAGTAACGGAACCAAAATTACCATAAAAGATGCTGTCTTTGATGGTAAAACTGTATCCATAACATTTTCGATTGAAAGCGAACAAGATTTAGGTGAATATGCAAATATTTTTTCTCCAAATATAGAAGGAATGAATGGTTTAGCAGGAACAAGTAAAATTTCTAAAATAGACAAGAATAAATACGTTGGCATTTTAACAATGAGTAATCTAGAAGATAAAAAATTAGATATAGCAAACATTAAGTGGGATATAGACCATATTCAGATCGATAAACAGACTGCCATACAAGGTGATTGGCAATTTGCTTTTAGTTTACAGGCATTGGATAGTAAAGTACAGGACAACCAAGGCAGTGCAGAACAAAATGGAGTAAAGGTAAATATAGAGAAAATATTAAGGACCCCAATGTCCTTTACAGTATACTACAACCAAGAGGTATCCAAATTCGTTAGAAACATTTGGGACGGAGTCTTAGTTGATTTAGAAATTAAAGATGACTTAGGAAATACCTACTCTGGTGAAGGTAATGGAGGAGTTGGCGGTAACTATAATGTGAGTTTGAGCAAAACATTTGGAAAATTGGACGGAAAGGCTTCGAAGCTATTTATCACTCCACATGTTACTTTTATAGATTACAATTCAACTAATCATGCATCAGTACAATTAACTCCAAATGGAGTAAAGGAAATTCCGCTTCCAGTGAAACCTGGTAAAGGCAAAAAAGAATTTGCTTTAAAAGAGATAACGGTGGAAATCAAGAAATAATGTTAATCGGAAAGAACTGCCTTATCTTAAATTTATGATTATCAAAAAAAACACACTCGAAGTGTGTTTTTTTTATTTAATGACCAACCACTTTGCCAAGTCCACCCGGCTTGTTGTGAACCGCAAGTTTGTCAATCAGTTTATTGCTTTCAGAATTTAAACCTTTTAAATTTACTTTAACTCCATTTTGGTGGTACTTGAAGACTACTTTATCAATTGCGCCCACTGCAGAATCATCCCAAAGATGAGCATTTGATAAGACCAGGTCAATTTCGCTAACGTTTTCTTTATAATCAAAACTGTTAATAAAGTCAGTTACAGAAGCAAGGAAAATTGACCTGACACATGATATATTTTTCTATTTGAGCCCTTCGCTGAATGAATTGTTACTTTTACTTTTGAGATCTTGGCAGCAAAGAAAATCGCACTTAAGATGATTCCAGCTAATACCCCTTTAGAAGAGAGGACGAAAACTTGCAAAAAGACAGTCACTTTTTAAATTCGCCAATTGAAACTCAAGATTCGCTCATGAATAGCCAGAATTCGCCCATAAAAGCCAGAAATTCGCTCATTAACACCCGGAATTCGCCCATTCATTTCAAAAATTCGCCCATTGAAGGAGTTAACGTTAAGAAATTAACTCATAAAAAAATAGGACCTCTATGAGAGAGTCCTATTTCTTAACGATTTTAGACGGATTATTGACTTTATATAAGACGGGAACATCGACTAAGAATTCTTCCTCAACCTCTTTGCCTTTTCCGAGTTTCTTGGCAGCTACTTTTCCATCGAATTCAAGGGAATCCCCAATGGCCAGTTCAAATTTTTTGAGTGTCTTACTATGGCTACACCAGGCTAGTCCAATTTCAAGCGGATTTTCCTCTGAGACGACCTGAACATTTTCAAGGACTACAACTTCATCATTCTCTTCATTAAATGGATTGTAAACGAGCGCAAACTGTTTGACGGTAGCCGTAAAATGAACTTTATCTGCCGGAAGTTCTAGTTTAGGAGCCTTCGCTTTCTTCGGTTTCGGTTCCTTCACTTTTACTGCTTTTGGTGCTGTTTCTTTTTTAACAGGTGGAGTTTCTGTAGTATCCTCCGCAAGTAATTTACCTTCAACAGCAGTACCTTCTCCATCACCTATCACAGCCGTTTCTTTTTCATCAAAAGTTAATAAACTTTCTTTTCCGAAACTCGATTGCTGCATTTCTTTTAAATAAGCTGGGTGGATACACGTGAGATTACCGTCTTGAAATTCAACTACAAGCGTGTTAATGTCCATGGCATTCCCGTAAGTTTCATAACCTTTAATGGTTACCAAGCGCTGATAATTTCTATCCTTATACCAAAACTCCTTTTTCGCTTCCCTTGCTGAGGATAATCCCCATTCTTTTAGTTTCTCCTTATAATGGTCCACATCACGAAACGTTTCATAATCACCTTTTGGTGGAATATACTTGGTTAACCCAGATTGCTCCAATTGAGGACGCTGGATAATCATCCGATCACTTCCTTCCATTATCTATGTAACATCATTATATTTTAAAGTTTCACAATAAAAAAGGGAAAAGAGCTATTCCGCTCCTCCCCTCCAATCTTTTTTTAATAATTAAAAAAAGGCCCTACTAGAGAGCCTTTTCCATTCACATTTATGTGGTTTAAATTATGCTTTACGAACGTTAGTAGCTTGGGGTCCACGTTGACCTTGTTCTACTTCAAAAGTAACTGATTGACCTTCGTCTAAAGATTTGAAACCTTCTCCTTGGATAGCAGAGAAGTGTACGAATACGTCGTCTCCAGCTTCGCGCTCGATGAATCCAAAACCTTTTTCTGCATTAAACCATTTAACTTTACCTTGTTCCATTTGTGTATCCTCCTGCTGTGTGCTTTGCACACAAAAAATTACTACCCTTGTTCAAATCTTCCAGACAAAAAGCAGTTACGCCTTTTATTCCTTACCGACAAACAAAAATAATTCTTCCTAACTATAACAGAAGGTAATGCATAATGCAAATGCTTCCGAGGAATTTATTATTTATATTGTAAAAATTTGTAGAAAACTATAGCTTTTTTTATACTTGATGTACTAAAACCTCTAAATTAATATTTATTTCTCATGCGAGTGTCAAAAGAAAAGTTATTTTAATCTAAACTTTTGAAAAATTACAGTTTTTCTGATGTATAATATCTTTAGAATTTTTTATGAGGATGGTGAAGACACTTGCGTACATACAACGAAAAAGTAAGTATCTATCATGGGATGGTGTCGACTATCGCCGTGAACCTAGCTAGTAATTTTTTTCCTATCTTCGCCATTTCTGTTTTAGGCGCAAGTAACTATCAGGTAGGTTTGATCAACTCCCTTCCCCCGTTGATTGCATTAATAATGACCATTCCAGCGGCTATTATGTTGAATCGCTTAGAAAAACAAAAGAAAACCGTAGCGATGTCCGTTTTATGGGCTAGAATATTATTTCTACCATTAGTTGGCGTGCTTTTTATTAATTCGTCCTATCAAGCATGGACTTTTTTAATCATTGTGGCTTTAATGAATGTTCCCGGGACGATTTCAAATATCGGGTGGCAAACTCTAATTAGCGGGATGATTAAGGATGAACGCAGAGGAACGTTTTTCAGTGACCGAAATCGGCTTCTTACCGTTGTTGGGATGATCACCACTTTGATTATCGGAATCCTAATGAAGAACCAGACAGACAATTCGGTCGCCTATCAGTTATTATTTGTCCTCGCTTTTCTTTTTGGATTATTAGAAGTGTTTTTCTTAATGCGGCATAAAGAAACGGTACAGCCGAAGACAACAAACAAGCAGGAAAAGAATTCGTCAATGGATTGGAGCATTTTTAAGGACAATGGATACAAGTGGTTTTTGCTCACTGCCTTATGCTTTAACTTTTCATGGCAGATGGCTTGGGGATTATTTAACATCTATCATGTTAAATATGCGCATGCGACCATTCTTTGGATTAGTATTTTTTCCGTGGCGAATCAATTAGCACAAATCTTTACTTTTCCATTATGGAAAAAATGGGCAGAACAAAAATCGAATACGTTAATGCTCGTGTGGGTTGCAGTCGGCATGGCAGCTGCCCCATTTATGACGGTTTTGTCCACTAATCTAGTCTATTTATCATTCGTTCAGATGACCTCAGGGTTCTTTGTTTCGGGTACTACCCTGCTGTTGTTCAACCTGTTGTTAGAGAAATCTCCACAGGAAAAAAGAACGTATTGCATCACAACCTATAATGTCCTGTTATCTTTCGTGGCCTTCATAGCCCCACAAATCGGTATCTGGCTACTAGAAGTAACTGGAATCCAAAAATCCATGGATATCATATCCGTGCTAAGATTCATCAGCGCCATCATCTTCTTTCTGATGTACGTTAAATTCATGAAAAAGAGCAAAGGTTTGGTGTCAGGCACCAGCCGTGAACATATGTCTTCCTAGAGTGGACATCTCTCGATTCTAACCGGAATTTTGTTTGGATTGTTGTAAACATTAATGTAGTAGTTTCATACTTTTTTAGAAGGAGTTGTTGTTTTAAGAAAGCAGGTGGATAGATGATTAAAATTAATCAGCAAACCATTCACGCGAACGATCTCATTGATGACCTTACAACGAAAGACCATAAGGACATCTTCTCTAAAATGGAGAAAGACACGGATATTTTTCAGTACCAGTCTTTAAGTCAATTGAAATTTGAACTGTTGTTTCGAACCAAGACACTAAAGGCTGCACGTGATCTAAATAATAGTCAGGTTCAATTTACGACCTTTACCTATGCCTTTTGCAATAAAAAGTATTGGAATCGAATAAGTAATGGCGGTTTCCTCCTTAAGCCAAACGTAAGACCTTCTGTCGCCATTCTAGACGTTTTAAAAAATGGAAAGCTTTATGCCTTCGATTGCTCAACAGGAATTGCAATTGTCTTATATCTTGCGACTCTTTATACAATTGGAAGCAGAAGATTTGATTTACTCTTTAACGGGCTTTACTTGATGGATTGGAAATTTGATAACGATCTATGGCTTACTCAAAAATACGGATATGGTTTCATTCCAGGTGACATCGTCCATTTCAATAATCCTGACGTCGACCCGAAGGAATCACATTGGCGTGCAGAAAATGTAATTTTTATGGCCGATGACCAATACTACGGTCATGGCGTTGGTATTAAAAAGGCAGACACTATTATTACCTTCCTGAATAAAAAAAGAAAGCCAAACCCGCGTATCTCTGCCTATCTTATGAACCTTATTACCAGACCTGTTTTAACAAACATTTATCAACAATAATAAGACCGCTGCCAATAAAGCAGTGGTCTTTTGTATGAAAAAAATTGCTAGTTTTTTATCTGGGCCAAAATAAACGGATCTTTGATTTTCTTATCTTCCGCTAACATGAGCACTTTTGAAACAATTTCTGCGGTTTTAGGATCTTCGTCCATGAATGGCAAGAAGACTCGGCCGCGCTGCTGCGAATGGACAGGAACGATATATATAGCACCAGTTGCTTGTTTATACACATTCGCACTACCTAAATGAACGCTATATTCACCCAGACTTCCTTCAATCAGCGCAAAGTTACCCAACATTCTTACATTTTCCAATTTCATTAATCGTGCCGACTCTGCGACAATGACCTTTCTCAGATCAATCGTCGTTAAGCTCACCTCTGGGTCAACCCCGCCCACATGGGCAATACTGACAACCAAATCAATATCTCTCATTGTTTCTGAGAAAACCATCTTCGGAATGTTTTTTATTTCAAGAGGTTGATAAGTTAATCGGTCGAAAAATTCCACTGTCTCCAATGTCGGACACTCAACATCCGATGGAGAGAACCAATTTGCTAATGCATTTAGTTGCACGATAATATTTTCTTTGTAGTAGACTTTTTGGAGTCCTGCTTCATAGCTAGTCGTCCATAAGCGATTTTTTAATAAAGCAACGGTTTTCTGAGGTTGAATTTGGTGACCAGCGTATCTTCGCGTTCCTGTTCCGGCTGCTAGTTCATCCTGATTCGGTAAATAAAGTTCTCGAAATACCTGCTTGAATGGTTGCTTTACCTTCCGTGCGAATAAATCTCGCTGAAAATCACTCCAGACTCCGCTTTCAAAGAGGTGGACCGGATGAGCGATGAAAATTTCATCCCTGTCCTGAATCGAATACTTGTTATCCTGCCCGAATCCAATGAGAAACCCGGCTTCCAAGTAACCTAAATGGCTTCCCACTTTTAATACCAAAGTAGTCATCAGTGGCGCGAGCACTGGATTGCCCATCAACTTGTCTATTTCATCTAAATCAAAGTTGTTTCCTAACTCCATCGACCGTTCTAATTCCTCTTTTGCTCGTTTATATTGCTCCCTTAAATCAGCTTTATATTCTTTTAAGACAACTATATATTCGTGCTTCTTGTACTTAGCCGGGAGAGATTTAAGAATTTTTTCACCTTTTACTGCTTGTATATCTGCGCGTCCATTCGCATCAATTACTAGCTGTACGGTTAATTCATCTATCGTTTTTGGCTCAAGAAATGGCGTAATCTCTTCCATTTTCTTTGCTTCCATCGCCCACTTTAGTCTTGTCACATCCTTGAAACCTCCATTTCTCGCGAGGTTATCTAGGGCAATTGTGACGGTTTTTGCTTCGCTCGCGCGGCGTTGCGCACCAAATTTTTTACTTTCCTGTAAAAATCTTTGTAAGAATACATAGCGGTCGAGAACATCTTGATCATTTTTAACAGGGATTAAACTATAGCTTAAAACCTGATCCTTCGTTCTTTTTTCCTGAACGAGTTTTTCTGTGTTTTCGAGTCCCAATTTTCCTAAAGCTGCGTCCGCAAACAGTTGTGACCTACGATGGTTGGCACCTGCCGAGATGTATTTTGCACATTGATAGAGAATTTGAAAACGTTCTTCTCCCAATTGTTCATAACATTCTTTAAACCAACGGATATCAAACGCACCATCCTGAAAATCCTGAGGTGAAATCGGCGAATAATGAGTGACAATCGTTTCTTTTTCCTCAGAAAAGGTCTCATTGATATGAGCATGGAAATACCAGGCGGCACTCCTCAAACCATTCCAATTTAAACACTTAGATACAAGATCAAGCCATTGCGGGGCGTACATTGCTGCCTCTAATAACCTTTTTTCCGATAACTTCTTTCCATTGGAAAATTGGTTGAGTTGCTCCTCACTCTCTCCTTCTTTTGGATAACTTACTTTTAGTAAGTGAGAGAACACTTCTTTTTTCGATAATTCGCTTCCATACCCATAAATATACCCGCGCACGAACGATTCTTTATCAAGTCCTAAAAGGATTTGAACAAAGGATTCTATCCCTTCATGTCTTTCAATACCCATAGCCAGGGTAGTTACATCTGTTTGAAGATCCCCTCTTTTTAGCTCTATTTCTAAAATCCTTTGAACTACCTTTTCTTTTATCGGCTTCATGTACGGATATTTTTTTATAACATGCCCCTTGGGATTGGTTAACTCTGAGAGATAGTCTCTACTGGTCTCATTTCGACCAACCAGCTCTCGAAAAATAACCTGTTCATCGATAAGTTTAAGATCGTAAGCTTTTGCCAAATCTTCAATCGAAGGAAGAAAACGTTCAAAATTAGCGATCGTATATAACTGAAAATGGAGTTTGAAATAAACATCGAAATCCTCATCATCACTGGTAAAGTGTTCTGCCCACTCCAGCCACGGTTCGGTGAGAAAATCGAGCAGCTTGGCTTCTGTTTTGATCCTATCTTCCGGAATCGAATGCACGAGAAAATTTAATACCGAACTGATGATTTCGAAACACTGCTTCGATTTCTTACTCATAAAATAAGCATCAATTAGCACTTCTACTTGGGACCGATAATTCAAATCATCGATAAAGTGATTCATTTCGTCGATGTTTTCGATTGGCAAAATTTCTTCTAAAAATGTTTTCCTCCAGCCCTCCACCCTGGGATAATCGAAAACCTCCCATTCATCCAGCATATTGTTGTAATAGGAGTAAATCCTGTGTGAATGGAGATAGAATGCCGTCTGAATAAGTTTCGTTGTCGATAAATCATGGCTATTAAAATACTCCTGCCAAACTTTCGATAATGGGTATTGCTCTAGTGTCTGTTGTTCTTCCTCATGGTAAGGGCACCTTAATTCCTCACCAATATGCAGTGTGTCCTTTGAACCATCAAACCACTCGACTTCATATTCGACCTGACGATGTTCATGAACTAAAGCGTCTAAACCTTCGAGAAATTGTTTGCTAGTTTCAGTCAATGGCTGCAAAAGGGTTTTTAATACTAGTTTTGGGTGCTCGAGTTCGAGGTTAATTGGATGATTTGGCTCATATAATCCAAACCCATTTCTAAGGTTGTATTCCTTTGTTTGAAACAACTTGTCAATCAAAATTTGTTCTTTTGAGGTAGTTTTCATTTGAGCGATTTTATTTTTAAACCTGTTAACCAGTAGTTCACGTTCTCCCTGATCATTGATTTCGGATAAGATTTCAAATGCACCCACACGTTGCAGCTCCGCATTACTGGTTAATAAGCGATCAATCGATACAGCAAGTTCTTCCTTTGGAAGTCCTAATATTATCTGAATGGCCCCTTGTCGTAGTGCACCAGTTTTTAATTTTAAGATCGCTTCGACTTTTTCTATCTCATCTGGTAGAAGGACCATTTTTTTTATGTGTGCAAGAGCGATTTCGCGATTATTTACACTTTTATCAGCAAGACTGGAAAATAGGAATTCTCTTTGGATGTGATCCCTGTAATCTTTAATAAAAAAGGAGAGGAGATTTTCTCTTAATTCTGGACTGAACTTGTCCTTCCATTCTATTAATTGTTTTAGCCAATCCTTGTCTAAGTCATAGGCAGTCAAGAACATCATTTTTCTGGCTATTTCGTCTGTTGAGAAGGTGATCGTTAGTCCTTTGATGGCTTTGGACTCGATGGAAACCTCTCTTTTTTGCATTTGGAGGAACATGTTTTTAAACAGCTCAAATTGACGAGAACGTTCTACCTTGTTTTCTAAAAGTGGGACATGGTTAACTGAAAGTGTGCTTTCACTTTTTTCAGAGTAGTACGACCAATGGACCTCATACTCATACACATAGTTTGAGAGCAGATAATATTGGAGTTCCATATTCGTTTCATGTAAATAGGGATAAGATAACGCAAATCTCATTCCTGAATTTTGACTTTGTGTTAAAAAGAATTGCGCCATCACCTTTTGATAGGTTGCTCCATTTTCCATCAGGAAGTGGATCGCTTCTTTTACATCGTCTTCTTCATTAACAGCTGTCGCCCAGAGACTGACATAAAGAGTATTGAGATTTTCACTATGTACTCCTTGTTCGCGTAACTGTTGATCGTTTAACGAAGCAGCCACATATTCGAGTGATTGTTTAGCAACTCTGTTATTCGATGCGTGCAGGTCCAGTCCGGTCCAAACGTCAAGCGCCCGAATGACGGAACTGTATCGAATAAGGTTATTTTCGAGAATAATTTTTAACATGTATTTAGTAGCTTCTACTGTACCTTCATCCATATTTTCAACAATACTTTGACGTAATCCCTCTTGAAGACGGGCGGCTAGTAATAAATCGCCGAGCACTTTATATCGTTCGAGGCTATGACTTTTAAAAATGCCTTTGATCATCTCATTGGTAAGCAATGCACTGTTATTTTCTCCGAGAATAACTTCTCTAAGGGCTTGGATTACCTGGTTATTATTTTGATCGATTTCATAGGCAATTACGTCACTGATTTGCGGATTATAAATGGTCGATTCATAATGTGTGGTTAGGTAATCGATAATGGAAAACTCTTCAAAATCCAAGTCTACTATTTTTACGAAACTTTCGATTATTCCATTGAAGTGATATTCAAGATTTTTTGTCCGAAACGGTCGTCGGTCATAGCCCACGCTGTATGGATATTCGCACTTATGGTCAAGGATGTATTGAAAGAGAGTCCCGAAATCAGCTCCTAGTAGGGTCTGGACAATTTTCACTAGTGGTTTGAATATGTTAGGATCCTTGAAACTTTTATGTTCCACGAGGATTTTTTGAATTACTTGATAAATTGTGTCTCTTTCAAAATAGGGCGCTTTCATTAATTTTAAAAGCAGCAATGCCACTTGCTGTTCTAATCCAGTTAATTCTCTGTTTGCTTTCACTTCTAAACTGTCATAATATTGTTCCTTATTTTTCGTTTTCATACAGTTCCCCCATTACCACAAACGTCCTGCTAACATTGTCAGCTTAATAAATGTAAGTTGGTCGCCTTCTTCTATTTCCAAGGGTCCATCTAAGTCGAGAGGTTCTTGTTCATTAATAATTACTCGGTATAGACCATCTTCATATGCTTGGATAGCCGTCATCACTGCCTGTTGCCAATCGGTTGTTTGTTCATTATATTTATTTCCAAATCCCACTTTTCCGGTATGGACTTGCTGTTGGATTTCCTCGTTTGTAAGAAACCTGACCAAGTCGGGTTCTGCTATTTGCGTATTGAACTCGTGGGTATAGAATGTCACAAGTCCTATCAACAGCTCCCTAAGTGACTTCGGAATATCGGTTAAATGAATCTCCCTTCTCGTCAGATAATCCTTCCTCTTCGCCAAACTTTTCATCGTTACATAGATTTTCATCCTGGTACCTCAAAATAGATTTTAACAATATTCTACCAAACATTCCGGACGTATTCAGCATAGATCAAATAAATGTTAATAAAAAAACCGTCCACCCAGGGTGGACAGTTTCGTCATTTTGTCTTTTCATGGTGCCTGACACCAAATAGTTAAAGTGCTTTAGAAATTTACAAATGCATCTTCTGCTTTAATGTTTTCTTTTATGACTTTGTTGGCTTTTAGCCACTGGGCTGTTTTGTCCCATGTTTGTGGGTCTTGGTAGCCGAATGATTTTTCTTTTGCATCCATTAATGGAAGGAGGATTTCTAAGCTTTTTGTTTCTACATCCTTCTCTAATGGGGATGTTTTGTCTTCATGGTTCATTAATACTGAAAGACCATCTTCAGGATGTTCCTGAACGTATTTTTGACCCTTTGTCATTGCTGCCATGAACTTTTTAAACACTTCTGGCTTTTCTTTTAAACCTTTTTCACTCGCCACCATTACTAATTCATAATAATCTGGAACACCGTAGTCAGCAGGATTTAATGTACGCATTGGATGACCCTCTTTATCAAGCAATAACTTCTCATGGTTAATATAACCGCCGATTAGGGCATCGTTTTTTTTCATTGCCATGGAAGGGATGAGATCCCAGCCAACATCAACCATTTTTATTTTCTCAGCATCTCCGCCGTCAGCTTTCACCATGGTTTTTACAATTGCTTCATCCAAAGGAATCGACGGATAGCCAATTGTTTTCCCCTGCAAATCCTTAGGAGATTTAACTGGACCATCGGTAGGAACCATTAATTGGTTTAGCGGATGGCGCACAATTGCAGCAAATGATTGAACTGGAATATCCTCACCACGTGCAACAAGCACCTGTGGTTGATAGCTCATGGCCATGTCAATTTGGTTAGCTGCTACTAGTTTAAGTGGATCATTCGTATCTGCAGGCATTTGAATATCCACATCTAGTCCTTGGTCTTTAAAGTAACCCTTCTCCTCAGCTACAAACAGAAATGAGTGCACGGCATTTGGATACCAGTCTAGCATTAAGCTTACTTTTTGAAGCTTTCCTTTTTCATTAGAAGTTTTTTCCGTGCTTTCTTTCCCGCAAGCACTTAATAAAAGTAACATCAGAGTTGCGATAATCAATAAACTTTTTTTCATCAGTAGATTCTTCCTCTCTAGTTGAAACGATTTTTATTTTTCAATACCTGTTTTTCCAATAAACCAACTAATAAAAATAACACGATTCCCAGCATAGAAAGCAGGAATATCGATGCAAACACGGCATCTGCCTTTAAGTTCCCAGACATTCTTCGACTGAAATATCCTAAACCTTCACTTGCCCCCAGCCATTCTCCAATTGTCGCGCCGACCACACAATAAACCACAGACATCTTCAATCCTGAAAAAATCGCTGGCAACGCCATTGGTATCTGGATTTTTTTAAAGATTGTCCAGCGATTGGCGCCCATCGTTAACAGTAATTCACGATATTCGTGACCACCCGTTTTCAGCCCATCATACGTACTAACGACGATGGGAAAAAATGCGGTTAAAATGGTCACGGCAATTTTGCTCCAAATCGAATAGCCAAACCACATAATAAAAATCGGTGAAATGGCAATTAACGGCACCGTTTGTGAGATGACAAGAAAAGGATAAAGGACTTTTTCAATTGATCGAGAAAAATGCATAGCCACTCCCAGTATTAACCCACCAATCACGGATAGACAAAAACCAATCAACACTTCCTTTAAGGTTGCTGGTAAATGCTCTTCAAACAATAGCTGCTTGTTTTCTAGCAATGCCCCCCAAACCGCTGAAGGAGCTGGCAAAATAAACGAAGGAATTATTCCCTGCCTGACGATCCATTCCCATCCACTGACAAGAAGAATGACGACTAGCAGAAATAAACCGTACTCTTCTGTCCATTTTTTCAACCTAGCTTTCATTATGAATCAGCCACTCCAGTTCTTTTCTCATCGTAATAAACTCTGATTGATAGATTAGCTGTGAACTTCTTGGTCTCGGCAGGGTAACCTTCATTTCATTGATTCCTGTGTCTTGGAGCAAGTAAATTCTGTCGCTTAACAGGATCGCTTCCTCAAGATCATGCGTGATGAACAAAACCGTCTTTTTTAATTCCCCCCACAAATCTAGTAACCAGCTATGCATGTTCCGTTTTGTAAGGGAATCAAGAGCGCCAAAGGGCTCATCTAATAATAGTAGATCCCTCCCGGTCATCAGGGTTCTTAAAAAGGCGACGCGTTGTTTCATTCCTCCCGAAAGCTCATTCGGATAGGCTTTTTCATATTCTGCCAATCCAAACCGTGATAACCATTCTCGTATTTCAGGAATTCTCGCTTGCTTATGTTCCTTCGTTACTTCTAAAGGCAGTAACACGTTTTCTAAAACGGTTCTCCATGGTAAAAGCAGATCCTTTTGCGGCATGTAACCGATACTGCCTAATCGCTTACCCGTCTTTTGACCTTCAACAATAATGTCTCCTTGATCAGGTTCAAGTAAACCAGTAATCAATTTAAAAAGAGTGCTCTTTCCAGATCCGCTTGCACCAATCACTGAGACAAATTCTCCTGACTTCACATCTAGAGAAAGTTGTTTGAAAATAGGCTTAGATTTTCCTTCATTTTTAAAAGAATAAGATAGGTCTTTTATAGATAACATCTGCGAGTTAGACAGGCCACTCGCCTCCCTGGTAGACCATATCCCAGAACATATATTCAAACCTAGATGTTGTCAGAAAATGTTCTTCCAAGATCGCTAGCTCCCGCTCTGGTTTCCCATCTGCCAACTTATCGAGTAAATCGATCAGCCAGGTTGCTAATGCACCAAATTCATTAGAAGAGTACATTTTCACCCATTCCCCGTAAAGATGATGTTCACTAGCATTAGGATAGGTATCTGCTAGCAGCTTGCTAATCTCCCAATAGCTCCACATACACGGCAAGAGAGCAGAGACTAGCTCCGCAAGCGTTCCATTCTGAGCAACATTCAACATATACCGTGTATATGCTAAGTTGATCGGGGTTGGTTTAGTTTCTTCGAGCTGTTGATGGGTAATCCCAAACCTTTCAGCATATTGACGATGCAGGTCCATTTCTCCGTGCAATGTCTCATCCAAAAGCTTCGCAAATGCGGCCATCGTCTCCAAGTCGCTTGCTTTAACCGCTCCTATAGCAAAGAGCTTGGAGTAATCAATTAAAAACACATAGTCCTGTTTCATATAGCGGATAAATGATTCGACCGGCAGGTCTCCTATGCCCATCCCGATAACAAATGGATGTTGATGGGTTTTCTCCCAAATATCACTTACTTTTTCAAAAAGTCTTTGGGTAAATCTCATGTCACTACTGCTCCTTCCTCGTGTTGCACCATTCAGCGATAAATACTGCTAAAACTTTTGTAAAGTCTAATATTTGACTGACTTCCACTTTCTCATTCACAGCATGGGCATCTTCCAATTTCCCTGGTCCAAAAATGGCTGTTGGAATACCCGCTCTTCCCAGCCAGCCGGCATCTGTAACGGTCGTGGACATCCCCACTGTTGGCTTGTACGTTAACAATTTTTCAAAGGAGTTGGCTAAAGTCTTCGTTCCAGGATGTTCAGAGTCAATTTCCAATGAAGGGAAAATTTCACCACGGTCGACAATCATGGATTTACCACCCCAAACAAATTGCGGTTGATTCTCACGAAGCCATGGGTCTGCTGCTGCAACTGCCCCAATATGCTCTTCAATTTCCCTGATGACCTCTTCATACTCTTCATCTGGATAAAAATGAACGGTAACCCATAGTGCACAGCGATCAGCCACGAATGCTGCATGCCGCCCTCCCTCAATTACCGCAGGATTAATCGTATTTGTGCCGGGAGGAAATCCTTCATAGCTCTTCGTAATCGCCCAGTGCCGCTCTAAGTCTTGAAGCCCAGAAATAATTTTCATCATTTTCTCAATCGCGCTGGCCCCTTGAACACCACCACCTGCATGGATCATTTTCCGCCGGATGCCATCATGATAAGTTTCAGGACTTTGAATGGTTATCCATCCGGTTATGACCCCGCCTTGTCCTTGGATATGTAAATCACTGGTATCAACCACTACCGCATAGTCAGCAGTATAACCTCTTTCCGTACATGCAAGTGTTCCGGCTTCCCCAACCTCTTCGCCAATAACCGATTGAAATTGGAGATCGCCTTGAAGCGTGATACCTAGTTCTTTTAAAATCTTAATCGCGAGGAGTGAAGCGGCGATACCCCCCTTCATATCAGCAACACCACGCCCATAAATATAACCATCCTTAAAATAGGCTGAAAATGGAGACTCTGTCCACGATGAATGATCGCCCACTTCGGCCACATCCACATGACCATTTACGATTAAACTATTAAAATCCTGTGGAGATTCTCCTGGTAAAACACCAACGACATTTGGATCTCCAGGATAGACATCCCACTTATCGGTATGAAATCCCAAGTCTTCTAAATATCTTTGGATAAAATCCTGAACCTCGTTTGTATTCCTTGCCGGAGGACTTACTGTTGGGAATGCTATCAGCGCGGTCAACAATTCCATTAATTCCGCTTCTCTCGCTTCAACTTCTTGTGAGATTTTATCATGCTGATCCTCTTTCATTTGTTCACACCCTTACTATCCCAAGTTTAATTCCTGATCGTTGTATCATTTTCAGTGACAATCAATACTTTTTTCTTTGAAAAAACGGTTAAAAGAATGAAGCCAAGAAGCGCTCCTGCAAACGAGCTAAAAATAAATAAAGGAATAAATCCAAACATGGTCGCTTTTTGGCCAAGTATAAGTGTTGCGATTGGATAGGAAAGGAGTGCACCAAGGATTCCTGTCCCGATTACTTCTCCGATAAACGCAAGATATAGTTTTCTAGTTTTCCAGAATAATAGCGAGGCAAGCAATGCTCCGACCATACTGCCCGGAAAAGCAAAAAGCGAACCTGTTCCCATCAGATTTCTTAACAGGGAAACTCCGAAGGCCTGGGCAACCGCATAGTATGGTCCCAACAAAACAGCTGATAAGACGTTCATAAAATGCTGGATCGGAAAGACCTTTGTAAATCCAATCGGAATATAAAATAGGTTGCTTGAAATGGTCCCAATCGCAATCATCATCGCTGTTAACGTTAGTTTATGGGTTTTTTTCACGATTCCACCGCTCCTTTAAAAATGACGCTATTTCTTAAAGCTTTCGCTGCTTCTAGCGGTGATTCTGCCTGGCTTATTGCTGTAATCACAGAAACCCCATCTGCACCTGCATCTATAATAGATCGAGCATTTTCAATCGTAATCCCGCCGATTCCGACGATCGGCATCTCACAGCCATCTTTTCGTAGTTCTTCAATCAGGGTCGTTCCGCGAGAAGGCTTGGCGTCTGCCTTTGTATTTGTTGGAAAAACAGGTCCAATCCCGAAATAACTTGCTCCATCTCGGACCGCCGCCATGGCTTCTTCCGGTGAATGGACGGAGACCCCAAGGATTTTGTTCGCTCCGATTCTCTCCCGTACCGTTTGTACCGATTCATCTTCTTGCCCGATATGAACACCATCCGCATCAATGGCGATAGCCAACTCGATATCATCATTCACAAGGAAAGGAATTTGATGGTTTCTGCAAATGGACTGGAGTTCTTTAGCCAATGCATATTTTTCAGCACCCGTTAAGGCACCCTCCCCTTTTTCGCGAAATTGAAAAAGAGTAATCCCACCCGAAATTGCCTCTTTTAATACCTCAGCAGGTGCCTTTAAACAGTTGGCGCTGCCCATAATAAAATAAACACGTAAAGCCGCGCGTAAATCAATCATTACCGCTCCATCTCCTTACCACGTTTTCTGTTTCCATACGCCCAATGGTTGGTTGGACCATGTCCTTGACCAATCTCCAATTGATCCTCAATGGCTGCCTGAATAAAATCCTTCGCTTTACAAACTGCTTCATAAACAGATAATCCTTTTGCCAGTTCAGCGGTTAGCACGGCGGAAAAAGTACAACCTGTTCCATGAGTATTCTTTGTCTGGATTCGTGGACTTGTAAAGGTGTAGAATTCCTTCCCATCAAACAACAAATCTGTTGAAACGGACTCGTCTTCATCATGACCGCCTTTGATGACGACATTCTTTACCCCATACTCATTCAGTCTTTTAGCAGCTTCTTTTTTATCTTCATTGGTTTGAATTACCAGACCGGTAAGCACTTCTGCCTCCGGAATATTTGGTGTAATCACCTTGGAACGTGGCAATAAGTATGTTTTCATGGCAGAAATAGCTTCCATTTGCAACAAGGAAGCACCACCTTTGGCAATCATAACAGGATCGACTACCACATTCTCCCATTCAAAAATTCTTACTTGGGCTGCGACAGCCTCGATGATTTTTGCATTGAACAACATTCCTGTTTTCACTGCATCCGCACCCATATCCGTGCCAATCGCTTCGATCTGCTTAACAACTGCCTCAGCTGACATTGGATAGACAGCATGAACCCCTAATGTATTTTGTGCAGTTACTGCGGTTAAGGCCGACATCCCAAAAACTTCTAATTCCTGAAACGTCTTTATGTCGGCTTGAATTCCAGCACCGCCGCCGCTATCGGAACCTGCGATCGTTAATGCTTTTTTCATTTAAAGTACCCCCTCTTATCGATCCACCTTTTTAAAAGAAGCATGTATATTTATGTCTTCTGTCGAAACCTTAGACAATTGGTTTAAAAATTCGATTTGGAAACTTCCCGGTCCCTGTTCAGCTGTTTGAGCCGCAGCCTTTTCAGCCGCAACCCCATAGGATGTTAATGCCGCTACCGAAGCTTGAAGCAAATCACTTTCTACTCCTGCAAAGGCACCAATCACAGATGTTAGCAGGCAACCCATTCCAGTCACCTTTGTCATGATTGGGTGGCCATTGCTAACCAGATAGGTGGTTTCGCCATCCGTTACAACATCCTCTTTTCCCGTGATGATGACGACGCAATTTAATGTTTGTGCTGCTTTTACTGCAAGGGAAATGATATCACCATTTGCTGATGCACCTGCATCGACGCCCTTAATTTCCCATTTCTCGCCTAATACATTAGCAACTTCAGCTGAGTTTCCCCGAATCACTGAAACGTTCACCTCGTTCATGATTCTTTGTGCTGTTTCAGTTCGGTAACGGGTAGCCCCAGCACCCACCGGATCTAAAATAACGGGAACGCTGGATTCATTGGCTGCTTTTCCGGCAATGATCATCGAATCTACTGTTTGCGGGTTTAACGTACCAATATTCAAAACTAATGCACTAGCTATTTTTGCCATATCTGCAACTTCCTCGGCAGCATAGGCCATAACAGGCGAGGCACCCAAAGCAAGCAAACCATTTGCGGTAAAATTCGTTACCACAACATTGGTGATATTATGAACAAGCGGATTGACCTTCCTTACTTTTTCCAACGTTTCATGCAAACCGATAATTTCCATTTCAATCTCTCCATTTCTATTAATACATAAAAAAAACCAGATCCATAAACGGACCTGGTTAGTTAGTCAGAGAAAAAATAATACCTTCACATGGCTACTTTCCTACGCTGGGATTACCCAGATCAGGTCCGAAGGGTTAAAAACTTGATCGTTTTCTCTCAGCCTGATTACAGGGCACCCCTAGTAGATCTAATACTTTATTAAATTAAGTAAGTAAATAATAACGCTATGGAACTATAATGTAAAGAAAATAGTTTTAATAGATATTAAGTTAACATAATATTATTATTGTTTACTTTTATAAGGGATCGTAACAATAAATGTTGCCCCTTTTTCTTTTTGAGAATGTATTTCTAACTGTCCTGATAATTTTTCCAGGCTTTGCTGTACTAAAAATAATCCAATCCCCCGATTTTCACCCTTGGTAGAATACCCTTTCACACATAAGCTATTGATGATATCCTCATCAATCCCTTGTCCTGTATCATGAACCTCCAACACGAGGATTTCATCAAAATAATCCAATCTTAAGGTCACTTTTTTAATCGGATAGTCTGCAACTGCATCCAGTGCATTATCGATTAAATTCCCAAGGATCGTGACCACCTCGTGAGTGGTTCCACGCTGGATTGGTTCGGGTAAAGATCCTTCCCCTTCAATGATAAATTCACAGCCTTTTTCCCTTGCAAAGCTAAGCTTTCCTAAAATAAAACCTGCTAACACGGGGTCTTTAAAACGACTGACAACAAATTCTACCTCTGATTGTTGGTGGTCAACTATTTTAGAAATGTATGACGAGACCGTTTGATAGTCCTTCATATGGATTAAACCTGAAATGACATGTAGTTTGTTCATGAATTCATGTGACTGGGTACGCAGTGCCTCTGCATATAACTTTACACCGGTTAATTGTTCAGCCAATTCTTTGATTTCGGTTTTTTCCCGGAAAGTAGCAATCGCACCGACAATCTTCCCTTTCACAATCACAGGGACTCGATTGGTTACAATGGTAATATGATTAATCTCTTGTTCCTGATATAACTGTGATTCCCCCGCTTCTAGGACGGTAGAAAGTTTGGAATTTGGCATGTAATCGTCCACTTTTTTTCCTAAAAAGGGTCCGTCGATTCCCGCAATTTGAAGAAGTCTAACCCCTTCATTATTAACGAGTGTGGTTACCCCATCTTGGTCAACCGCCAAGATCCCTTCCTTAGTCGATTGCAGCATCGCACTTCGTTCTTCCAACAGTTTTGCTATTTCACTTGGCTCAAGACCAAAAAGAATGGCTTTGATTTTTCTTGCCAGAAACAGAGCTCCTAAAACCCCAACTAAAATACCAACACCGACTCCGATCAAAATAATCCTTCTGCTTTGTTCGATTGCCTGATTGACTTTTTCTAAAGAGATCCCCACGGCTACGGCCCCTATTTGTTTATTCTTTTCATCAAAAACAGGGACAAACGAGCGTAAAGATATTCCTAATGTTCCTTTTGCCGTCGAAATATGCTCTTTCCCTTTTAAAACAGGACCTTCATCTCCGCCGACAAAATGGAGACCGAGGAGATTACGATTCGGATGTGATTTTCTTATTCCATACATGTCCATAACGACGATAAATTCAACATGTGTGGTCCGTTGGATATCATTGGTAAATGTTTGGATATCCTTTTCTGCTTTTTTATTTATTAACCCTGTTTTTACAATTGGGGATTGTGCAACGATCTTCGCAATATTCGTGGCTTTCTCAGTCTGGCTTTTCTTTGTTTCATGTGAGATTCTGTTGGTGATTAATGTTTCGGTAACGAACAATGCCATTATGACCACGATACAAACTAGCAGAGTAATCGTCGTTTGTAAACGGAGTTTTGGTTTTCCAATCCTGATTTTCCAGCCCATCCTGCTCCCCCCTACTTACAAACAATCGAGTTATTCACACTCCATAACGGTTAATTGGTCTCCCGACACCGCCATAATGAATGTGTATCTTCACTTTTCCTTCTTTTTCTAAATAATCAAGATATCTTCGTGCAGTTACCCGGGCCATTCCAATGCCTTCTGCTACTTCTTCCGCAGAAACAGGTTCTTTCTCTTGCGAAAGAAAGTTTGTAATTTTTGTTAAGGTGTTCATATTTAATCCCTTTGGGAGACTGTCTTTTTCGGCTTCTTTTTTGTGATCAATATATAAGATCTGATCAAGCTCCTCTTGTAAAAGAGCTTTCTTTTCTCCCAACTTCAGACGATAGTTTTTATAGTTATCTAGTGACTTTTTTATACGATTGAAGGTAAATGGCTTCATGATGTAATCAAAGGCACCTTGTTGAAGAACTCCATGGATGGTTTCAATATCGCTGGCAGCTGTTATCGCAATCACATCAACAGAAATGGCCGCTGAACGAAGTTCTCTAAGCATCTCCAATCCACCCATATATGGCATATAAATGTCGATAATGGCAAGGTTTGGTCGGAGCTCTTTGACTAATCGCATACCCTCCACCCCATTGGCAGCGACTCCGATAATCGTAAACCCTTCAATCCTATCAATAAATTGGCGGTGGACCTCCCGAACCATCGGATCATCTTCTATTAATAATACTTTTAACGGAAACATCCCCTGCTCCCCCTTAGAGTACTCACTTTTATATTAATATCATGGCCTATTTTATCAAAATAGTAAATTAATAGTTTACTTATTTAGAGTTGCTTTATTATGGTATTTTCTATAACAAAAGGAACAATAAGACCAATATGACCAAAACCTTACTGTTATCTGAATTTTCATTTATTATGTAAATGGGTGGGAAGAAAGCGTTAACAAGTCTAACAAAGGGGTGTACGGGATCATGAAAATTAATTTTAAAAATTTGACCGTCCAAGTATTACTAGGGATTGCACTTGGGATAGTCATCGGATTTCTTTTTCCGAAATTCGGTACGGAATTAAAGATTTTGGCGGATATCTTTATCAAGTTAATTAAGATGGTTATTGCTCCAATTGTATTTTTTACGATTGTCATTGGTATTGGCAACATGGGGGATTTAAAAAAGGTTGGGAGAATTGGTGGGAAAGCTCTCCTCTATTTTGAAATTGTTACCACTTTTGCTTTGGCAATTGGATTACTACTCGTTAATATCATCAAACCAGGGTCTGGGTTTAATACTAAATCCGTACAAGGTGGAGATATTTCACAATTTACCGAGCAGGCAAAAGAATCCAGTCATGGATTTATAGAATTTATTTTAGGCATTATTCCCGATAATTTTGTAGGGGCCATGGCGAAGGGTGACCTTCTCCCGATCTTATTCTTTGCTGTCCTATTTGGGATTGCCCTTGCTTCAATGGGAGAAAAAGGGAAACCGGTCGTTGTCTTATTTGAGAAATTTACGGATGTATTCTTTAGAATAGTTAATATCGTAATGAAGTTTTCGCCGATTGCTGCATCAGGTGCCATGGCCTACACGATTGGAAATTTTGGTCTTGGTTCATTGGTATCGCTTGGAAAATTGATGGGAAGCGTTTATGCAACGATGTTTCTTTTCATCGTATTTGTTCTAGGGGGAATCGCAAAGCTTTATGGATTTAATATTTTGAAATTCATTGCTTATATCAAGGAAGAAATTCTCTTGGTGTTAGGTACTTCATCCTCTGAATCTGCTTTACCTCGAATGATGGAAAGACTTGAGAAATACGGATGTTCTAAATCGGTGGTTGGTCTTGTGGTTCCAACCGGATATTCGTTTAACTTGGATGGGACCGCGATTTACCTTTCGATGGCTGCGATCTTTATCGCTCAAGCTTACAATGTAGATATAACAATTTGGCATCAAATCACATTGTTAGGAATATTAATGCTGACATCAAAAGGTGCAGCTGGTGTAACGGGTTCAGGATTTATTACCCTAGCCGCTACGCTTTCGGCTTTCTCTGTCATTCCGGTCGAAGGGATTGCACTATTACTTGGTGTCGATCGATTTATGTCTGAAGCACGTGCAATTACAAATTTAATCGGAAATGGTGTAGCAACCGTGGTTGTTTCCAAGATGGAAAACGAATTCCATCCTTCCGCTGAGATCCAAAATGCAAATACAGATAAATCAATTAGTGCATAATTCTATTCAAATAATGGCTTGGAGGATTTTCCTCCAAGCCATTTTACTATTTTAGCAAGCTAATATTTTTCCAACCAAATTGCTGTTAAAATCAAGCTTACTTAACTTTTTGCTAATTCCATTAATTCTTTCAGTTCATTGGTAAATCCTTTGACCGCTCGGTTTTCAACCACTGTCACTGGAACCCCAAGAAAGCCGTATTTCTCTACTTCCATTTGGTATTCTGGGTTTACTGATAAATCTCTTGTTTCGAAAGAAATTCCTTCCTCGCTAAGAACTTTTTTAACCATCGTGCATTCGATGCAGTCTTTGGTAGTATAGACGATTACCCGCTTGTTCATTGTTCCTATTCCCCTTTCCTACCTAACTTATTATTAAAGTATATCTCGAAATGAAGTTTATTTCATATCTCACGATTCTCGTTGTATAAAAAAGTCTTTTGATCTGGGAAATAGAGGCGACATTTTTTCTGAAAAAAGTATCGATAATTGTCTAATCATGCGGTTTCCCGAGGAATAATCGGGGTGTATTTCCCCAAATTTAATTTCCTATGTAAACCCTTACAACATAAAATACTGACTATTCTGTTAATAGTTATCTATGTATAGTCTCCCTGTTTTATTTCCACAATTGACTTCCGGATGAAATAATATTATTGCATTAGAAGGTAATTTTCTAACACGTTTTAGATATGCCGTATGCCGTCATATTTTGGCCGAATCTAAAATATTATAGCTGATTTCTCATACAAAGTGATGGAGATATTTCTAAGTGTTTTAAATTTCCTTGCATAAGGACAAGTTAATAATACCATTTGAGAAATAAAGGGATTTACACTGAATTAATAATAACATTTCACAGGTGTTAGCAGCTAATATAGGGTATGTCATGTATAGGGTGATGAAAATGTGGAAAACGATTGTTTCCTACCTTCCAGAATGGCAGGTTTATATACAAGCTTTTATTGTGTTTTTTATTCCGTATTTAATCTCCAAATTGTTTAATCGGCTTCGCAACTCAAAGGATGAGTGATGAAAATGAAAGAGTGGAAATCAAAGATCAGTAAAAAAGGAAAAGTTACTAATAAAGACAAACAAGACGTAGATACCTCCCAAGATTCAACTGATCAGTTAACAGATAATTTTATATTAAATCTAGAATTAGTTAAGCAAGAAATTGGCCATAATTGGGATGTACATTTTCGAGAATTTAATATAGGGCGTACCGGTATTCGGGCAATTGTCATTTTTGTGGACGGACTATCAGATAAAGACCTTATTGATAAACATATTATGCCATCCTTGATGGTTGATTTTTCAGCAGAATATAAACAGGACCTCCCTTACATCAAAGGAAGCATTTCAACAGAATTTATAAAAAATGAAGTGTTATCTATTAGTGATGTAAAAGAGGTTGGTTTTACTAAAGAGTTAGCATCAAAAGTATTAACAGGTTCTACCGCTCTTTTAATTGATGGATCACAGAATGCGCTAATCCTTGGAACAACAAAACTTAAAACAAGGACTATCGAAGAGCCGGTATCAGAGGCATTAGTCAGGGGTCCACGGGTCGGTTTCACTGAATCTTTGAGTGATAATACATCTTTTTTAAGGGGTAGTGGTGAAAATGAGAATTTATCGTTAGTAAAATTCCAAGTAGGAAAGCATTCAAAAAAAGACTTAGTTGTCGCTTATATAAATGACATTGTTGATCCCGAATTGGTTCAAGAGGTAGAAAATCGAATTAAGAAAATTGATATTGATAATGTACCAGAATCAGGTTATGTAGAGCAACTTATCGAAGATAATTACCTTAGTCCTTTTCCGCAGGTACAGAATACTGAGCGTCCTGATCGCGTGATCGCTGCTTTGATGGAAGGTCGAGTGGCCATCTTATTAGATGGGACACCATTCGCTTTGATAGTTCCAGTTACATTAAGCATGATGTTACAATCGCCAGAAGACTATTATGAAAGATGGATTCCTGGCACATTCATACGTTTACTTCGTTATCTCGCAGCTGTTCTGGCCCTTTTTACACCGTCTTTGTATATAGCTTTCATCTCATTTCATTCAGGTTTGATTCCGACCAAACTGGCCATCTCCATTATAGGAAACAGGTCTGGGGTTCCGTTCCCCGCACTCATCGAAGCATTATTTATGGAAATATCCATCGAAATTTTAAGGGAAGCAGGACTACGCTTACCTAAACCAATTGGTCCAGCCATGGGAATTGTCGGTGGATTAATCATTGGGGAAGCTGCTGTACAAGCAGGTATTGTTAGCCCTGTTTTGGTGATTGTAGTAGCGTTAACTGCTATTTCATCATTTGCTATTCCGCAATATAGTACTGGGTTTACATTACGGATTCTTCGTTATCCAGCTATGTTTTGTGCGGCCATATTTGGATTATACGGGGTCATTCTCTTTTTTCTTTTCATGACCAGCCATTTAGTGAAATTAAAAAGCTTTGGCGTGCCCTATTTAAGTCCAGTCGTTCCTTATCGCTTAAGTGAATGGAAAGACTTGATGGTTCGAATGCCACTTATGATGATGAAACGCCGGCCAAAAATGATGCATACGAAAAATCCTATACGAAAAGGATAATCTACTGTGAAAGTGTGATTAAAAAATGATTCTCAGTCCGAAAGACCAAATTACAACTCCTCAAGCAGCTGTCATTGTCATCAACTTTATACTTGGTACAGGATTACTCACCTTACCTAGATCAGCTACGGAGAAGGTACATACACCAGATGTATGGATAAGTGTTATTTTAGGCGGGATTTTCACCATGATTGCAGGGGTAATCATGGTCAAATTAAGCCAACAGTTTCCCCAAAAAACCTTTTATCAATACAGCATTGAAATTGTAGGAAAATGGGTGGGCGGGTTACTCAATTTATTTATACTATGTTATTTTCTTTTAACTTGCGGGTTTCAACTCCGTTCAATGGCGGAAGTAATAAAGTATTTACTTCTGGAGAGTACCCCTACATGGGCTATTACTATGATTTTCATGTGGGTGGGTCTCTATCTGATCTTCGGCGGCATTAACCCGATTGCCCGTCTTTTTGAAATTATATTACCTGTGACGGTTATCTTTTTTTTAGTGGTAGTCTTTATGAGTTTTAAAATATTTGAGATCGATAATCTGCGTCCGGTATTAGGAGAAGGAGTCGTCCCAGTACTAAGAGGAGTAAAAACAACGGCTCTCGCTTTTACAGGGCCTGAAATCATGTTACTGCTTATTCCGTTTATGAAACAGCCCCAAAAAGCAATAAAAGCCCTGCTTTTTGGAGTTTCCATTCCATTAATTTTTTACGTAATAACAGTCGTAATGGTTATCGGAGCATTATCTGTTGAAGGAGTGGTCACGAGAACATGGCCGACACTTGATCTAATACGAAGTTTTGAAGTCTCCGGTTTGATCTTTGAACGGTTCGAATCTTTATTGCTCGTGGTTTGGATAATGCAAATATTTTCCACATTTACCATCACATTCTATTCAGCTGCTTTAGGGCTCGCTCAACTTTCGAAAAAGAGCATTTACCCATTTATGTTTGGCTTGCTTCCGATTTTATACATCATTGCCATGATTCCGAAAAATATCAATGACCAATTTAAACTTGGAGATTTCGTCGGCAATGTCGCATTGTGGTTATTTGGTTTACTCCCGATTCTCCTGCTTATTATCTCAAGAGTAAAAGGCGGAAAATATGAAACAATCACATAACAAAATAAAGACCCTCTTCATTACCCTCTCCGTTATTTTGATCTTATCCCTTACAGGATGTTGGAGCAGTCATGAAATCGAAGAGCAAAGTTTAGGTATAGGTGTGGCATTTGATAAAGGCAAGGAGTCCTTCATTGAGAAAGAGTTAGACGAACAAGGGGAGGGATATTTTAAAAAAAACCTGATTACTTTAACCTATCAATTAATCACTCCACAAGTAGCAAGTTCAACAACTAAACAAGCAGGACCACAACAAAAATCCTATGTTAATGTTTCTGAAACGGGAGATTCCATCCTTCAAATGGCTCGTGAATTATCATTAGAAAGACCACCCTTAACCGGTCACCATTTGAAAGTAATTGTTATCAGTGAAAAGCTTGCAAAATCGTATGATTTGGAACAATTATTTGATCAAGATCTTCGTGATAATGATTTTAGACCAAGCTGTCTTGTCCTCACTAGTAAAGGAAGTGCAAGCAACACACTGGAAACAAAGACAGCAGGAGAAATTCCCGCGTTTCGTCTGCTTCGTATTGTTGAAAATACCTACCGAACAACGAGGATTTTGCCTCCTTTGCCTCTTATTAAATTAGAGGCCAAGCTTAAATCAGAGTCTAGTTTTCTATTGCAAAATGTCCTATCAGTGAATGGGGAGGTCAAATTTACGGGAGCTGCTGTGATAAAGGGAAAGACACACAAAATGACTGGTTTTTTAAATGAGGATGAACTAGAGGGAGTAACATGGATTACAGGCAAAGGGAAAGGTGGTGTATTGAAAAGCTATGATAAAGAAACTGGTCAGCTGATTTTGTATGAGATAGAGTCCATGAAAAGCAGAATTAAACCACGAGTTAAGGGAAATAACATTTCTTTTGATGTAACCATTGAATCAGAGGGAAGGCTGGCTGAAACGTGGGTGATTCCGGGAGATACTTTTAAAAATGAATTTCTAAAAAAAGCAGAAAAATCATCTGAAAAAGAAGTGAAACGTTTGGTGAGGAATGTACTAGAAAAAATGCAAAAAGAATACCAAGTGGACGTTGCTGGCTTCGGAAATCAATTGAGAATTAAGAATCCTAAAGTATGGAAGAAGGTCAAAAAGAATTGGGACCAAACATTTAGTAAAACCCCGATCAACTACCATGTAAAATTAACTATTAATGATTATGGAACATCAGGATCTTCAAAGAAGTGAGCCTTCAGGTTCATACGATTGGACCTTCTTAGCCTCTGTTGATTTCAAAAATAAAAAGATTAAAAGAAGATGTTCAGACCTCAAAATGTCTAAACATCTTCTTTACATATTTACTTCCCCTCTCTCCTTTTGTTAGATATGGGACCGATATCCACACAAAACTAAACATATGAAGGACAATGGAAAATTATGCAAGGAAAATACGGGCTGCCCATTTTCATTATACTGTGATATTAGTTTAAGCTTGTCCGATATTTTCACATAATATGATTTTAGTAAGGGGCCCCTTATTGATTTGAAATTCATTTCTAGAAAGGGGGGAAACTAATGAATCTTGCTAATTTCATTAAAACACTAGGCAAAGTTCTTGTGATAATTATATTATTGCTTGCCTTACTTGTTGCTAGCTTATTCGGCCTCGATACAACTCCGATTAGTGATGCCATCATTGCTGTTTTACAGGACCCTTAGGCTGTTAAGCATATGATTGGAGTTATTAATCTAGGAATTCCTAATTGATGGAGACATGGAATCTAGAAGATTATGTAGTAATCCAATAATCTTCTAGGTTTTTTCAAAAAATTAGACGATATCGATTTTTTTATGTAATTTGACAACAAAGAAGGATAAATTTCTTCCATAGTGATATAACACAGTTCAAATGTATGAAAAAATCATAGTTATATAGAAATTACGTATCTTAGTAGGATTTTTAAATAAAAAAAGGTGGCTTAAATATGTCAAAAAAAAAGAAAGAAAAAAGTGTCAAGGATTCCGATAACATCGAAACTGAGGACGCTACCATCGATAACACAAATAATTCAAATGAAATTCCTCTGGATTTAAATTCTTTAATGAACAATCTTGATTTGAAATCTTTAACGGGAAAGGATAAGAATCAAATGAATAGTGAAAATTCCTTGGATATAAATTCTTTAATGAGCAATATTGACATGAATACATTAATGAAAAACGTTGATATGGGGTCTTTAATGAACGTGGCAACCAATCTTCTAAAAGACGATTCATTAAAGAATTCTGCAAAGGACCTTGGTAATAGTACACAAATCCCTATTCTTAATCTACTCAACGGGTCTGATAAAAAAGAAAATGGAAGGTTGGCTTTGCTATCTGAGAAACTGGAGAAAATTGCAAATGATTTTTCTGAATTAAAAAAAGAACTCTTAGAGCTAAAAGAACAAAATCAACATCTTACTCAATTAGTCAATAAATTATTGCAAAGTGACTCCAAAAAGAAAAGTAAATGATTACTAGTCTCCTTTTCCTCATACTAATAAAAAACCTTGAGAATCAAGGTTTTTTTAATTAAGGCTCTTTTCGTAAACTTTGTTGCTATTGGAGCTTTATAAGAGTCATTTACTAAGTTTCTAGGCAATTTTCGCAAAAGTTCTTACGAAAAGATGCCACGAAGCATATAGGTATACGGGTTGACGAACTTATACGAAAAACAACAATCTATGCAAAAATAGCCTTAATTAATTAATTAATTAATAGGAAAAAGTATTGAGAGTGTCCCTACATAAAATATAAATATACAGGAACAAATTCATTTGTTCTTGTTATTTTTACCAGATAGCTTTTTCTTACTGAGTCTTTTCTTCTAAAACAATTCGATCGTACAATTCAATTTAAGGTTTCCAATGACAAAAAATTGTTTGCGGTTTGCCGTTTTAGCGGCTGTATTTTGCCGATTTTTCGGCTTGAAGCTTGTAAATTTTGATTTTTCTATATAATGAAAGCGTTTTAATACTTGGCACGATTTTTGCATTAATTTAATGTGAATACGATTGACAAGGGAGATGGATTGGAATGTGTACGAATGAAAATCAAAGTGGTTTAGTTGTGGTGAATGAAACAAAACAAGAAACGAAAATGATGAAAGCAGCTGTTGTGAATGAGCATCATCAGAAGCTCGAAATTAAGGATGTGCCTGTTCCTGAATTAGAGTATGGTGAAATTTTAGTCAAAATTAAAGCCTGCGGCGTCTGTCATACGGACCTTCACGCTGTGAATGGGGATTGGCCAGTAAAGCCTAAGCTTCCTTTGATTCCAGGTCATGAAGGGGTCGGTATCGTCGAAAAAGTGGCAGAAGGGGTAACTTCCATTAAAGTAGGCGATCGTGTTGGAATTCCGTGGCTTTATTCAGCGTGTGGCGAATGTGAATATTGCTTAACAGGACGTGAGACGCTGTGCTTGGCACAGGAAAATGCTGGCTACTCCGTCGATGGCGGATATGCAGAATATTGTAAAGCTCCAGCAAACTACGTGGTGAAAATTCCTGATGGGCTTGATTTCCATGAAATATCTCCAATCTTTTGTGCAGGTGTTACTACCTATAAAGCACTGAAAGTTTCAAATGCAAAGCCGGGTGATTGGGTTGCCATTTATGGAATTGGCGGTCTAGGACACGTGGCCCTTCAATATGCTAAAGCAATGGGATTTAATGTAATCGCGGTAGATATTCAAGATGATAAGCTAGAACTTGCATCCGAATTAGGAGCAGATAAAACGATTAACGGATTTAGAGTCGACCCTGTTGAGGAAATTAAAAATCTAGTTGGCGGCGTTCAAGCTGCAGTTAGTGTTGCCGTTACAAAGAAAGCATTTGAACAAGCATATGGATCTGTAAAAAGAGGTGGTACATTAGTAGTCGTTGGTCTTCCAAATGCTGACCTGCCAATCCCAATCTTTGAAACAGTTTTAAATGGGGTAACGGTAAAAGGCTCAATTGTAGGTACAAGAAAAGATTTACAAGAAGCGATTGAATTCGCAGCGCAAGGTAAAGTACGAACCAATATCGAAGTTCAGCCCCTAGAAAAAATAAACGAAGTATTTGAGCGGATGGAAACTGGTCAAATTAACGGCCGTGTTGTCCTAACCTTGGAATAGATTTACAATTTAAAGGAAAGGCCTACGATGAACAGTTTTCATCGTAGGCCTTTTTTGTAACCATTCTGTTCTGGAAAAAATTCCTTATCCATTAATTTTGCTACTTTCATTTTTTTCATTTAAAAGGTAGCGTAGCTTTCGCATCGTTATTTGTAATCGTTTGGCTGTTTCCCTCCTATTACCATGAGTCTCCTTTAAAGTTCTCTTTATAAATGCTTTACCTACTTGAGATTCTAATTGTTTGATCTGCGCCAGAACTTCCTCCAAATCGATTTCTTCCTTTTGTTCAAATGCTGATATTGTTTTTTCTACCCAGCTTTGCAATAAAACCTCCATATGGTGTTCTCGTTCTTCTTGAAATGCGTGTTCACTAAGTTCATTCGGTTTTGTCGGAGTTCCTGGATTAATAGGCAATGGAAGATTGGAGGGCGTGATGATGGCATCTGCAGATTCTGACAGGGCTACCACCCTTGTAACGAAATTAGACAACTCTCGAATATTCCCTGGCCACCGATAGTTCTGTAACAGAATAAGTGCATCCTTCGAAAATGTGATCGAATTATTCCTGTGCCGCTGTAATAAATGTTGAATCAATAAAGGAATATCCTCTTTCCTTTCTCTTAAAGGAGGAATGAATAAATGGACCACATTTAAACGGTAAAAAAGATCTTCTCTAAATTTCTTCTTCTGAACGGCTTCTTGGAGGTTTACATTTGATGCGGCTACTAACCGTGTGTTGGTATGGAGCGTATTCTCGCTTCCCACACGCATAAATTCTCTTGTTTCAAGGACACGAAGTAGTTTTACCTGGATGGAATGAGTTGCCTCTGCCACCTCATCAAGGAATAATGTTCCTTTACTTGCAATTTCAAATAATCCCTTCCGCTGATGAGCTGCTCCTGTAAAGGCACCCTTTTCATGCCCAAATAGTTCGCTTTCTAATAACGATTCCGTAATAGCACCACAATTCACGCCAATAAAGGGTTCTTTATTTCGTTGACTTGCCTCGTGAATAAACCGAGCTAATACCTCTTTACCTGTTCCGGTTTCACCCTCAATTAAGACAATGACATTTTTCCCGGCTACTTTATATGCCGTTTCTATTAATTGATTCATGTCGGGGGTTTTTCCTATAATTAGCCCAATTTTAAGGGCTAAATCATTGATATGCTGCTGGGTAGAACTGCCCGTCGAAATTAGTAACTGATCGATTTGTTTTTCCAATAAATCAATATCGTCGAACGGTTTTTCGATATAATCACTTGCACCCGTTTTCATCGCTTCAACAGCCGTATGAATCGTACTGTACCCCGTCATAATAATGGCTTTGCAGCGGGGCTGTTGTTTTTTCAATTCTTTTAGAAGTGTTAAGCCATCTGCATCCGGGAGCTTTAAGTCAATCATTGCCGCATGGAAGGTAATCCTTGAAAAATCGATCCTGGAAAACTCTTTCCCACTGTTAACTACTTTGACATTATAGCCTTTCGATTTAAACAGGTGTGACAAGAAGTTTCCAACCTCTATTTCATCATCAACTATTAATAAATTTGTCATCCTTCGACCTCCAACTCATGAGACGGAGGCACTGGTAATCTTAACGTGAAGGTGCTTCCCGTTTTAACAGTACTGCTCACCTCGAGTGTTCCTCCATGGGATTTTGCGATTCCGAAACTTACAGAAAGCCCCAAGCCCGTCCCCTTTTCCGCTTCTTTTGTTGTGTGAAAGGGATGGAAAATTTCAGTTAACCTATTTTCTTCAATTCCGATTCCATTATCTTTAACAGTTAATTGGATTTCATCTTCTAGATGGGAGGTTTGAATAGTAATTTCTTTATTTGCCTTATTTGATAGCTCTAAAGCATCTCTTGCATTTAAAATAAGATTAATTATGATTTGTTCGATTTGCTGCTGACTCCCCTCCATTTCAGGCAGTTCCTCATCAAGTTCAAGATGAATCTTTATTTCATTTTTTTCTAATTGGTATCTTAGTAAATTAAGAACTTGGTTTATTCCATCGTTTAATGAGAAGGAACCAAAAATATACTCATCCTGACGGGAAAAAGTAAGTAAGCTTTTAATAATTCGTTTACAGCGGTCCCCACAGTTTTTTATATCGGTTAAAAGTATGGACGAAGGGTCACTCTTTTCTTTATTCCTTAATAGAAGCTGAGAATTTCCGAGAATCGCAGTTAACGGACTATTTAATTCATGGGCAATTCCCGCTGCCATTTCACCAATCGCAGCTAGCTTTCCGGAATGGAGAAGCTGTGCCTCCATTTTTCGTTTTTCCGTTACGTCTTTTAAATAGAGGATCACACCATACACTTGGTTTTGGTGATTTTGGACTGGATAGATATACGTTTCACAAATGGAATTATTTTTAAAATAAATATCCCTATATCCAGGCTTTTTAGTATGAAACGTTTCTTCAATAATCGACTTACACTCTTTCCTCAAAAGGGCAAATGATGGAGAATGCTCGTTGAGTTGAAAAAATGATCGAACCGAATCATTAAATTGAAGGACATTTAAATTTTTATCAAAAACGATAATCATATCATCTACAGCTTTAAAGGTATCCTCCCAGTGCTGCTTAGCGCGGAATACTTCATGGTACAGCTGAGTATTCTCAATACTGACGGCAAGATGATCGGTCAATTGTTCGAGAAATACCAGGTCATCGAGACCCCACTCAGAAGGATCCTGCCGGCCGATACTCAAGACCCCAATGCCCTTATTTTTTATAAAAATAGGCAGGACGATCACACTATGTATCTGAAGGTCTAGCAAATATTTCTTTTCAAAAAAGTCCTCACCTGAGTCATGCAATCTTTGAAAAATAATCTGTTTGTTTAACAATGCTGACCAATAAATAGAATGACGGTTCGGTATAGCAGAGTTAATTTTTAAACCATGGCTCTCTTCAGGGTACACGTTGGATAAAATGAGTTCATTATTCTGTAATAACAATAAACTTAGTCTGTCACAGTGTAACAGTGCCTTTAATTTATCAAGGACATTTTGGAGCATTTCATCTAATGACATGTCTATTTTCATACTTTTCATTACTTCATTTATGATTTCCAGTTGAATGTTCTTCTTCCTTAATTGTTCTACGGTTGTTTTCAACTCGGTATAATAACTTTTTTTGGATGATTTAACTCCAGTTAACAGCGCGATCATTTCCTTCTTATCTTCAAGCACGGTGTTCACCTTCTTACAATGCGTTTTTTAGAAGTGTCTTTACTTGTTCGAGATTGATATCGCGGGGATTGGTGATCATACAAGCATCATTAAGAGCAAGTTTTCCAGCCCAATCAATCATATCCTCAGTTATTCCAACATCCCTTAATCTTTGTGGAGCCCCAATATCTGCAGCTAGGTCTCTAACAAATTGAATGGAGGTATTACCTGCTTCCCGCTCTGACATTCCTCTTATGTCAAATCCCATAATATCCGCAATATCTGAAAAACGGCCAGGTGCGGCAATAAAATTAAAATCCATTACATAAGGAAGTAAAACAGCATTGATTTCACCATGCGAAATGGGTAATTTTCCGCCGATGGCATGTGAAATGGCGTGTGCAGCCCCAAGGATGGCATTGGAGAAAGCAAGACCCGCTTGTAAACTCGCCATTGCCATCGCTTCTTTTGCTTCTTCATTCGTCTTTGATGCCACCGATGGCCGTAAAAATTTTGAGACCAGGGAAAGGGCATTTTTGGCTTGTACATCTGTCAGTGGCGTTGCAGCCGTACTGACATACGCTTCGATTGCATGCGTTAGAACATCCAACCCTGTCGCGGCAGTCAGGCTGCTGTCTTTTGTAACGAGCGTTAATGGATCAACAATCGCAATATCCGGGACCAATGTTTTGGAAATGATGCTCATCTTCTTTCCTCGGAACGAATCGACAATGACAGAAAATTGGGAAACCTCAGAACCCGATCCCGCAGTAGTCATGATCATAATCATCGGCGGAAGAGGCTTTTCGATTTTATCTACCCCTTCATAATCGCTGATTTGGCCGCCGTTAGTTGCAAGTATGGCTATAGCCTTTGCGGAATCTAAGGCACTTCCCCCACCCAAACCAATAATTGCATCACATTCATTTTCAATATAAGCTCGACACCCTTTAACTACATCGGTATCCTTTGGATTTATAGTGACATCAATAAAGGTCGCATACGGCAGGTCTGATTCTTTGCAAATGGAAATTACTATATCGAGCCACCCAGCATTTGCAACACCGTAATCGCTCACAATTAAAACTTTCTTTGCCCCAAGCCGTAAGCAGGCATCCCCCACCTGTTTAATTGAGTTCTTCCCAAAAATAATCTCAGGCGTAACAAATTTACTAATATGCAAAACTACCACCCCCCAAAAAATTATTCTTACCTAATAAATTTCTCGTGAACTAGGCAAAACCCTTTCATTGTATTAAATTTATTTGATGTGCTATTTATTTGGAGCCATTAAATTGGTGGCATTAATTTGGTGTCAGGCACCATCCGTGGACAAAACAGTTAAATTGTCCTTCTCCAGTGGACAATCGATGAATTCAGTAAAATATACCCGACAAAAATCATGAAAAGGCTAATGTCCACTCGAGGTGGACATTAGCCGGAAAGTGTCTTTTTGTGGTGCCTGACACCATATACATATTTACTTTTTGTTCGGAAAAACTAGCAATATTATGGGGAGGATATTGGAGGAGTGATTTTTATGGACTACAGGATATTTAGAGCTATAAATCAATTTGCTGGACGTTATCGGCTTTCCGACACGATTATGGTTACAATTTCTCAAAAAGTTCGTTATTTGTTTGTGATTTTATTAATCTTTATGTGGTTTCGAAACAACTTTTATAAAAAAGTCACGTTATATGCGGGAATATCTATTGTAGTAACTTTACTTTTTAATTGTTTGATTAAACTTTTTTATTTTAAACCACGTCCATTTTTGAAATTTGGGGTACATTTATTACCCCCGTCCCCATCGAAAAAGAATTCGTCATTTCCAAGTAAACACACCACTCTAGGGTTTGCTGCAGCAACTTCTGTATTTTTTTATAAGCGATTATTGGGTTCTATTATGTTCATTTTTGCTTTCTTAGCAGGATTCTCACGCATTTGGATGGGTCAACATTTTCCTATGGATATTGTGGGTAGTGCCTTCCTAGGAAGTTTCACTTCTATAGTTGTTTACATTTCTAAACGGGTTTGGAATCCTTTCATTGATCGAGTTATCCATTCTTATAATCGTTTCTTTTCTTTAGAAAGATACCGCTAACAATTTTGTTACTAGGGGGATCAAATTATAGATGGAATTCCCCTATATGTATTTTTGACTTATAAAAATTGTTTTCCTTTTCCATTACCTCTTTCTCAATATATTTCACGACAAGGCTATTAACAATGAACATTGATAAACTCGTTTATCAATTGATTTACTTCCTTCGCTGCTTTTGTCGGAAGTTGATGTTTTTCATTTTGAAGGAACTTTAAGTCACTAATTGGCAATTTTTCGTGTAGTAAGTTTGCATAACTATGAAATGACTTATCTTTGGTACCATAGACCAATAAAATTGGAAAATCAATCCTTGTTAACTGATGGGTACAATTATAGATTAAACTATAACAATAATATTGCTCGATATTTTTTGGATCCCCTTTTAGTGCTTCTTTTAACAACTTCCTGAACGTCTCTTGTGTATCCGAATTTCCCCATGAAATAACAGATGCCAGAAAACGACCGGCTCCGGCTCTTGAAATACTACTTGCTAAAAGAATCCTTCTTTTTAAATACCAATCCCCCACTTCAGACATTCCACTAATGACAATGCCTCCTAATGACCGATCGGGAAATGTCAGTAAAAATTCTAATACAATCGAGCCTCCAGTTGAATATCCACAAAGGAATGCTTTTGGGATTTTCAGATGATCCAATAAACGTTTCATATCTTCTACAATTAGCGGATAGGTTATTGGTTGTACTGAGTACGAACTCCTTCCATGTCCTCTAATGTCGAAGGTAATAATTTTAAACTTTTGAGATAATTCATCTATTTGATACCTGAAATTCGCGCTTGTGAGTAGGGGGGGATGAATAAAAATAATAGGAGTCCCCTCTCCCTTCACATTATAATACAGGCTGACACCGCCCAGATCCAACATTGTCATGTGTTTGATCACCTCAATTAATTTAAAATATCTCCTAATAGACATGAGAAATGTTTGTTTTGCAGGATCTTTATTGTCATTCTTATTTGATACCGAGAAATAGAATCTTTAGTTAGTATTTATCTTAGGTTTTTTAAAATACAATAAATCGGTATAACTTTTGTGGGGAATTAATTATTTATTTAATTTATTGCATAAAAATAGCAGGCAACCGATAGATAATAGTTGCCTGCTTACAATTTTATTTCCATTAATCACTCGTGATTTCAAAATACACTGTCCACCAGTGGCGGAAAAATTGAGTGAAGTGTCTTTTTGTGGTGCCTGACACCATAAATTATTTATCGAAGCATTACCCCAGTTAAAAAGGTTAAAAAGACGTGTGTACCGAGTTTGACAGTTGGCTGGGCGTTGGTGTCTTTTAGTGGGTCAAGGCAGACGATGTCCATTGCTTTGACCTTTGAATGGCGACCGGCTGCTAATACTCCTTCTAGTAGTTCCGCTGAAGTCATGCCCCCCGGCGTTGATGCCGGTACCCCTGGAGCATAGGCGATATCAAGTACATCCATATCAACCGTTAAATAAATGGTATCAACCTTCGAAGCCAGTTCTTCTAAGCAATCAAAAACGGTTTCTTCGATTCCCTTTTTTCTTGCTTCACGGAGGGTGATATAATTAACACCTTTTTCATCGGCATATTTCTTTAAGTCTTTTGTATTAAAGAATCCATGCAGGCCGATGTTGTACATATTTCTGCCTTCGACCACACCACTTTCAATCAGATTTCGCATTGGTGTCCCGTTGGACGGCCCATTATCGGACATGTCTCTTAAATCAAAGTGGGTATCAAATTGGAGAATTCCAATTTTCTCCTCCGGTTTGGCTTGATGCAGGCCTTTGATCATCATGGCCGTAATCGAATGATCGCCTCCAATGGCACACACGGTCGATGTACCGAAATGCTGATGGAGAGCAGCAGAAGCAGCAATAATATTGTCATGACAGCGACGAATATCGGTTACATGCATTGGTACATCACCAGCATCCAGCGCTGTCATTTCCGACAAATCGATATCCTCATCAAGATTATAGGTAGTGAACCCCTTCCACGCACGGCGGAAGGCCTCAGGAAATTCCGAGGCACCTGATACGCTAATAGATGAACGCGACAGAGGAACACCCACAACGACAAAGTCGGCGGCCTTGCTTTTTTCAGGATCATTTTCAGCCGTCAGCGGCTGGATCCACTCATGCACCTTCTGAGCCTCTGCCCCATCATCCGGTCTTACCCATGTAAAACTTGGAAGGATCAGTTTAGGATAGAGAAAACTCTTCAACTAATTGACCTCCCTTTACAACCACCTTGCCATTTTTTACAACCGTATCCGTATGATTCACTCCGTAAGAGTATTGCAGTTTCATATAATTTCCAACGTTAAAAATCGTGACGTCCCCTTTTTTGCCAACCTCTAGGCTGCCGATTTCGCGCCCACGATTGATTGCATGGGCAGCATTAATGGTCGCAGCCACAAGTACCTCTGCGGGAGTCATCCCCATTTTTAAACAGCCTAAATTCATAATGAATGGCAGGGAAACAGTAGGTGATGAGCCAGGATTACAATCAGTCGACAGGGCAACTGGTACCCCCAAGTCAACCATTTTGCGGCCATTTGCCGACTCCGCCATTAAGAAGTAAGCTGTTCCAGGCAGTAACACACCAACAACACCTTTTTCAGCCATTGCTATCATGCCTTTTTCAGATGCTTTTAATAAATGGTCTGCCGAAATGGCGCCCACCTCGGCTGCCAGTTCGGCGCCTTCATAGGGCTCTATTTCATCGGCATGAATTTTTGGAATCAAGCCATAGCTCAGGCCGGCTTCAAGAATCTGCTTGGATTGCTCTGGGGTAAATACACCATGTTCACAAAAGACATCATTAAATTCAGCGAGTCCGAGCTCCGCCACCTTTGGGATCATTTCATCAATCAGCAAGCGAACAAACTGATCCGGATTTTGTTTGTACTCGTTTGGTACGGCATGGGCTCCCATAAATGTCGAAACAACATCAATATCATGCTTCTCATTAAGTTGTTTTGCTACCTCAAGTTGCTTTAATTCGGTTTCCCATTCCATCCCATAACCGCTTTTCGCTTCAACCGTTGTTACACCATGACGCAAAAATTGATTTAAGCGCTCATAGCTTTCTTGAAAAAGTTCTTCATGAGTGGCTGACTGTGTCCTTCTTGTCGTCGCATAGATTCCGCCGCCGCTGTTCATGATTTCCATATAAGTGGCACCCTGGAGCCGCATATTAAACTCATTTTCTCTGCTGCCAGCAAAAACAAGATGTGTGTGTGGATCAACAAGTCCTGGGGTTACCAGCTTTCCAGTCGCATCCACTATCTCCGCCTCACCCAATCGCGAAGCGTATTTTTCAAGCAGCACTTCATCTATCCCAACCGCTTGGATCACTCCATCTTCGATCCAAACACTGCCATTCTCAATAATTCCAAGTTCAGACATGGCACCCTTTACAAGGGGTGCAGTGGAACCCCCTTGTAACGTCACGAGCTGAGAGGCATTTCTGATAAAAATTGGTGTACTCATTAATCTACCATCCTCTCATTCTTAGTTTTGCTTAAGCATTGGCATTTTAATGCCCTTTTCTTTTGCTGTTTTAATGGCAATCTCATACCCTGCATCGGCATGACGGACCACACCCATGCCAGGGTCAGTTGTTAATACACGTTCTAAGCGAACTTCTGCATCCTTCGTCCCATCTGCTACAATAACCATTCCTGAATGCTGAGAATATCCCATGCCAACTCCTCCGCCATGGTGTAAAGATACCCAACTTGCACCGCCAACGGCATTGATCATCGCATTTAAAATAGGCCAATCGGAAACTGCGTCACTACCATCTCTCATTGCTTCTGTTTCACGGTTTGGCGAAGCAACAGAACCTGCATCTAAATGGTCTCGGCCAATAACAATTGGTGCAGAAACTTCTCCGGAAGCGACCATTTCATTAATGATTTTTCCAAAGCGAGCACGATCACCATAGCCAAGCCAGCAAATCCGGGCAGGTAGTCCTTGGAAGCTGATTTTTTCCTGAGCCATCTTCACCCATTTGCAAAGATGTTCATCATCCTTGAATTCACGAAGCAAGGCTTCGTCAATCTTGCGAATGTCTTCCGGATCGCCAGAAAGAGCTGCCCAGCGGAATGGACCTTTTCCTTCACAGAATAATGGACGAATATACGCCGGAACGAATCCTGGGAAATCAAACGCATTTTCTACCCCTTCATCCTTTGCCACCTGGCGAATATTATTACCATAATCAAAGGTTACTGCACCCTTTTCCTGCATTTTAAGCATTGCCTCCACATGAAGTGCCATGCTTTGCTTTGCAAGTTTCACATACTTTACAGGATCCGCTTTTCTTAGTGCGGCCGCTTCTTCTAATGAAAAACCAACCGGTACATATCCATTAAGTGGGTCGTGAGCAGATGTTTGATCGGTCAAAACATCAGGATTGAAGCCTTTTTCTATCATGATTGGTAAAATTTCTGCTGCATTTCCTAATAAACCAATGGATAAAGCTTTGCCTGCAACCTTAGCCTCTTGTGCTAATTTTAGCGCTTCATCTAGATCATTCGTTTTAACATCAAGGTAAGCTGTTTCGATGCGGCGGTCGATTCTTGTCTCATCGACATCTATGGCCAAGCAAACACCATCATTCATCGTTACTGCTAACGGTTGGGCGCCACCCATTCCTCCTAGTCCTGCAGTAAGTGTGATCGTGTGTTTTAAAGTACCACCGTATGATTGACGGGCAAGCTCAGCAAATGTTTCATAAGTTCCCTGCACAATTCCTTGGCTGCCAATATAGATCCAGCTGCCAGCAGTCATTTGCCCGTACATCATTAAACCCTTTTTATCTAACTCGTGGAAATGCTCCCAATTTGCCCAAGCTGGGACTAAATTGGAGTTAGCAAGAAGCACTCGCGGTGCATCCTTGTGCGATTTCCAAACAGCCACGGGCTTACCAGATTGAATCATTAAGGTTTCGTCATTTTCCAATTCTAGCAATGTTTTTACAATCGCATCATAGGACTCCCAGTTTCGAGCGGCCTTACCAATCCCGCCGTAAACAACTAAATCCTCTGGTCTTTCCGCCACTTCTTGATCCAGGTTGTTCATCAACATCCGCAACGCTGCCTCCTGAATCCAGCCCTTTGCATGTAATTGGGTCCCTTTATAATTTTTTATAACTCTTGATTTCGCAGTGTTCGTTTCCATCCATTCCACTCCCTATTTCATTAATTAATCTATTTTTATTATAAAAATAAAATCTTCTGAAAAATACGAGTGGACCATTAGAAAAACTAGAGAAATCATAGATATGGATAAGAATGTTCAGATTATCTTCTAAAAATAACAGTATTATTTTTAGAAAAAGATATTTTTTTTAGATTTCAATAATAAAGACCCAGTTTTACACTGAGTCCATCTCATCTTTTGTAAAATCCGCTTTCGTCATTCGAAATTCTCTAGGTGAAGCACCTATTAATTCCTTAAACATCCGGCTAAAATAATTAGAATTTTGATAGCCAATTAGGTTTGAAATTTCTTTAATCGGCTTATTTGTTTCAATCAGTAACCGTTTCGCTTCCTTCATTCTTAAAGCTGAAAGTAATTCCGTAAAGCTAGAACCTGTTTTCGTCATTAGCAAATGGCTGAAATAAGATGGATTCCGGTCCACATATTGCGCCACATCCTCAAGTCTAAGATAACTATTGGAAAAATTAGCCTCCATATAGGATATCCCTCGTTCAATTGGATCTTGTTTGGAACTTCTTGCACTGCTTTCTGCACCTACGAACAGTTTTTGAGTAAATAAAATTAGATTTTGAACGGTTCGGTATAGGACCTTATCATACAAAATCGAATTGAAAATATAGCGGTATTCCTGTTCATAGCTTTGATGTTCGTCTAAGTGATACGTCTTCATATATCTTCTAACCTGTGCAAGGATACTCGTCAGTCTGATTCTGACCAATCCTGGGTCAGGATAAGGATCTTTCAACTGCAAAAATTCATCATACAGCCACTTTTTAATTTTTTCTAAATCAACGTTATTCAGCATGTCTACCCAGGTTCGTTGTTCGGGAGGTGCTAAAAAAGGATCGATATGAACCCAATCTGGTGAGTAACCAAATTCTACGACTTGGCGGTACCCTTTATAATAAGTCAGCTCCAGCATTTTCCTGGTTTGCAGGTATTTTTGATTCAATGTTAGGGAAGATGAATTTCCGTAATGAACCACAATCGCAAGCGGCTCAGAAAATTCCTCCTCCCACTTTCTCATCGCTTTTTGGCACTGCTCAGTGATTTGATGGCCAGATTCTTTATATAAAACAACGACCATATCATCCAATGCGAAAACTCCATGGACATCCTTGAAAGGGTATTCTGATAAGAAAGAATGCAATGTCCTAATGGTATGGATACTTTCCGTTTGAAATGCTGCAACATGGTAATTTTCAGCTGCCGGAGATTGTGAAATTAATAACGCTTCATAGGATATGTCCTTATATGTATGTGAATGACGGGTTCCATCCGGCTGACTTTTAGCTCCTAGTTTGCGTGTGGCTTTTTGGAAGGCTGTTTTCACCTTCGTTGCCGAAAAAGGTTTCATCATTAAATCTAATGCCTGCAAGTCAATCGCTAGGCGCGCTTTTTCAAAGGTTCCTTCTGCGGAAGTTAATAGTAAAATTGGGTCATAGATTTGCACCAAGTCACGGAAAGTTGACCAATCTTCCTTGGTAATCATATCAAGCTCTATTAAGATAACCTCTGGGCTCTCCTGTTCAAACAAAACGACAAATTCCTGATAATTAGAAGCTAACAATATCTTGGTAACGGGGATGGAGGATGTTTTCAATAACCATTTTAATCCCTCTCGTTCATTCAAATCGCGGTCAGCAATCAGCCACTTTCCTTCCATCGTAGGGTCCCTCTTTCTTTCCTATGCTCATAATAAAAGTATACATGGTTCTCCATCCTACGAAAACCACTTTTAATTTCGGTGCTTTGACGTTTTCCCTGACTATATGGGGTTATTACTGTTTACTGTTTATATTCCTTACTACTATAACGATTTGAAAAAATAATCCCGAAAACCAGGCCAATTAACATAGCCATTAAATGGGTTGCCCCTGTTGATAAAGACAAAAAATTGATCGTCATTCCGTAGTTTTTATTAACAAGACTTAACAGGACTCTTTCAAGAATCGGCTGGTATATTACGAGATACGGTACAATTACCAAAGGAATAGCAAGCCATTTGTGACCTATTATGTATTTGGTTAATAGTAAGTAAATGATCGCCAACAGCCCTGCAAATCCGTACACAAACCAATTCAAATATTGAAGTATAGGGCCAGGCTGATCAAACACAGCCAATATATTGAGATAGACAATCCAAAATAACGCAATAATAATAGAAAAAACCTGTGTTTTCAGCAAAAGTTTCATTGTCATACCAGCCTCAAATCAAATAAAATTTATATCTACCATAACCCAAATATCAAATCCAATCCACTCATAAAACCACAAAACCACCTTAAATACTATAGCGTCCACCCCATACGGACAAATCTATAGAAGTGTCTTTTTATGGTGCCTGACACCACAATATTACCACAATTGCACCAGCTGAAAAATTATCATTATATAATAATTTAAATATTTTTAAAAAACTACGAATGCACTTATTCATGTTATAATTCGTGTAAATCAATTAAATACATATGTACACAGGAGGCGGACAAATGGGTTCTGAAGCACATTTAAAGAAGAATATTGGTTTTGCCGTTGCTACTTCATTGGTGGTCGGTACCGTCATTGGATCTGGAATCTTTATGAAACCTGGCATTGTCATTGCATCCACAGGAAACTCCACTTTAGCACTATGGGCTTGGATTATCGGCGGGATAATTACTCTTGCCAGTGGGTTAACAATCGCTGAAGTTAGTGTAAAAATTCCAAAGACTGGTGGACTGTATGCTTACATCGAGGATGTATACGGGAAGTTTTGGGGATTCCTATGCGGTTGGGTTCAAACTCTAATTTATGGCCCTGCAATAATGGGTGCACTTGGTCTCTACTTCGGATCCCTTGTAGCTGCTTTGTTTGGCCTTTCAGAAAAAAGTAATATTATTATTGGAATTATAACAATTTTATTTCTCGTCTTCATGAATTTATTAGGTACACAATACGGCGGGTTAATCCAGAATATCTCCACGATTGGAAAATTGATTCCAATCATTCTGATCGCTGCGTTTGGAATTTTTCAAGGGGATGTTTCCATCCTGAACATGGACAGTGGCGTCACTCAATCCTTCAGCATGGGGGCAGCAATTTTAGCTACCCTATGGGCTTATGATGGATTTATGAACGTTGGATATATGGCTGGCGAAATGAAAAACCCTAGCAAAACGCTCCCAAGCGCGATCATATCAGGAATCCTGATTGTTATTGTTGCGTACTTGACTGTCAATATTGCCATACTTCATGTGTTACCAGCTAGTAAAATAGTTGAACTAGGGCCGAATGCAGCGAGCACTGCAGCCACAATCCTTTTTGGAAAAATGGGTGGAAACCTGTTGACAATCGGAATTCTCATCTCGATTTTCGGTTGTTTAAACGGTAAAGTATTGACCTTCCCAAGGATACCTTATGCTATGGCAAAGGATGGATTCCTACCAGGAGCGAAAGCCTTGTCTTCTATTCACCCAAAATATAAAACACCGGTTGGTGCAACACTTTTACAACTTGTGATCTCGGTGATTATGATGCTTTTAGCAAATCCTGACCGTCTTTCTGATATTGCGATTTTTACTGTGTTTGCTTTCTATGCTCTATCCTTTGCGGCCGTGTTCATCCTGCGCAAAAAAGGAGTGCAAATTAACACCAAACTCTATAAAGTGCCTTTATATCCAATTACACCAATAGTAGCCATCCTTGGAGCTCTATATATCATTGGAAGTACATTAATAGACAAACCTCTAGATGCACTGCTTTCGATTGTCATTACACTAATCGGCGTGCCTGTGTACTATTATCTAAACAAAAACCTAAAAAAACAAAACAAGCCACTTACAAAAGTAAGCTAACAACAACCAAGTGTCCACCTGAAATGGACAAAACGTAGAAAGTGTCTTTCAATGGTGCCTGACACCCAAACTGACACCCAAAAAAGGACAAAAATAGTCGAAGGTGACTGTTTTTGTCCTTTTTTTTTTGCGATTTTTTAGCCTACGTTTAGGCCGAAGTCGGTTGCGATTCGGGCTAGACCTCCTTGGTAGCCTGAACCGACTGCTGAGAATTTCCACTCGCCATTGTGTCGGTATAATTCGCCTACAATGATCGCTGTTTCAATCGAGAAATCTTCACCTAAATCATAGCGAATGATTTCTTGGTTGGTTTCTTCGTTAACGATCCGGCAGAAGGCATTTGAAACCTGCCCAAAATTCTGACCGCGTGCTTCAGCATCATGAATGGTAATAACAAAGGAAATCTTCTCAATCTGAGAAGGGACAGCGCTAAGATTCACTTTTACTTGCTCATCATCCCCGTCCCCTTCGCCCGTACGGTTATCACCAGTATGTACCACGGAACCATTTCCACCTTCAAGTTGATTGTAGAAAACAAAATCCTTTTCAGAAGTAACCTTTCCGTTAGCTCCTAATAAGAAGATACTTGCATCTAAATCGAAATCGTTCCCCCCGTCATAACGATTTGTATCCCAGCCAAGACCAACAACGACCTTCGATAAGCCAGGATTTGTTTTTGTTAAATCAACCTTTTGTCCTTTTGACAATGAAATACCCATAAAAACACCCTTTCAACCTTAATTATTTATGTCACTTTCTATATTTGATAGAAAGTAAATAACAATTAACCCTACATGAAAGATTATTCACCTAACATACCTAAAAGAAACACCAAAATGACCATTCCTCCTTAAGTTTACAAAAATAAGGAATATTTTTCTACATTTATTTAAACACACCTTCGTAAAATACAGATCAACTGGTTTTGAGCATCAAAAAATGGTTAAAATAAGAAAGTCAAATCTTATCACTGAATGTTTGTGCTATAATGAACTGTTAGCAAAACAAAACGGGTAGACCGTTTATTTTAAGCAAGGAGCGATTTTCTTAATGATTAAAATTGAAATGCCTAATCCTGATGTAGTGATTACGAAAAAGAATCAAGTGGGAGAAAAAGTAGAGGCGCCGCTAAGCAGCGTTTATGGATTTACAGATTACAATAAAATCCCTCGGGACAAAGGTGGGATTATTCTTTTTTCAAACGCAAATGACGAGTTACTATTTGTGGGGAAAGCTAGGAAATTACGTCCCCGCGTAAAAAGACATTTTGAAGATACTGTGTCACCGATTAAATTGCATCGGGACGAAGTGTCTAAGATTGCCGTATGTGTCGTGGAAGATCCAATGGAGCGAGAAATTTATGAAACATACCTGATCAACACACTTCAAGCAAAATACAATATCGACAAAGTTTTCTATAAATAGTACTGAAAAGAGTGGGTATTCATGTACTCCACTCTTTTTATTTGCTAATTTTCATCTAACCTACCATACCTACACACCAGGAAAAAACTGCACCTATTGACTTGAATTTCCCAATGTCTGATTGTTTTCCGATGTCACCGCTTCTTTCTTTTTTCTCCATAAACCCACAATGTATAAAACTAGTGGTATTATAATTCCAAACGTTGCCGAATACGGAATCCACGTTTTCACATCCCACTCTGCTTCATACACCACATTTGGATAGACAATAATAGAGAGTGCGATGAGCATCATACCAAAAGGTAGAGTGAGAACTCGATAATCCTTCAATGAAAGAATTTGAGCAAGGCCTTTAACAGATGCGTAGCAATAAATCGTCGACTTGAAATAAATAGTAAAGAACCACAATATGGCCATGATAATCTCAATTCGTTCAAGAATTCCCTTAATACTTACCTTTTTAGCCAAGGCAAAACTAGGAAAAGCATTTCTTGCTGTTAGTCCAGCTCCCAAAACAAGAATCGTAAGTAAGGTAATCGTAGTTAATGTGATCCCTCCAGCGATATTCCCAAAATAGAACGCCTTATTTGACTTTTTGGACCTCATCCCATTCGGAACAATCATATGAAAAATAATTAGTGGTAGTGTTGATACACTAAGAAAAGATAAGGCAGCTCGTATTATTGGTTTTGCTTCACTATCAAACACGGGTTGTAGGTTTTGGATATTCATTTCTGGGATTGGCAAAAGGACGAGTAAAAGGATACACAATACTACCCATGGTAAAAATATCTCTGCACTTCTTGCAATTGGCTCTATTCCTAAGCGTACACCCATAATAACAACCATTACAAAAAATGTTTGAATGACTTCTTCAGGAGTGCCTGACATGATTTGTGTAACCAAAAAATTCCCCATAATCCATATCACAGTGGAAGCTCCTATAAATGAAAAGGAGACAAAACCTAGAGCAACGATGGTTCCAAACCACTTTCCAAGAATTTTTTTACAATATTCCACTAAGGTCATTTGCGGATACAAACCACCCAACGCATTAAATAAGAAAATCACAACTAGGCTTAATCCAACCCCTAATATAGCCGGAATCCACGCATCTTGTTTCGCCTCGGTAGCTAGGCCTGCTGGTACAATTAAGATAGTTGTCCCAATTGTATTTAATATGACTAATATATTGAATTGACTAGTAGAGATTTGTTCCTTTTGATGCATAGTTCCACCCCAGACACTATTTTGATTCTGAACCGAAAACGCAACCCTATGAGGACTTTTTCAAGTCCTGCTACTCCCTCTTATGAAAGGAACCTAAATAGTGCATCGCTTATTGGTTGAAAGACCACCCGAATCAGTTCAAGTGGTGAAGGGATTTTTATTTTTAAAAACACTAAACTTAATACTGTGGTAGCAATGATTTGAAAAATGGAGAAAATCCAGATTTCTTTTTTTTTCTTTTCTTTTTTCAACGGAGGAATTTCTTTCATTACTATTAGGATAGAGATACATACCACACCTAGTACTTTTATCATGGAATAGCTCCTACTTTATGTCCTGCTGAAAAGAATTCGAAATCGTTCCTAATCTTTTAATATCATAATTAATTCGATAATTTATCTCTAATTCTGGAAATGTTTCATCCCAATTTCCCTTTAGTCTCTTCCATGCTTCAGGATGTTGCCGATGGATCGCTTCACCAAAACCAAAAATGTCACTTTTTAATTCATTTTGGGCTTTAGAAACACTTTCCCCCATGATGAATTTAAGATGATCCTTCGCATCATTTTCAATTTTTTTGATTGTCTTTTCTTTAGATAGGTCAATCTCACATTGAACTTCCCCGATATTTGCTTCCACGTTCACTTCCATGGTTATGCTTGGTTTACCTTTCATTATATTTGATATCATTTTCGATTTCGCTTTATTTATTTCAAGCGCGATATTCCCATCCTCCTCACACGGTATGCTTCCCACTGTAGATTTCACATTATCAATGATATAATTATAGCCCTTGCTTTCTATCTCATTTAACCATCCTACTAGCTTGTCTCCCTTGAATCCTGCGTAACCAGTAATCTTGGTTACAGCTGAAGGTTTGATTTGCTCGAGTCCAGCCACCTCATCTGCTTCCTGCCTGTCTCCATTGACCCTCACTCCTGTTAAGACTGGATCTTTTCCATCTAATACTAATCCATTTAACAATTCGTCTAAGGTCACACCTTTTGTAGGCGCCCAAACCTTTTCTGATACCTCGATAGCTGAATAGAGACTTACTGAAGGAGATGCCTCAGTAGGTGTTAATACATTTAATACATCCTTACCTGGACCATCTTTCGAAATAAGAATATAGAAATCAGTACGGAATTCTTGATTTCGAGAAATAAAATCTAAAGCTTTACCAATACCTTCCTTCGCCAATTCCTCGCCAAAAATAATTAATTGTATATGCGATAAATATATTTTCCTAGGTATTTCCGTAGAGATTCTTCTCATCACCTCATATAAAGTTTTTCCGGTTGTTCGATAGGTGGTAACTTCTAATCGTTCTGTTTTCGTCTGAGAAGCAATTTCACCAGGATTGATGATTTGCATTGTTACCAAATAATCTCCATTCTCCTCATCTTTATCAATACTCATACCAGTGACAATCATCAGTTCAGTAATTTCCCTACTACTCCAACATCCGCCTAGCAATAACAAACAAAAACATACATTAATCCATATGAACATTTTTTTCATCATGCAGGAAACTCCCTTATTCCGAGGCCTTAATTTTTTTATTGTTTTTTGTCCGCTGAGTTTTGGCGTAACTGATTTCTATTTGCGATTAATTTAGGTCTTGTTAGTAATTTTTTCATTGGAAATCGGAATAAGCTGTCTTTCTGATCAGGTACATTAAATGGTCCAAATGATTCCATATATGGTACACCAAATGAACGCAAGCTGCATAAGTGAAGGACTAAGGCAATTAGTCCAAGAATAATACCGAACAATCCAAATGTAGCAGAAAGAGCAATAAAGACAAATCGAAGCATTCTCACGGCCATAGTAAAGTTATAGGCTGGAATAACGAAACTTGTAATAGCAGTAAATGATACGACAATGACCATTGCGGATGAAACTAGGCCCGCTTGAACGGCCGCTTCCCCGATAACAAGCGCGCCGACAATTGAAATCGCTGAACCTACAGCACGTGGAAGGCGAATCCCTGCTTCCCTTAATATTTCAAACGTAATTTCCATAATTAAAACTTCAACAATCGCTGGGAACGGGACACCTTCTTTTGCGGCAGCAATACTAATTAATAGACGCGTTGGCAGCATTTCATGGTGAAAAGAGGTCACAGCAACATACGCAGATGGAACAAGCAGGGTTAACAAAAAAGAAGCAAACCTTAGGATTCGTACAAGTGAACTAAAATCCGCTCGCTGATAATAATCCTCACTAGCTTGAAAAAATTGCAAAAAAATAGCTGGAACTAATAAGGCAAATGGTGTTCCATCAACAAGAATTCCAATTCTGCCTTCAAGAATTCCTCCTACAATCACATCCGGTCGCTCTGTACTATAAATTGTTGGGAATGGAGTATAGGTTTCATCCTGAATCAATTCTTCAATATTTCCACTTTCTAATATCGCATCAATTTCAATTTTATCGATCCGAGAATGAACCTCTTTTACCACTTTTGGGTCAACGATCCCTTCAATATAAATGAGGGCAATATCCGTTTTAGTGATCTTACCAACTGTTTTGGTAACCACACGTAAATTTCCATCCTTCACTCTTCTCCGAATCAAGGTTGTATTCGTTCGTAAGGTTTCTGAAAAACCATCCTTTGGACCACGAACAATATTTTGTGAACTTGGTTCCGTAACTCCCCGGTCTTCCCATCCTCCAATACCTGTAATAATGCAGTCTTGATAGCCATCTATTAATACAGCTGCGTCACCTGATAAGACGGAAAGAGAAACATCTTCCAAATTATTAACGGTCTTTACTTCACCCACTGTAATTGAAAAATCCTTGATAATCTTGAATTCTTCATGTTGTGATGAAGTTTTCAATTTTTCCTCACACTTTACCGTCATGGATTCTAAAATAAATTGCTGTATGGACTTCGAGTCGGCAAGCCCATCAATATAAATCACAGCGAGTCTAATTTCTCGTTTACCCACTAAATTAAAGGTTCGGTAAATAACATCCGAACTATCACCTATTAATCGCTTTAACTGGTTAAGGTTTTCATCTAAGTTTGATTGAACACTTGGGGATGTGCTACTCTCTGTTTCTTTAGAAGGAAGATTTAGTAGATCTCGTGAGGATTGTTTCTTTTTTTTCATTGATTTGAAAAAATTTCCTAATGGTCTCACTTCATCCAAACCTCCTAAAGAACTTTATGTGTACATTATTTACCAAAAAATCCAAAATAACCAAAAGAAGCAAAAGAAGCACTTGCGAATTCAATTTGTCACAATGAAAATAACGTTTCTATTTTTGTAGAAACGTTTTTGATTTATCCCTGCTCATCTACTTAGGATGATTTCATGAAATTATCTAAATTAAGGATCATTTCTTTTTCGATATGACTTGCCCGAATTCCAAATCTTGGCTTCTCCTGCTTCACCTCTTCACCTAACAACAGCTTTATAGCTAAGTAAGGAATATTTATGCCTGATAAACAGCTAAAATGCATCCCTCCGCTCATTCGCGGATTGATTTCAAGGAGCTTTGGAACACCGCCAGTATTGTATTTAACTTGAATATTAAATACATAGGGCAATTTAAATTCTTGATGAAATTTATATGCTAGCTGTATAAGCTCAGCCTGTTCAACAAGCTCCCTTACTCTTCCATCCCCTTTCATCCGAGGGATGGCGGCATGCAGTTTTTCATGGGACGCTAAACAATCGATGCTATATTCTCTTCCTTCTAAAAATTCCAACACCATTAAGTCAGGAAATCTTTCTTGTTGACCTAAAATCTCGCATGCATAAGTGTAAGGAATACGGTAGCTAGTTCCATGATTAAATAGCTGGGGAATCGAATCGATTTGGTCTTTAATGACCCGAAATCCATTTGCACCTTCACCAATCACTGGTTTAAAACACACGGTATGACCTTTTTCCTTGAGATTTTCATAGGCTATTTTAAACTGTTCCAAATTATTAACGACATAATAGTCGGGGATCAAAAAGTTTGCCGTCCAGTTTGATAACATTTGATAGGTCTCTGCTTTATTATCCATAGTCTCCATCAATTTGGCATCTGGACAAACTAGCACTTTTACTCCCAATGCTTCAAAATTACTAAGCCGCTTGGAGATAAGAACATTTTCTTTCCGGGGAATAAAAATATCAATCCCATGCTTCTGACAAAACTCAAGACAAAAATCGATATATTCTTCACCAGATATATCCGGCTCGACAAAGGCAAAATCACAATTCTGTAAATAAAGTGCATCTTTGTTGGGATGTGTCCCATAAATAATAAATTTTCGCTTATCCTCGTTATCCCGAATCATATCAATGGAATGGGAAACCGTTGTAAACCATCTGTTAAACCAAATCTTCATTTAAATCCTCTTCCTTGTTGTATTAAGACCTCAACCATTATTGTCCTACTTTCATTTTTTTATAAGCAAAATTTGACAAAAAATGCACATCCTGGTGTGACTCTTAGATAAAATAACCCTTTAATCCTTCTAAGAACAATAAAAAAACGTTCTGCAAAAGCAGAAACGCTCATCTATATCTATTAAACATCCTTTAGAAAACAAGTGTTTGTTTGGTATTTAATTTTGAAGCAAATTCCTTAATGGCATCATAATCTAAATTCGAATGGTCAATCGTTGCACCGCTCACCTTTTTAACAATTTGTTTTTCAAAGAAGTTCATTTCAGACAAGAGAAATTCTCCGCCAAATAACCCCATTGCTGCGGAGTTTTTTCGTAATTCTTGTGGGAAAGCATTGTTAAATTGCTCAATCGCCGTCTCACCATCGCGCATACAACAAAGAAAAAGTCCTACTTCTTTTTCCAAAAGGGTATCAAGGTTATGATGAATAAACTGTTTTATTTTTCTTTGAATGTTTCCAGCATGAATCGAGCCGCCAATGATGACGGTTTCAAAATTTCGAAGATCAACCTTCACATTTTCCCGCTTCAAATCAACTGTTAAAACTTCTCCTTTAAGACTTTCACTTAAAAATCTTACTGCTTTTTCAGTAGTCCCATGGGATGAATAATAAACAATTAAACTTTTCACGTCCCTTACCCCTCCTTCATATTTCATTACAATGATTTCATTACAATGATTTAATTTTATTATAAAACTAAATTATACCAGCGTCCGTTATAATATTGGCAATATTATTACATTTTTGATAATTCCTTAACCAAATAGACACGTTCAGGACGCCCCACTGTTCCATAAGCTAAATCAGCTACAATTTTGTCCTCGGACATGAGATGTTCGAGATATCTTCTCGCTGTAGTCCTGCTGACGCCTATTTCTTTGGCAACAAATTCTGCAGTTAGGCCACCCGCAACTTTCGAAAGAACCTCTAAAACCTTTTCTAGTGTCAGCGGATCAATTCCCTTCGGCAGGTAAGGTTTGTCTCTTATGGATCCTTCTATTTCTTTTCGCAGCAGCTTGTCCACCTGCTGTTGAGTGACATGGAGATTTTCAGTCCTCCATTCTACTAGTTTTGTATGAAAATCCTGATACCTCAGCAACGATTGTTTAAATCTTTCAAATATCACGGGTTTAATAATATAATCAAACACTCCAATACTGATTGCTTCTTGAACCTTATCAAGCTCTTTTGTGGCGGTTATCATGATAACATCCATTTGTTTATTTTGCTGCTTCGTTTCTTTAAGCAAATCAATGCCATTCATGTCTGGAAAATAAACATCCAACAAGAGAAGGTCTGGCTGTAATAGTTCGATATAGGTCTTGGCTTCTATATAACTTGCCGCAATTCCGACCGTTTGAAACCCAGCGATTTGTTCAATAAATCGTTTTTGAATTTCTGCAATCCGTAAGTCATCCTCAACAATTAACACTTCTATATCCGGATTCCGCTTCATTCAAACACCCCCTGCGTTTTGGTATCGCGACTGTAAAAATTGTCCCTTCCCCTTCATGGGAGGAAAAAGTAATAGATCCCCCTAAGCCCGTAATGGCCTCCTTAACAAGACTTAACCCGATTCCTGCATTGCTTTGGCGCTCTTTGGTAGAAAAGCCATTTTGGAAAATTTGTTCACTTAGGCCAATGTCTATGCCTTTACCGTTATCTTCAATTTCAATAATTAAATCTTTTCCTAGGTCTGTTAAAAACAGAGAAACTCTTTTTTCGACCTGCTCATTTTCTTTCACAGCCTCAAAAGCATTGTTTACCAGGTTACCAATAATCGTCACCAACGAATCCCTGCTGATTTCGACTGGAACATCCTTAAAACTGCTCTCTCGGTCGATTGTAAAATTAATTTTAAATTCACTTGATAAACTTACCTTTCCTAAAATAAATCCAGCAATTATCGGATCAGGTATTTCCTTCATTAAAAAACTAATGAATCCTTGTGCCACATCCACTTCCCTTGAAATGAAATCGATCGCTTCTTTATAGGAGCCGAGCTGGATCAAGCCCAGAAGTGTGTAGAGCCGGTTGGAATATTCATGTGTCTGAGCCCGCAACCCCTCAGCATATGCTTTCACATGGGACAATTCCTGAATCAGATTGGAAAGCTCTGATTTATTTCGAAAGCTAGCAACGGCTCCGATAACTTCTCCTTTTTTATTAAAAATAGGGATACGGTTAACCAAAAATACCTCACCTAAAATAATAAATTCCCGATCATATTCTGCTAGCCCTGTTCGAACCACTTCATAAAGATGGGTATTTTCAATTACCTCTTCTATCCTTTTTCCACGGAGAAGGACCTCGTTCGGAACATTAAGTATTTTATGTGCGGTTTCATTAACAACTGTGATTCGCCCTTTCGTGTCAATGGCAATAATCCCCTCATGGATAGATTCTAATATGGCATGTTTTTCCTGATACATCCAAGCGATTTCTTTCGGTTCAAGTCCAAATATCGCTCTCTTAATATTTAAGGAGATTAATAAAGCGGCTAGTAATCCTCCCAATAAAATAATCATTGTGGCGATAATGATTTTTCTTCTTATCTTTAAGACTTCTTTTTCAATATCTGTTTGAAGATATCCTACTGAAACGACACCAATGACATTGCCATCACTAAAAATAGGGGCTTTTCCCCTTAAGGATGGTCCAAGGGTTCCAATTGAATCTGAGATGACCGATTTTCCTTTAAAGACTTGCTCATTATCTCCGCCAACCATTTTTTGTCCTAATCGTCTAGGATCTGGATGAGAATAGCGAATTTCCTTTCGATTACCTATAACGATAAATTCTGCACCAACCTGTTTTCGAATTTTTTCGGCGATCGGTTGAATAATAGCAGAGGGGTTTTTACTAGAAAAAGCTTTTTGAATCTCTGGCATATTTGATATGGACTGTGCTACAGACAAAGCTTTCGTCCCTTTTTCATGCTTCAGATTGGATTCCATAATATGTGTAAAAGTCATTTCGAAAATCCCGCCGATTAGGATGATTACGATAAAAATACCTAACATCAACTTCGTGTGTAACCGCATACAAACACCTCTATATCTATCATATAGAAAAAAACTCCTTAAAAAAAGGAGTTTTTTGCAATAATCAGAACTTTATAATCATTATCCTTCTTCGTTAACGACGACATTTTTTCCTCTCATCTTCATTAATACCGGTATCACCAACCAAAGAACTGTCATTATTAAGAAACTCAATGAAATAGGTCGGGTAAAAAACGGTCCAAAATCTCCATTTGAAATCGTTAGGGCCCTTCGTAGGTTATTTTCAAGCATTGGACCAAGGACAAGGCCTAATACTAGTGGGGCAATCGGGTAATCATGTTTATTTAAAAAATAACCAATAATACCGCAGCCTAATAATAGTAAAAGGTCATAAATCGATACTTGGACCGCATAAACGCCGAAAATTGAAATGGCAATAATAATAGGAATCAAATATTGCTTCGGGGTCTGAATGATTTTTGCAAAAACCTTAACGAGCGGGAGGTTAAGAATTAATAGCATGATATTTCCAATAAACATACTAGCAATCAACCCCCATGCTACCTGGGGATGATCTTCGAATAATAACGGTCCAGGCTGAACGTTATACATCATCAATGCTCCCATCAGAATGGCTGTTGTCCCTGATCCAGGTATTCCTAATGTTAATAATGGGATCATTGCTCCGCCTGAGGCAGCATTATTCGCCGATTCTGGTGCAGCTACACCTGCAATCGTTCCAGTTCCAAATTTCGATGGGTCTTTAGAAATCTTCTTTTCTAAAATGTACGAAAAAAAGGATGCGAGTGTCGCGCCTGCTCCAGGTAAAATTCCAATAAAAAAACCTAAGATGGAACCCCTTGCGATCGGTCCAGCCGATTCTTTCAACTCATCTTTTGAAGGTATTAAATTATTTATCTTTGCCATTTGTGTATCTTCTTCATCTTTTTCTAAGATGGTTTTGAAAACCTCACCTAGGGCAAACAAACCAACTGCTATGGTCAAGAATTCAATTCCTTGATATAACCAGGGGATATCAAAGGTAAAACGGCCTATCCCAGAAACATTGTCAATTCCAATTGTAGCAAGCAGCAGCCCAATGACTGTCATAATTAATGCCTTCGTAACAGACTTACCTGCCAGTCCGCTTACTGCTCCGAGTCCTAAGAGCATAAGTGAGAAATATTCAGCGGGTCCGAATTTAAGGGCTAGATTAGACAATGGTTTCGCTAAGGCTATAAGTGCAACCAACGTGACGATTCCAGCTACAAATGACCCAATCGCTGCAATCGACAAAGCACTACCCGCTCGACCCTTCTTCGCCATTTGATAACCATCTAAGGTTGTCACCACCGAAGATGACTCTCCAGGCGTATTTAATAGAATAGAAGTGGTTGAACCACCATACATAGCTCCATAGTATACACCTGCAAGGAGAATAATAGCGCTGGTTGCCGCTTGCTCGGGAGGAAGTCCTCCAGTGATGGAAGCGGTAACAGGAATAAGTAAGGCAACACCGCTCATCGGACCAATCCCAGGTAACACACCAACCGCTGTTCCAATTAGAACTCCTACAAATGCAAAAATCAAATTATACCAAATAAGTGCCGAACCAAATCCTTGTAACAAATAATCAAGAGTATTCATTCTATATCCCCCTTTCCTCTCTATAAATATGGTGCCTGACACCATAATCTAATCGACTAAAACCAAATCGGCCACCCTGGTAGTGTTCCTTTTAATACTTCGACAAATATGAGGTAAACGACTCCAGAGAAACACCCAGATATGATGAGCGAGGTAAGCCATTTTCCTCGTTCCATTGTCTGAAAGCAGACAAATAGAAATAAGAAGGTTGTGATTACATAGCCAACTGATTCTAACGTCAAAATATAAACTAAAGTTGCTGCAAAGATGATGAAAAAAGGCTTATACTGCAGTTTTTCTTGTTTCTTTTCCTGCTTTCTTCCATTAAAGGTTTCATAAAATAAGCGAATACTTAAAATTACCAGCAGACCACCGAGAAAAAATGGAAAGATATCCGGACCAACGACACTCCCATAAGAGGAGCTGGCAATATTTCTGCTTCCGATAATAAATAAGGTTCCTACAGTTAGAAACAATATAGCAGCGATGCGGTCAAATTTAATGTCCATCTGCAATCCTCCAATCTGTTTACATACAAAAATGAAAGGGAAGGAGAAAGTCCTTCCTTCCCCTCTTGAATTACTTCTGCATTCCCAATGCTTCTAATAATTGTTGTACTTGTGATTCTTGATCATCTAAGAACTTTTTAAAATCCGCACTGTTTTTATACTCTAATTCCCAGCCCTGGGTCTCGACTTCCTTTTTCCATTCAGCTGATTGTACTAACTTATCAATCGTTTTTTCCCAATATGTTTTTGCTTCCGCTGACATTTTTTCTGGCCCAAAAACTCCACGCCAAATGGTGAACTCTGCATCAACCCCCTGTTCCTTCGCAGTAGGAACATCTTTAAAATCACCAGATAAACGTTCGGTAGAGGTAATTGCAAGCACTCGAACCTTTCCAGCTTTAAGGAATTCTTTTACACTAGAAGCATCCGTTCCAATGACATCTGCGTTTCCGCCAAGTAATGCGGTAATTGCTTCTCCACCGCCATCATAGGAAACATATTTAATCTTAGTTGGGTCAACCCCGTATTTATAGGCTGGTAGAATCGAGACTAAATGGTCCATTGAGCCCGGTGCTGAGCCTCCTGCAAACGTTAACTTACTAGGATCCTTCTTGACCTCCTCCAAAACTGATTTTAGATCTTTGAATTTGGAATCGGCTTTGACAACAATCGCTCCATAGTCTTTCGTTAGTTGTGCTAATGGAGTTGTATTCTTATAACCATATGGGCTATTTCCTTCTTTCTTTAAATTGTTGATAATAATTGGCGGTGAGTTGACAAACAACATGTCATTATTTTCAACCTGTTGTGTTGCATATTCGGCCATAAAAACCGCTCCACCACCGCCAGGCTTATTTTCAACTGTTAATGGCTGCTTAACTAGCTTTGTTCCACTTAGCACCTTAGTAAACGAGCGAGCCGTTAAGTCCCAGCCTCCACCCGCTCCAGACGGTGCGACGACGCTAATCGCTTTTGTTGGATAACCGGTTCCTTCCTCTTTTTTACCTGTACTCGCTGTTTCTTTACTGCTGCATGCCCCCAAGCTTAAGGCCAATGCACCTGCACAAATTACTGCTGAAATTCTTTTCATTGAAAACATTTCATTTCCCCCTTTGTAAACGTTTTCTTAATTTTACAAAAATTCCGAGGTTTTCATAGTTTATTCATTTAAACAGCATTAAAAACTTAACAACCATTTTGTTCATAAAGTTCATGGTGGAGTAATCGTTCATTCCCAATACATAGAAAAACCCCTGCATCATGTAGAGGGGTTCAAGGTTTCATTCATTAAAAACTTTCTTTATATAATCACCGATATCACTAATTGCCTTCTTCGCCTCAGGTAATCTATCACCGCTAATCTGCCAGACATGCCACATTTTGTCCCAAACCTTAAGGTAGACTTCTACGCCTGACTGTCGTGCTTTTTTCGCTAGTAACTCGGCATCGCTTTGCAAAATTTCATGATTCCCTGCTTGGATAAATAAAGGCGGGATGCCAGTCAGATCCGCAAACACAGGGGAAACAAGCGGATGGTCTAGAGGAATCTCATGCCCCGAATACATCCGAGCTGCATCTCTTACTCCTTTAACGGTTAAATATGGATCAACAGCCTTGTTTTTCCGGTAACTATCCCCACTGCTTGTTAAGTCAACCCAAGGTGATAAACAAATAAGTGCCCTCGGCAGCGGTTCATTTTGATCCCTTAAAACTAAAGCCGCCGCTATACTTAAGCCTCCACCTGCGGAATCACCAGCAAAAATGATGTTTTCTGGGTTATACCCTTGACGCAAAAGCCAGCGGTAAACGGAGACAGCATCTTCGATGGCAGTAGGAAAAGGATGTTCCGGTGCAAGGCGATATTCTGGAAAAAGTACCTTTACACCAGCTGCTTTCCCGATGCTGGCAGCCAGTGGTCGATGGGTATTAGCTGAGCATAATGCATACCCGCCGCCATGTAAATAAAGGATCACCTTGTCAGCCGCTATATTTTCGGAGGAGAGCCACTCTGCATATAATCCTTCAATCTCCAGTTTTTGAACTTTGCAATTTTTTGGCAGTTTCGCTATTTTTCTAGCGACCGTGTCGAGCATTTGCCTTTTTTCATCCAACTCCCTTTCTAAAATACCCTTCCCCAACGCGCGTTTTACCGAAAGCTTAATTCCTTTTTCAATCAAGTAACTTCGGAAACTTGGCATCTCCCAACCCCCTGATAATCCAAAATTTGCTAATATCATTATACTAGAAAAACCTTTTAAAATAATAGAAATGATTTTTAGTGTTTCGAAAATTTTGTAAAATTTCGTCCCAATTCTTCCATTTCCGCCTGCCTGTAGTACAATGGTAGTAACTGGCAGACTTTTTCGGAGGTTTTTCATTTTATGAGTCGATTAACAGACCATTTAATCATCATTTCATTTGATTGCCTTTCAGCCTTAGATTTTCCGCTTTTAAAGGATCTCCCGCACTTTCAAACCATCTTAAAAAATGGTGCGTATGTCCAAAATGTCAAATCTATTTATCCGTCGGTTACCTATCCATGTCATGCCACGATTGTGACCGGTAATTATCCTAATCGTCATGGTGTGGTTAATAATACCCTTTTACAACCAGGAAGAATTTCTCCGGATTGGAATTGGTTTAGGGATTGTATTCAAGGAACCACGTTGTATGACGAAGTGAAAAAGGCCCATATGACTACGGCCGCCTTATTGTGGCCGGTAACAGCGAAAGCTAATATTGATTATAATATGCCAGAAATTTTTGCGAATCGCTCCTGGCATAATCAAATTCTTGTTTCGCTGATGAGTGGCAGTTCCCGCTTCCAATGGGACCTCAATAGGCGTCATGGTCATATTCGTAAAGGTCTAAAGCAACCGGAATTAGATGACTTTGTCTTAGAGTCCACTGTCGACACCATTAAAACGAAGAAACCAAATTTATTAATGGTCCACTTTACTGATTTAGATACACAGCGCCATTATCATGGGTTTTCATCCGACGAAGCAATCGCTGCAATCGATCGACATCATAACAGGCTTGGCAGAATAATCAATGCCTTAAAGGAAAGTGGAATTTATGAGAATTCCACTTTGGTGGTATTAGGTGACCATAGTGCCTTAGATGAAAATAAGGTAATAAACCTTAATGTTTTATTTCATAAGCTAGGTCTGATTACCTCAAACGGAAAAGGGAAAATAATTAATTGGAAGACATATTGTAAAAGTTGTGATGGCTCTGCATATATTTACATTAAAGATAAACACGATACAGCAACAATACATGTAGTAAAGCGATTAATAGATTCCTTGCTTAAGGATCCAGAAAGCGGGATTGAATCTGCTCTTACCGGAGCGCAAGCAGCTGAAAAAGGAGCAGATGGAACGTGTGCCTTCATGCTTGAAGCCCAAAGAGGTTATTTCTTTTTAGAAGACTTTGAGGGGGAGTTTATCAAAACCATTACGAAGGAGGATGTCAACGCGGATCACAAATACACATTAGCCTGTCATGGTTATTCACCTGAGAAAGAAAATTATGGAACGATTTTTATGGCAGCAGGAAAAGGGATTCAAGCAGTCACCCTGCCTTCTATCCGTCTCATTGATGAAGGCCCTACATTTGCACGGCTTCTAGGAGTAAATTTAGGCCAGACAGATGGAAGGGTTATCGAAGCAATGTTGAAAATATAAAAGGGGGAACGTCTATGAGCCGGATGTCAAAGCAAGAAAAGAGCTGGGCGTTATATGATTGGGCAAACTCTGCTTATTCCATTTTGATCACCACAGCCATATTCCCGTTATACTTTAAAGCAGCAGCAACGGATGCCGGACTGGCAGGTACCACTTCCACTGCCTATTGGGGCTATGCTAATTCAATTGCCACCCTGCTTATTTCGCTTTGTGCCCCGATTTTGGGAAGTATTGCTGATTTCAAAGGGTTTAAGAAACGCTTATTCACTTTTTTCTTTGCATTAGGAATTGTATTTACCTTGCTGCTTGCAGTAGTACCAAGTAACCAATGGCTTTTTCTATTAATTTGCTATATGCTCACCGTGATTGGTTTTGGGGGAACAAATATTTTCTATGATGCCTTTCTAGTGGATGTAACGACCGAGGAAAAGATGAATCAAGTATCTTCACGTGGCTATGCGATGGGTTATATCGGCAGCACGATCCCTTTCCTGATCAGTATTGCCCTTATTATCTTATCTCAGCAACATATTATCTCGTTATCTGTGACCGTTGCAAGTCAAGCCGCTTTTGCGATTACCGCCTTGTGGTGGGGCTTGTTCACAATTCCAATGCTAAAAAATGTGAAGCAGGTTTATTATAAGGATCCTGTCCCAAACCCGATTTCTAATGGCTTTAAACAATTGTTTGACACCTTCAAAAAAATTAAGTTATACCGTCCATTGTTTTTGTTCTTAATTGCCTATTTCTTTTACATTGACGGCGTGAATACGATTATTACCATGTCGACAGCTTACGGTTCCGATCTCGGCATTACCTCTACTAACCTATTAATTATTTTGTTTGCTACACAAGTAGTTGCTGCGCCGTTTGCCATTTTATATGGGAAATTGGCCGATAAATTCAAAGGCAAAACGATGCTTCTCGTTGGGATCTTTGTATATATAATCATTTGTACGTATGCCTATTTCTTAAAGACGACCATTGATTTTTGGATTTTAGCGATGCTCGTGGCTTCTTCACAAGGTGGAATTCAGGCCCTAAGCCGATCGTACTTTGCTAAACTTGTACCAAAGGAGAACGCCAATGAGTTCTTCGGCTTCTATAGTATTTTTTATAAATTTGCAGCAATTTTAGGGCCGTTCCTGGTTGGATTCACCGCACAGATCACCGGGAATACGAACAGTGGCGTGTTTAGTTTAATTCTTCTCTTTATTATCGGAGGCGTCATCCTCCTTCGCGTCCCGGAATCAACCACTATCCGACAATCGAATTCGATTTCGAAATAAAAAGTACTAGACCTCAACGATGAGGTCTAGTTTTTCGTGAAAATGGTTCCTGACACTATTAATCTTCCAAAATTTCTATACTTATGATACAAACCGATTTTCTTGTAGATTCGTTTATTAATATATAGGGGTCCGCAAATGACTAGGGGGTCTGCCTTTTTTATGCAAAAATCATTGAGTGATGCTGAATTAATGCTCTTAATTAAAGAAAAGTATCGTCCGGCTTTAGAAGAATTATATGACCGCTATATTAAGCTGGTGTACTCCTTCGTGATTAAATCAACAAAGGATCAAGACAAAGCGAGAATAATTGTCCAAGCTGTGTTTACCCGCGTATGGACGACAGAGACAGGTTATAACCCAGAAAAAGGCCTATTCGTCAATTGGCTTCTCACGATCACTCGTAATATAACGATTGATCATCACCGCAAAGAAAAAAGAGATACTCCACTGGTTCAAATCGACCAAGAGCAACTAGTGCAGATTCCAGGTTCAGAAGCCAATAATCCGGCAGAGATTTTATCAAAAAAACTTGTGCGAGAACAGATTCAGAAAGCGTATCAATTTTTATCAAAAAACCAAATTGAACTAATCCATTGGTTATACTGGGAAGGATATACACTTAGTGAAATTGCTGAGATGAAAAAGGAACCAATCGGCACAATCAAAAGCCGGCTGCATCAAACACTTAAAGTCTTACGGAAACACATTGTCATGGAGATGGGGGAATGAAAAAATGAGTACTACTAGCAGCTGTTCATTTTCCAATGAATTAGTCTCGTATTTGATAGGTGAAGCATCTGAAGTTGAAAAGCTGAAGATGGAGAAGCACCTTTCGAATTGTCCTTCTTGCACCAAAGACATTCAAGAACTGCAGGAGGCGTGGACTATACTCCCTTATGAATTTGAAGACGTTGAGGTACCAGTTGATTTAAAGGATGAAGTCATGAATGCCATTTTCCAATCTGAAGAACCTATCCAGGCTACTACAGAAAGGATTAGTCCATGGAGAAGGAACACAAAGCTTCGCCATTTTCTTTATGGATTGGCTGCCGCCACTATCCTCTTAAGCTTTGGTGGAGCGATTTGGGCCAATATGAATCTTAGAGATCAAGTGACAGAATTAAAGGAACAAGCGAATATTCCACCAGAGGTCATCGAGATATACTCGTTAAAAACAGCAAATCCTACAGCTGATTCTGCTCAAGGGCATGCTCTTCTTTACAAGCAAGGTGATAAAAAACAACTTGTATTTCAAGTTAAGGGCCTTGATGATACAAAGGGTTCGGAGGCATACCAGGTGTGGCTCATCCATGATGGGAACAGAAAAAGTGCAGGGACCTTTCATGTCGATGATCAGGGAAACGGTATTCTTACTTACAAATTTAAAGACAATATATATTTTGATGCGATTGGAATTTCACTCGAACCTGATGCCAATGGAACCCAGCCGCGAGGTAAAAAAGTATTAGGAACCTAAATAAAGTAAGCCCACGATTCTCGATTAGAGATTCGTGGGCTTTTTTAAGTATGAATTGAGGCTTGCTTATTTTTTAATGCTTTTAGTAGGTGAAGTAATAAACCAGCCTACAGGTGCTGCTCCGACCGAATGGGTTAAGGTTCTTCCGTCTATCACAGAGGCTGTATTGTTATTAACCGCTGCTCCCGCAGTTGTAAAATTATAATATATGCTTTCGGTGTTGATATCCCTATCTTTAAAACTAAACGTAAGTGGTTTATTAAATTTATCAATAAGTTGACCTGTTTCTAAATCGATAACTCTAAATGCGAAGTTCATAACGACGGTTTCTCCAGCCGGGGCAACGGTTTGGAACGTTTTATTATCTCCTTCAAGGACTTGAAATGTGACGTCGTGGCTAAAAGCACCTTCGGGTATTTGTATTTTTATTCCACTATGGCTTAGCTTAGCAGCTTCCCCCGCATCAACGTTTCTATCTGCGACCACCTTAGTAAATCCCAATTGTGTAAAATCTGTGGCTGCAAAAGCAACTGCATTAAACAAAAACATAGACATTATTGCGAATCCAAGTATTACCTTTAAACGTTTTTTCATTTACATACAACTCCTTCATTCTTATTAGGCTTTCGTTAAAGGAAACGAGTCCAGGTCCCAATCGGTTTGAAGGAAATGCAAAATTTATTTAGTTATTTTACTTGTTTTGATAATAAGATTGTTAAAACTCAGGGGATAGCTCATTTATTATGATATTTTGCGAGCGAATTTAAAAAGCAACATTCTATGAAAATAGCCATTAGAAAAGAGCATTTATTTTTTACTTTTAATAAAATGAACGATTCCCCCACCAATAACAGAACCAATTGCTGCTGCACCAAACATCATAATATAGATTCGTTCAGCCAAATCAGCCATTCCCGCACCTGGAAAGACCGCTGTCTTTAAAGCCATTAAAATTGCTGCTAAGAAGAAGATTATCGCTGGACTCCAGATTATCCAACTAGCATCTATTTTCATAACTATAAATGGCAAGACCAATCCAATAAGAAATATCACTAAGAAAAACATACGCTCCCCCCTTCCTTGTAGCTAGTATATTCTTAATTGGGACTGGACGTTCTTTGAAGATGTTATACAATATTAAAAAACGGAAGGCAAAAAAGAATGTACCTTAGGCACATTCTTAGTCAAAAAAAATTATGTCATTTATTTTTTCATTAATTTTTGGATGGTAACCAGAACCTCGTCTAAGACTTCCATATCACCTTCCTGTATCCTTTCAACAACACAACTCTTTAGATGACCTTCTAGCAGAATTTTAGCAACACTATTTAAGGCGGATTGGGTGGCAGATATCTGATTAATCACATCATCACAATATGTATCCTTTTCTATTAAGCCCTTAATGCCGCGAATTTGTCCTTCAATCCGGTTTAATCTTGTCACAAGATTATTTTTCACTTTATCGGAATGATGACTCTTTCGATCACTGCTATCAAGGGAGCAGCAGGGCTCATCATGAAGGACCTTTTCATTTCCAACTTCATTTGACATTGCTCCGCCTCCTTTTTGAAAATATTATAACATACATAAAGGTTAAGAGTGGCAGGTCTATTTTCTTGGAACATCATATCTTAACCTATTTCAAGATTCTGTACCAACAAACCACATGCTAATAATTGACAGTAAAACGTCCCCATGCAATACTTGAACTACATTTCATGTTTTAGAGAATTAATTCAAAAGGAGGTGCAACCTATGAAACCACGCTATTTGTTTAATTTCATTACCATCATTATTGTTTATTCGGCGTTAACTTTTTATATTGGCTGGAACAGTTGGGTTTGGCTGCATTCTATCTTCGGGCTCGAAGAAAAATGGATATACGGTTTCATCGTTTGTCTAATTTCCTTTTCTTACATCATCGGGCATTTCATAAAAAAAATCCCTCTATTTAAAATCGTCGGTTCTTTTTGGTTTGGATTAATGCAATATGCTATCCTCATCCTGCCTCTTTCCAATCTTATTGCCTTGGTTCTCATTTTTACAGGTCTTTCAACACCTTCAGTCATAAATTGGGTAGGAGGCGTAGTGTTTATATTTTTAGTTATTCTTTTTATCTTTGGAGTGTTTAATGCTTATAGCCCTGTTGTTCGGAACTTTTCACTTGTCATTCCAAAACAAATTGGCGAACTAACACAACTTCGAATTGCCATGGCTTCAGATATGCACTTTGGCAGGCTTTCAGGCATTCGGCATGTACGCAGGCTTGTCCGTGAAATAAATGCTCTAAATCCTGATATCATCCTTCTCCCTGGCGATATTATTGACGATGATCCGGTGCCTTTTACTCAAAAGAAAATGGGTAATGTGATGAAGGAGTTGTCTGCACCATTCGGAGTATACGGTGTCTTGGGGAATCATGAATATTATGGTGGTGGAATTCCAAAATTCTTACAGGAAATGGAACGAATTGGGATTACCATTCTCATGGATCAAGTAATCAAAATAAATGACAGCTTATATCTTGCCGGTCGCAAAGACAAAACGGATAGAAATCGGCTGCCGATAGACGCCTTATTAACAGATATTGATCCATCCCTGCCACTCATCATGATGGATCATCAGCCTTCTGAAATAACACAAGCCCAAGAGAATCGTGTCGACATACTATTATCAGGCCATACACACAGAGGGCAAATGGCACCAAATCATCTTATTACAAAAAGGATATTTGAAAATGATTGGGGCTATCTTCAAAAAGGTCAACTTCATTCCATTGTTTCATCGGGTTATGGTTTTTGGGGTCCTCCGCTCCGAATTGGCAGTCGATCTGAAATCATTCAAATTCAAGTTACGTTTTTGAACTCGGAAGTAACCTCGGAAATTGCAGGTAGGTAACACACCTTTTAACTGTTTTTAACATATGTATAAAAGAAAATCATATTTTCTTTACAAAATATAAATATTTTTTAACTTTTCTGATTATTTACTCTGGCTTTATTTCCTTATCTTCATATATAATATTTTCATAACTATTTTGAAGGGTGTTGGTTAATTTGGCAAACAAAGCTGACGTGAAAAAAATCTCTGTTAATTCTACAATTTCATTAAAAGGAATTGTAAAAGCCATTTTCAACGATACCGTTCATGTTCAGATTGGCGGGAAAATTATTACGCTCCCAGCATCTGAGCTCCTGCTTGAAAAGCCAGTCCAATAGTTTTAGACTGTATATTTTCACGAAATAGTAATATATTTTTTTCCAAAAGAAGCCCCTCACTTCAAGCAAAAGTGAAGGGCTTCTTTAAATCACTGCCATTCATTGATAATCGTATTTTGAATGCTGCGAATGACATCTCCTCTGCTGATAACACCGACCACATGATTGGATTCATCAACCACAGGAAGTTTTTTAAAGTGATGCCTCGACAAAAGTGAAACGACTTTTTTCATTTCATCATTAGGGTGGATGGAAACGATCCCATTTGTTTTGGCAATTCTGATGATTTCTCTATCGGCCAATTCACTAAGGCGATTCTCCATTTTTTCTACTGCCACATACGTCATAAAACTGAAATAGTCTTGAAAGCGGCGATCAACTGGACTGATCGCCCGCAAAATATCCCCGTCTGTAACAATTCCACGTAATACCCCATCCTCGTCGATAATGGGTACTCCGCCAATTTTTTTCGCAACAAACAAGGTCATTACCTCTTTAATAGAAGCACTTGGACTAACTGAAATAACATCCTTCACCATGAAATCCTTTACTCGTACTTCGATCATCTCGACACCGCTTTCATCTAAATGAATTTTGAATTAATCGTTTCATCCATATTTCGCAATTGGTTTAATACTTCAGGTGGAAATACCATCCGGCAAATGACTTTCGAAATTTCTTGAAAATCTTCGCTCTTCCCACTATGGCCCTCGTTTCCGTGACTATTCTCCACTAAAACTAATATCGCCCAAGCAACAGCATCTAAATCTAAATCTTTCCAAGTTAACTCTTTTTCTTCCGCTTGCTTTAACCCAATTAGAATTCTTGAATAAATTTTCTTGCGTGCATCACCCAAAAATTCTGCCAGACCCGGGTCTTTCAACACCAATTCAGGCAGGACACGCGAAAGACCTAACTCACTTACGCGTTTGTTATGGTTTTCTAATAAGGAGGCTAATAATGATTCAGGATCGCTTGAAATCCAAGTCGGTTCAGGAGGGAGTAGCTTGTCTAATTTATCTTCAAGTAACGACATTAACAGTTGGCGTTTATCTGAAAAATAACGATAGAAGGTTCCGGTCGCCACTCCTGCATTGGCTGCAATTTCTTTAGCAGTAGTTTGCTCGTACCCATTAGAAATAAAAAGAGTACGTCCACTTTCAAGCAGTGCATTTCTTTTTTGCTGCGCCCTCTCCTGTTTTGGAAGAGAAGGGAATTCACCAATCAATAGGTCATCATGGTCTGGCATTTTATCACCTCATCTATATCATAACACGATTTTATAATTTGAACCACAGTTCATGTTTTCGTTGACAGACCACCCCAAAAATGCGATACTTGAACTACGGTTCATGTTAAATCGCTAGTATTGTTTAAACACCCCTTTACAATATGAATGGATCGTAACATGACCGATTTTTTTGTAAAAATCCCAAGTCCTGGCAGGATTTTATTAAATTTTTTCGAATACTTAAATGTATCTTAAAATAGATATATTGGTCTTAGTTCTTATTTAATTTTCGAAAGGCGTTGATCGTGTGGCAAACCAATCTGAATCGAAAAAAATCTCTGTTAATTCAACCATTTCCTTAAAAGGAATTGTAAAAGCCATTTTCAACGATACTATTCATGTTCAAATTGGCGGCAAGATTATTACATTGCCTACCTCAGATTTCGCACTTGATAAACCTAGTCAGTAATTTGCATGGAAAGAAAGCCCGTCACGTTTGTGATGGGCTTTCTTTATTATAGCTATACCATTTAAAAGTATCCCTAATTGCTTAATTTTTGATAACAACCACAGGTGACGATATGGTCATTCACCATCCCCGTCGCCTGCATGAATGCATAACAGATGGTCGAGCCGACAAATTTGAACCCGCGCTTTTTTAAATCCTTACTTAATTTATCACTGATCTCAGTGACTGCAGGAACATCTTTCATTTCTTTAAAATGATTTTGGATAGGTTTACCGCCAACAAAGTCCCATATGTACTTAGTAAACGAGCCAAATTCTTCTACAACCTTTAAAAATGCATGTGCATTCGTAATGACGGCATTGATTTTTAGCTTATTTCGGACAATCCCTTCATTATGTATCAATTCCTCGATTTTCTTTTCATTGTAGTTGATAATTTTTTTTGCTTCGAAGTTATCAAATGCTTGGCGGTAATTCTCCCGCTTTTTTAATATTGTATACCAACTAAGGCCTGCCTGGGCCCCTTCAAGATTTAAGTATTCAAATAATAGGCGATCATCATAGACTGGAACTCCCCATTCATGATCATGATAATTAATATATAATGGATCTTGATTTACCCAACTGCAACGATTCATTTACTATGCCTCCATTACTTCCCTCGACAACCTTTTTGGTGCTGTCTGTAAATATGATTCTTTTATATAACCGCCAATTTCATCCCAATTTAGGTCTTGATGTATACTCCTTCCACCTAAAAGTAAATTATCTTTCAGAAGCAGGGATTCCTGCAATACCCCAATGAGTTTTTGGCACTTCAGTAACAATTACTCTGATACTCTCTTTAGGTGCATTTAATGTTTCGGAAACGGTATTGGTAATATTTTGGATGACTTCTGCCACTTTCTCTGGCGGTCTTCCCTCCATTATTTGCACATTAATGATAGGCATGGAACCAACCTCCTTCTCGCTTGTTCATATTTTCTCCTTACATGACTAATTTTACCACATCACAATTGGATTCAATTGTGATAAGTTTTTTTCCTAAACTTATAGTATGATAGGTAAATATATAGTAAGGAAAGGAATCAACAAGAATGACATATAAAATGATTGTATTAGATCTAGATGATACGTTATTACAGGACGACCATACGATTTCCCTACGTACAAAAAATGCGTTAATGGAGGCTCAGGAGCTGGGGGTTAAAGTGGTACTAGCATCCGGGCGGCCAACCTATGCGATGTATCCCATTGCGGAAGAACTTCGTTTAAAGGAGTTCGGTAGTTTTATCCTTTCTTTTAATGGCGCAAAAATAACCAACTGCCAAACTGGTGAAGAACTTTTTAGCAGCACGTTATCTCCAGCAACAGTCCATCATTTATATGAATTAAGTCGCCGTGAAAATGTTTGGATGCATACCTATGTCGGCGATTCCATTATAACCGAAGCAAGCAATCAATATACTGATATTGAGGGTGAAATTACTGGTCTAGAAATCTATGAGGTTACCAGCATAGTAGATTCTGTGAAGGAACCTGTAGTTAAAGTGTTAATGCTTGAAGACGAAGGAAAACTTGCGGAAGTGGAACAAAGGCTTCAGCAGGAGTTAGCTGGACAACTAAGCGTGATGCGCTCAAAACCATTCTTTTTGGAGTTTACCGAGGCAGGTGTAACGAAAGGAACAAGTCTTAATCATCTGATTAGGGAACTCGGAATTGAACGTGAAGAAGTGATTGCTATTGGCGACAGCTATAACGATTTAGCGATGATTGAGTTTGCAGGACTTGGGGTAGCAATGGGCAATGCTCCAGAAGATATTAAGGAAAAAGCAGATTATGTCACCGATACCAATATGCAAGACGGAGTGGCCAAGGTCATAGAACAATTTGTATTAAAGACAGCACAACCCGTATAAACACCGTTTAAACGCTTGGGATTAATACTGAACCCTAAGCGTTTTTTTGTTATCTACCGAACCAATCATGTGTCCTAGCCCAATCATGTCCCCTCTTATGGATATTTAGCATAAAATATCACAATCAAAATATAAAAGGCGGAGAGAGGTATGGGATTATTCATAAATAACAATAATCATCCGGATGTTTACAGAACGAAACACAAGCTAAACACACCGAATCAAAAGATATCACGACAGGATTTTCTATCTGATTTAATGAATGAACAACAAAAGGCAAATGCTGCACTTGAAAAAGCATTATCCGAATTAGGGATGCAAACACAATTACAAGAAAAAACACAATCCACCCAATGGAACAATGTAGGCGAACAACTGAACGATTTACGAAATCAGTTGGAGCGATACGAAAAGGCTAATCATCAACTAGTCCTTCAAATGAATGAACAGTTGGAATTACAAAAAGAGGTTGCCGAAAAAATCACGAAACAAGAGGAGTTTCAAGGTGGAGTTTTACAGCGTTTGGATACTCAAGAAGCCCTGATGGACAAAATCTCCCGTCAGATCAATCACATTCGTTCGATTCTGTTTGAACGGACGAATTACTTAGCCACTAAAATAGATGACGGGTATAAACTCACGTCAACTTATGTATATAAATTAATGACAGGTTCTGACCAGCCATTAACCTTTTTCTTAATGAATCAGAGAAAAGAAGAAAATCAAAATCAGATGGACTAAATTCACTTGGTACAAGGCTCTGTCAAACATGCCTGTTGATTTCCGCTCCAGGCGCTTCGCTTTCCGCGGGCGGTACGGGAAGCCTCCTCGTCGCTGCGCTCCAATCAACAGGGTGCCAAAATCAATAATAAGCTTTAACATAGCCTTTTACAAAAATAAAACACCCCAGTCGAGTCAGTAATCATCGACTTGGAGGTGTTTTATTTATTGATATCTTAATTATGCCACACGCTCATTGGTGTTTTTAGCAGCGTTCATTGATATGGTCACTAAACTTACTGCAAATGTAACGACTAAATTGATGATTAACGCGATAACGCCAACATTTAGGTCTTTAACGAATTGTGGCAGCGCCGGGAAAAGAGTCCCAACTGTCGAAGCACTGATTGTAATGTAGGCCACTGTAAATACCCCAACTGCAATACCTGCAAACGCTCCTGCTTTTGTGACCACATTCTTCTTAGCTAAGCTGAATACCAATGCTGGGAACAATTGTGTTACAAGGCTGTATCCCATTAATAACAAGGTTACTAGTGTGTCCCCGCCTTTAAAGGTAAAGTATAAAGCGATAAGGGCAACTACAGGGACTAAGTTCTTGGCTAATTTAGATACTTGATGGTCAGACGCTTTTGGTACAAACACCTTATAAACGTTTTTCGCTAATAAAGTAGCCGCAGACATCATAATCATGGAACCTGGGACGATAGCTGTTAATAAACCAGCCGCTCCGATTAATCCGACTACCCATGGATCAAATGTTTGCATCGAAAGCTTTAGTAAAGCAAGGTCACCTTCTGCTCCCTCTAACCCTTTCACCTGAAGGATAGCAGCAAAGCCTACAAAAAAGACAAACAATAACACTAGCTGATAAAGCGGCATGATAATCGCATTCTTACGGAATACCTTTGAACTTTGTGCTGAATAAATCGATCCGAACGTATGCGGCCACATATAGAAACCAAGTGCCGTTAATAGTACGGTAGAAATAAACCAAGATACACTTAAACCAGTTTCAGGAAGAGCAAGGAATCCCGGCTTTGCCGCTTCAATCGCTTCAAACATTGATTGGAAGCCACCATAGTAATGAATTGGCAGATAAATTCCCAAGAATAAAACAATACCTAAAATCATGATATCCTTAATGACTGCTGTCCAAGCAGAACCGTGAATTCCGGAAATCATTACGTAAACCGTTACTGCAATAACACCAATCCAGATCGCTGCAGTGGATGAAATGGAACCACCAGAAGCTTCAGAAACAATAATTCCTAGACCTTTTAATTGGAGGACAAGATATGGAATTAGTGCGACAACACCAACTAGAGAGACAAAAACACCGAGTAAAGGACTCTTATATTTACTAACAAAAAAGTCGGATTGAGACATTAATTTGTTATCCTTTGCGTATTTCCAAATGGCTGGAAGCAACCAATAAGACATGATGTACGCTAAACAGCCATACCCCAAGATATAATAAGTAGGCCCGCCCTTACCGTAAGCCCATCCACTTCCGCCTAAGAAGGTAAAAGTAGTGTAAATTTCCCCTGCCATTAATAAGAAAACGAAGATGGTACCAAAGCCACGACCGCCGACGGACCATTGTTCGAGGCTCATTTCTTTCCCTTTTTGGGCCTGAACACCAAGGAAGATGGAAAAAGCTAAAAATCCAAAAATAATAATTAATGCTGTATTCATTAGATCTCCTCCTCCTGATTTGCTGGGTCCAGTTTAAACACAATTGCCATAATTCCTGATGTAATCACTACCCAAAGAACAATGTAAAAGAGAACAAAAGGCATCCCGAACACGTAGGGAGTGACTTTATTAACGAAAGGAACTCCGCCTAGTAATCCAATAAACGGTATGATTGCAAGAAGTTGATGTAATTTCATAGATAAACCCCCAATTTTGTTTAATGATGCTGCCTTGTTTCTATCCATTTAGAGGAACCTTCGTGAATTCTATATTTCTATTATTTGCACGTAGGTTCTCGATAGAGTGATTTAAGCTAAAAATTTAAAGGTAGCATGCAGGAAAGTTTTTACCCCAATCTCTAGTGCCTCTTCATCAATTGTGAAACGTTCGTGATGATGTGGATAGGTAATTCCTTGCTCCTCATTACCCGCTCCCACATAGAAGTAACAACCTGGAGCTTTTTCCATAAATGCCGAGAAATCTTCTCCACCCATATTTGGTTTCATTAGATCAAGTGCCTCTTCACCAAGGACCTCGCGAACGGTTTCTTCTATCACTGCTGTCACTTCGTTATCATTGATGACAGGACGGTAGCCAAACTCATATTTGAATTCGTAGGATGCTTCATGTGCTTCGGTAATACCTTTGACGACGCGTTCCATTTTAGCAGGAATGGATTCTCGAAGTGTTGGATCAAAGCTGCGAACGGTGCCCCAAATTTTAACGGATCCAGGAATAACATTGTGAGTGGTCCCGCCAATAAATTGGGTAACGGAAATAACCAAGCTATCAAGTGGGTCCGTATTCCTTGAGACAATATGCTGTAAGTTAGTTACAACCTGGGCAGCAACAGCGATGGAATCGATGGTTTGGTGTGGCAGTGCTGCATGTCCACCTTTACCATTCACAGTAATCCAAAAGGTATCAGGTGAAGCCATCATCGACCCGTAAACCACCCCAACCTTACCTTTTTCAATTGGTGACCACAAATGCGTACCGATCACTAGGTCTACTCCGTCCATTACTCCTGCTTGAACCATTTCCTCAGCACCGCCTGGAAATAACTCTTCCGCATGCTGGAACAAGAAACGAACTTCCCCTTTAATTTGATCCTTTAAGCTTGAAAGAATTTTTGCTGTCCCGAGCAGCATCGCAGTATGGCCGTCATGTCCACAAGCATGCATGACGCCAGGATTTTGGGAGGCAAATTCGAATGTGTTCTCCTCTTGGATTGGCAAGGCATCCATATCCGCACGAATCGCCAGCGTTTTTCCTGGTTCTGGCCCAATTAAACGTGCAACCACACTTGTTTTTGTCGGCCTGGAAATCTCCAAGTTTCCAAACGACTGTAAGGTATCATAAATAAATTGCGATGTTTTTTCCTCATGGAAAGAAAGTTCAGGATTTTGATGCAAATGCCGCCTCCAGGCAATGACTTGCTCTTTTGTTTCTTCTGCTAGTTGATTAAGATTTAATGATGTTCTTATACTCATGCTTGCCATCTCCTATTTGTTTGTTGTTACATTCACTTTTTGAACCGCTAGATTTAGGACTGTATGATAAAGAACATTGGCACCTTCTGTACAGTCCTCTTTTGAACTCCATTCCGCGGGGTCATGACTAATTCCATTCTTGGAGCGAATGAAGATCATACCTATTGGACATAAGTCCATCAATTGCATCCCATCATGACCGGCACCACTTGGAAGGTAATAGCTTTCTAGACCTAACTTTTCAAAAGCGTCTTCTGCTGCATTCTTTACGATGTCCGAGCATGGTACCGGTGCAACCCGCTGCAGGTCTTCAATCGTTAACTTCACCCCTTGGGCTTCACAAATCTGTCCAGCCTTTTCTCTAATACTGTTCTCTACCTCATCGCGGACGATTTCACTAATATCTCGAAGGTCTAATGAGAATTCAACTCTACCTGGAATGATGTTGATTCCACCTGGTTGCACTTCAATTTGTCCCACTGTACCAACGGTGGTTCCATTCTTAGCCGCTTCTGCTTCAATTAGGAGCATCACTCTTGCTGCAGCTGACAAGGCATCATGCCTGATAGACATCGGGGTTGCTCCTGCATGTCCTACTTCTCCCTCAAATATAAACTTGAGCCATAACGGACCAGCTAATCCTGACACAATCCCGGTGGAAAGATTTTTTCCTTCAAGGACTTTCCCTTGTTCAATATGAAGTTCAACATAGGCCTTAACTTCCTCAGGTTTACGTGCTGCTTGGCCAATAGCTTCAGGCTGAAGCCCATTTGCGACAAACGCTTCTGCAATGGAGATCCCCTGCTTATCCTTATTTAGCAATTCCTCTTGTGTAAGTGTGCCAGCAATCCCCCGGCTGCCAATCATTCCAAAGCTGAATCTTGTCCCTTCTTCATCCGTAAAAGCAATGACTTCAATCGGATGTTCTGTCTCAATCCCTTGCTCATTCATGACTTGAAGGGCTTCCACAGCCGCTAGTACACCAAGCGGTCCATCAAAATTTCCTCCATTAAAGACAGAATCCACATGTGAACCCGTTAATACCACAGTAGCTGCAGGATTCAATCCTTCCTTCCTGCCGATCAGGTTTCCAACTTCATCCTCACGTACTTGTAAACTAGCTTCTTTCATAAATGTAGCTACAAGATCTTTAGCTGCTCTTTCTTCCGGAGTAAAAGACAAACGAGTGACACCATCAGATTCTGTTTTTCCAATTTCACTAAGAAGCTGCAAGCGACTCCATAATCTCTCTTTATTAATCAATGCTCTATTCCTTTCTGCCACATTCTCTGTTTGTTTAATACTTTAATGGCTTGTCTTATAATTTTTAATATATTTATAATTATAAGACTTATCTGAATATTTGTTATGTTATTTTCGACAAAATTTCTAATAAACAATTTGTGTAATATCACAAAAAAATCACAAAAATCTCCCTTTTGCATTATAATTCCTGATAAAAAACACACATTACCTAAAATAGTTTGTTACAATAGACAAAAGAAATGAAGTATTTACTTATTTCATGATAATTAGGATGTGAGGTGCATGATGAAAGAAACCCTTAGCCGACGTCAACTACAGTCATTAATCCATGTCTCCAATGTCCTAAACTCATCTCTTGATATTGATACGATTATTGATTCCATTATGGTCCAAACGGTATCAGTCATTGATGCAGCGCACGGGGGTGTTTTATTCATATATGACCCTAGCCAAGATTTGCTTATTCCAAAATCTGACAGCAATTTTACATCTGAAATTACCAGGGTTAGGTTAAAACCTGGCGAATCGATGACTGGCTTAGCTTTTTCCGCCCACAAATGCTTGATTTTTCACAACAGGACAGAAGTGGAAAAAGCAACGGCAACACTATCGGAAACTAATCATGCACTCATGGATCAATCAATTCCCACGCTTCCTTATTCATCGATATGTGCTCCTATATTGTCAAAAGGAGAATGTATCGGTGTGATAACGCTTGACTCATTTGATCCATCATTACACTTTATCCCAGAGGATATTAATCTTCTCACTGCGATTGCCCATCAAGCTGCCGTAGCACTGGAGAAAGCAAACCTTTACCGTGAGCAGGAAGAGACGGTAAAACAACTGGAAAAATTAAATAATACGATTTCCAAACAAAATGAGATGTTATCCCACTCTGTTGATATCCATAATCAGTTGGCTGCTCTTGTATTACATGGGGAGGGGCTCGATTCCATTATTACCTATTTGCATGATACAACAGGCCAGACAATTTTGTTATTTGATGATCTTGGTGAATTGATTTCCTCTGCCTTTAAAATCAACCTTACTGAAGATGAATTAATTACCATTCGGGAATTGGCACAAGAGTCTATTAAAACACCTGGAAAGATCCGTTCCTTGCCTGAAATAAATATGAACAATGAAAATCACTGGATTACCATCCTTCCGATTGGAGCAAAACCGACACTTTATGGCTCTCTGATTATCGTTTCAACTAAAAAAATGCGTGACGTTGATATTGCCGCATTAGAGCATGCTTGTACGGTCATATCACTCGAATTGGTAAAGGACCAAGCCATTTTTGAGGCACAGGAGACAATAAATGGAGAACTAATTGATGTTCTTTTTTCCGGTAAAATGGATGGTACCATTCTTCAAAAAGCAAAACAGATGGATTTCGATCCGCTGGGGGATTATGTAGCGGTGATGATTCGACTGGATGAAATGGATAATACCCATAAAAAGAACAGTATCATCCGCCATCTAGTCCAAATGGCGAACCGCGTATTTTTAAAAAATCCTTTAAAAGGGATGGCCGTCCGAAATCAAGATCAAATCGTTATACTGTTAACCTTTCACCAGAAAGTTTCCAGCACCTATGCACATCAGCAGGTGAAGGAACTAGTATCAAAATTCCAGCAGGAAATTCAGATAAAAAATTGGGGAACCACTGTTTCTATTGGCATCGGCAGAATCCATTCCAGTTTATTGAAGGTCTCGAAATCGATGCAGGAAGCAGCGAAGTGCTTACAATTCCTTCAAAGCTTTGGAGGAAAAAACCAAATAATCAGTTATAAAGAACTTGGTGTCCAAAGACTTCTCCTGCAAAATACCGAGGAGGAACTCCTAGATTTTATTATGGAAGTTCTAGGACCTCTTTTTGAATATGATCAATCTCGAAAGGGAGAGCTCCTCCCTTCGCTTTTCGCTTATCTCGAATACAATCAAAATGCGAAAGAAGCTGCCTCATCCATCCATGTTCATACCAATACATTGATGTATCGGTTAAAGCGGATCGAAGAGATTCTTTCTACAGATTTATCAGACAGCCAACAATTTTTGAATATTCATTTAGCAGTAAGCCTTTATCCGTTTGTGAAAGAAAAGCTGACACAACTGGTGAAGTAATTCACGTTTTGAATAAGGGACAGATGAGAAATGACGTGTGCATTGTGAAGTGCACACGTCATTTTTCAGTTAAACGACAGTAATAATAATACCCAGTATAGTAATCACACAAGCAGTTAGCTTAGCAGGCGTAATTCGTTCTTTAAAATAGTACCACGCTAAGAAAACAGCAAATAAAGGTGAGGTGAACGCAAGTGAGACGACCAGTGTTCCATCAGCAAACTTTAATGCTGTAAACAGACAGATCCATTGGATAATGACGGTAATTCCACGTAAACTTAGATGTTTATGAAGGCTCGGAAACCAGATCTTCGGACGGTAAATTACATAGGTAATAAGGGCAATACCGCAAGCACGGTAAAAATAAAGTGTAACTGGATTGACCCAGCCATGAACAAGTAACTGCTGAGAAGGCACCATACTAACACCGAAAACCACTGCTGAAGCAATCCCCAATAAATTCCCTGCTTTTTTCAATTCAAGAAATGGAGTTAGCGGGTTCCGACCTTTCAAATTTAAAAAATAAACCCCCACCATGATAAACAAAACAGACACGAGCACAAATGGATGAAAGCCATACAAGATAGAATTTGGAATAAACGTGAATAATGGTGTTAATGCCATATAAACTGAAAGGACGGATACCTCGATTTTGTTCATTGCTTTAAAGAACAGTAAATTCCCTAACATATCCAAGAAAACAACTAAAATTAGTAAAGATATCGAGATTGGGTTTGCTTTGAATAAATAAAGCCACGGCAATGTCAATCCAAGAAACAAACCTATGTAGGCAAATGATGTAACAATGAAACTATTATTATCTCTCATTTCCCCCACTATCTTCTTTGCATAAAGCGCATTCAATGCATTAAAAAAAGAACTAATCAGTGACAAAAACAGCATGCAAAAATTCCTTCCTCTCCATAAATTATAAGATAATTTCGATTTTCTAAATATTTAATAGATTACAACAAAAGATTATCGATGGAAAGAAGGAATTTTTTATATAGGTCTGCAAAGCAAAAAAAGCCGTCCATGAAAAGTTCATGGACGGTCTATTTTTCTACTCACCTTTAGTAAAAATATCAGTTAAAACTGGTACAATTTGCTTTTTACGAGAAACGACACCTTTTAAGGTAGCTGTGTTATTCGAAAGTGTAACATTATAAGCTTTTTCGACAGCAGCTGTTTTGCTTCCTAAAGCCAAACCAACTGAATCGTTTGTTAAGATATCAGTTACCACAAATAAGAATAAATCTAGGTTCTTTTCTTCGATAATTGTAGAAATTGCTGCTTCTAATTCGTCTTGACGAGAAAGCACATCGGCAGTGTCTACGACATTGACTTGAGCGATTTCTACTTTACTTGAACCCATTTCAAATCCTTTTGCATCAAGGCTTAACAGTTCTGAAATAGACTTATCTCGAACGTCTGCTCCAGCTTTTAGCATTTCTAGGCCATATGCATCTGCATCCACACCAGCAATTTCTGCTAACTCGCGTGCTGCTGCAACATCTTCTGGCGTACAGGTTGGGGATTTAAATAATAAAGAGTCAGAAATAATAGCAGAAAGCATAAGACCTGCAATTTGTTTACTAATTTCTTTATTGTTTTCTTTATACATTTTATTTAAGATGGTTGCTGTACAGCCTACAGGCTCGCAGCGGTAATACAATGGATCGCTTGTTTCAAAGTTCGCAATACGGTGGTGGTCAATTACTTCTAGAACACGAACATCAGAAATATCATTAGCACTTTGCTGGCGCTCATTATGATCTACTAAAATAACTGAATTCACTTCACTTGCAACCGCTTCTACCAAACGAGGAACTTCTGTGTTGAAATGGTTTAGCGCATATTCTGTTTCACCATTGATTTGTCCTAAGCGGATTGGTTCAACATCCATTCCTAATTGTTTTTTTAGGTCTGCATAGGCAATCGCAGAACAAATTGTATCGGTGTCAGGATTTTTATGACCGAAAATAAGTACTTTTTCCATTTTACTACTCCTAATCCTATTATTTTATGTAGGTCAAGCCCAATCGACCTGAGAATGGCCCTAACGAAAATTATATAATATTCTGTTTCAGGATTCAAAATAAATTATCTTAATCTATCTCCGATGATTAAAAAAACTAACCGGTAAATTACCTAATAAGTGCTTCAAATCATTCTCTGGTAGAGGTTTACTAAATAGAAAACCTTGAGCTTCATTACAACGGTGCTGGCGAAGGATTCCTAACTGTTCGCTGGTTTCCACCCCTTCGGCAATAACACTTAGTCCCAAGTTATGGGCCATTAACAGGATCGTAGTGGCAATATTTTCATCATCTTTACTTTTCGCAATATCGTTAATGAATGAACGATCTATTTTTAAATAATCAATCGGGAATTTTTTCAAATAACTAAGTGAGCTATACCCTGTTCCAAAATCATCGATTGAAATATTAACACCTAGACCTTTTAAATCATGTAAAATAGTCGTGGCTGTTTCCACATCCATTGTCATACTCTCTGTTATTTCAATCGTAAGGCTAGCAGGGTTGATCGCAGTATCTTTTATTATTTGAGCAATCATTGGAACCAGGTTGGGTTGGAAAAACTGGCGAATTGATATATTCACTGAAATGGTCGACAGAAAAAGGCCGCTATCCTGCCATTTTTTCATTTGAACACAGGCTTTTTTTAAGACGATTTCACCAATCAGGATGATCATTCCAGTCTCTTCCGCAACCGGAATAAAATAGTCTGGTGAGATTTTCCCACGGTGAGGGTGTTCCCAGCGAACTAATGCTTCTACACCGGTTATCCGATTGGCTGAAAGATCAATGATAGGCTGGTAATGAAGAATAAATTCATTCTTTTCGATGGCCTTCCTTAGTTCATTTTCAATATCTAAGCGGTCAAAATTATGCTTTTCCAAATTTGGATTATAAAATTGAAAATTGTTCCTGCCATACTTTTTAGCTTGGGTCATTGCTATATCCGCTTTCGTTATCAGCTCATCCGCGTTTTTTCCGTCTGGAGGAAAAAGACTAATCCCAATACTTGGAGTAACATAAACTTCATGACCATCAATGATAAATGGCAAAGCAAATTTATCTGATATTCTCTTAGTAATTTGGGATATTTCATGTTTTGTAACATTTTCTAATAAAATAGTAAACTCATCGCTTACTTGCCGGGACACTACATCATTATTTCGAATGCACCCCTGGATTCGTTCTGCTACTTTCTTTAGTAATTGATCGCCCACATTATGCCCAAGATAATCATTGATTCGTTTAAACCGGTCTAAATCAAAGTACAAGACCCCTAGTAATTTGCTCTCCTCTTTTTTAAAAAGTTTGATGGCAATATTTACTTTTTCATCAAATAGTCGTCTGTTGGCTAAGCCTGTTAGTTCGTCATGATGGGTCAAAAAATTAACCTTCTCTTCGGTCCGATAATGTTGGATGACTAAACTAGTAAGATAGGCCGCCTCCTGGATCACTTGTTTATCCCATTCTGTCGGTATGTATGGCAAATCATAGTAGATACTAAAGACCCCTAGGACCTTTTGCTGATTATCACAAATAGGAGAAGACCAGCATGCTTCTATCTTATGTTTAAGGGCAGTATCCTTTGTTTTCTTCCAGAGTGGATCATTGGCGATATCTGATACGATGATGAGACGATTAAAGTAAGCAGCTGTTCCACAAGAACCTTCTTTCGGACCAATCGGTATGTTCTGAATTTGATCATGGAAATCAGTTGGAACATTTGGCGCTGCACCTAAATGAAGGCTAGTCGCCTTTTCATTCATTAAATGAAGAGAACATTGACCTTCATCCAAAGCCTTTTCAACAAAAAAAACAATTACTTCTAAAACTTCTTTAAATGGGCAGCCTCTTGCAACCATTTCTAAAACATTATTTTGACCAAAGAATAATTGTTCATTGACTTTTGCTTCAATTATTTTCTTAGCCACAGCTATTCTACAACACCATTTCTTCTAAATTTTTTATTTTGATTCTTAGCGATAGATAGACTACCATTGTAGTTATCGGAAAAACAAAACAATTGTTTAACCATTTCTGCCATTTAAATAAAAAAAACACCCTTGAAAGAGTGTTTAAAAAAGGCTATTTTCGCATAGATTGTTGTTTTTCGTATAAGTTCATCAACCCGTATACCTATATGCTTCGTGGCATCTTTTCGTAATAACCTTTGCGAAAATTGCCTAGAAACATAGTAAGTAACACTAATAAAGCTCCGATAGCAACAAAGTTTACGAAAAGAGCCTTAAAAAATAGTTATCATCTTCATCTCACATGAATGAGTCTAAGGAATACCCTTTAGCTTCAAAGCTTTGTCTAATTCGGAGAATCGCTCGGGAATGGATCTGAGAGATTCGCCCCTTGGTAAGATTTAAAACTTCGGCAATTTCTACTTGAGATAGTCCCTCGTAATACAATAAGGATATAACTAACCTCTCATTTTCAGGCATTTTATCAATGCAGGCAGCAATCATTTGCCGGAAATCCGCCATTTGCATTTGGCGGTCATGGTTAACAAAATTTTCGTCTTTAATTTGATCTAAGCGGCTCTGCTGTTTCCCTTCATCTTCATTCGAATTCATTGGTTCATTAAGAGAAATCAGTGTAGATACGGACAAAGCAGCCATTGCTTTATCCACTTCATCAAACGGCATGTTCAAATATTGGCTAAGTTCCTCTTCGGTTGGCGATCTCATCAACTTTTGTTCTAGATCCCGAAAAGCACTGTTCAGTTTTTTGGCTTTTTCTCTTAATCCGCGTGGCACCCAGTCCATTTGCCGAATTCCATCAAGCATCGCTCCTTTGATCCGCCAGAGTCCAAATGTTTCGAATTGAAATCCCTTTTTATAATCAAATTTTCTGATTGCTTCAAGTAAACCAATATACCCTAACCCCATTAAGTCCTCTTTTGGAATAATACGCTGGGGGATGCTTTGACTCATTCGATTAGCCATTTGTTCAACTAAATACATATATTGTTTGACCAGATTTTCCTGTGATCTTGAATCATGATTTTCACGATAAGTCCTCCACAGAAAATCAGATGGTATAGTTTCCTTTAAACCTGCTTTCAACGTTTATCCCCTCCTGGTCTTGGGCTGTCCATATACGGATGGTATGTGTAATTTCTTCTGGAACTTATGTGTTTTCTCCTTTGTGTAAGCCGTTCAGAGGAATTTGTTGAAATGATTCTTCCCATTGGTTTCCTTCATGCCTACTTGATTCCATTTCTACGTTACTTCCCTCAACCGAATGATGTTCATGAATCGAGCTCGAGGTATTCTTTATTTTCACTTTATTCAAAACAAGGCGTACCACATAGCCCAAAACAAAGAAGACAAGAAAACCAATACCTGCTCTAAACAATGACGTTTGCCACATATTATTCGTGTAAGAAAGTAAATAGGTAAGTAGGAACGCTGTTAAGCCCAAGAATGCATTAAGCTTCCAATTTGCAGCCATCTGTTCCTCTCCTCCTTTTACTTACGTGATAAGAATATTTTTTCGAAAAAATTGCGAATCCCATTGGTTGAAGTCGAAGGAAACTCATCCGATTCAGGCAGAAAGGAATGGATTATTTGTTTCATGTTTTTGGATGCTTCACAATTAGGATACGAGATAAAAAATGGCAACTGCGATCGAACGGACTGTCGTACATGGACATCCTCCATCAAAAACCCCAGAGTAACCAATTTAAATTTCAGGAAACTACTGGATGCATTTTTGATCGCTCTAGATGTATCAACCGCCTCTCGATAGGATTGGGCACGGTTTACTACCAAACGAAATTTAGGAGTCTGTCTGGTGAATTGAAGGACAGTTTTCAAAACAGCATAGGAATCAGCAATCGCCGTTGGTTCCGGTGTAGTGACTAATATGGTTTCATCGGAAGCTAGGATAAAATCCACCAATTCCTTTGATATGCCTGCACCGGTGTCTAGTAAAATAAAATCGGCATAGGTTTGCAATTCTTGAATCTGACTCCAAAAAAATGACAATGTGTGGGGATCTAACTCCAAAAGGTCCTGTATCTCCAGTCCGCCTGATATATAATCGATACCTGCCGTCCCTTTTTCCAATACATCCCATACCGATTTCTGCCGGTGGAGAACATCCGCAAGACTATTCCGCGCCGTTATCCCCATGAGGATATTAATATTGGCCGTAGATAAATCTAAATCCAAGACAACCACTTTTTTCCCGACTGCATTTAAGCCTAAGGCAAAGTTAAGGGTGAAATTCGATTTGCCCACTCCGCCCTTTCCACTCGTAACGGTTATAACCCGGGCAGAATGGTTTCCTATTTTTTCAGGCATTTCATGTTTGGGTGCCTGCTGGACATTTAACTGATGCATATATTCTCTAAGACTTTGTGCTTGGTCCATGTTAACTTTCCTTTCCGAGCAGACATCTTGCAAGCCTTTTAGCATCGATTGTAGTAATATCTTCAGGAACACTCTGTCCATTGGTTATATACGATAATTGATACGGATATTTATAAGCAATATTTAGAATCGAACCATAACTCGTCGTCTCATCGTATTTTGTAAGTATCAATTTTTTTATTGGACTCTCCAAAAACTCTTCTAATAATACTTCCATATCTTCATATTTAGTGGTCATACTTAACACCAAATAATTATCACTTTCAAGAGGATGATTTAAAAATTGGTTAATAGATTCACGGTTTTGGACTTCTTTATAATTACGACCTGTTGTATCCATATAGATTAAATCATAATGTTCAAGTTTTTTAAGTGCCGTTCCTAGTTCATCTGCGGTACGAACTACTTCAACTGGAACATTTAGAATTGCTGCATAGGTTTTTAGCTGTTCTACTGCTGCAATTCGATAGACATCCGTGGTTATCATTGCAACTCTACGTTTTTGTTTTAACACTTGTTCTGTAGCTAGTTTAGCAATGGATGTGGTTTTCCCTACACCTGTAGGTCCAATTATATTTATCATCCGAGTTCGCTCGTGAACCACGTTTGTAAGAGGTAATTTCTTCTCAATTATTCTAGCAATAATGGTTAAAAGCTCCGTTTCGAAAACCTCTTCACCCAATTCAATCGGAGAATCATACTTCTTTAAAATACGGTTAACTATTTCCCCGACAACTTCCTCATCGACACCCTGTTTTTTCAATTGGGTAACCCACTTAGCCAAGCTACGGGGTAAGACCTCTCCCTGTCTATCGTTCATCATGAAAGTCATCATGATTTTTTTCATCTGCTGCATTTCCTCCAGCAATGGATTTTCATGATCCCTTGCCTTGGTTACTGATGAAACACTTCTCTCATAATCAATAGGCCTCGACGCTGGCACGGAATCCGATTTTTCATTGCTAGCTGAGGTTTTCGAATAAAAATTATATAACTCCTGGGGTTTCTTGTGGAAACCCGATTTATTGTCTTCTATATCTATGTAGTTGATTTTAAATTCGTTATTTCTCTTTACAGGTTGATTGGATTTCTCCTTTATTTCTAATGAAAATTTCGGCTCCGTCTTTTGGGTATCCTGATCAATGGAATAGGCTGTCACTTCATATTTTTGTTTCGAAAAAAAACCTAATATCCCGCCTTTATTTATCGTCCTGGTGTTCACAATAATTGCATTTTCACCTAATTGCTGCCTGACCATTTTTAAAGCTAGGGGCATAGAATCTGCAACGATTTTCTTTGTTTTCATATATTCACCACTCCTATACTTTGGATCTCAATAGTAGGTTCCAGCTCCGTATACGCGAGAACAGGTACGGTCGGCATGATTTTATCAACAAATTGTTTTAAATACATTCGAATCGAAGGTGAAGTGAGAAAAATCGGCAGACCTCCAGCTTTAACCACTCGGTCAATTTGTTCCTGTAAAACTTCCGTAATCCTTCTAGATGTCTGTGGGTCCATTGAAAGGTAATACCCTCCGGCTTCCGTTTGCTGGATACAATCCGAAATTCCTTTCTCTAAAGTGGCTCCAGCTGTTAAAACATTGATCACTCCAGCTTCTGAATATTGCTCTGTAATTTGACGAGTCAAGGACTGACGCACATATTCCGTTAAAACCCTAGGTTCCTTTGTATAAACCGCATAATCAGCTAATGTTTCAAAAATAGCCGCTAAATCGCGAATTGAGATTTGCTCGCGAAGTAAATTCTGTAATACTTTTTGAATATCACCGTTTGAAAGAAGATTTGGAACAAGTTCTTCCACCAGTGTAGGATGAGTTTCTTTTAAGTTGTCAATTAACTCCTTTGTTTCTTCTCTTCTCAGCAATTGATAGGCATGCTGTTTCAATACTTCTGTTAAATGAGTAGCAATAACAGATGGCGGATCCACAATCATATAACCCATAAGCTCAGCCATTTGTTTTGCCTCTATACTGACCCAAGTGGCAGGCAATCCAAATGCAGGTTCAATCACATGAATCCCCTCGATCCCCTCCCCATCTGCTCCTTGATTCATGGCGAGGAAGTGATCCAAGTACACTTCTCCGCTTGCAATTTTACTGCCGCGGAATTTTAACACATACTGGTTTGGTGTTAATTGTAAATTATCGCGAATTCTGATGGTAGGAATAACAAGCCCTAATTCAATGGCAAATTGCCTGCGGATCATCACAATTCGATCGAGTATGTCCCCGCCTTGTTTTTGGTCGGCTAATGGAATTAAGCCATATCCAATTTCTAATTCCAATGTATCAAGTTGTAACAAACTTATTACTTTTTCTGGATTGCTGATATCATCCTCCATTACATCCGTTTCAACCTGTTCATTAAGGAGTTCTTCTTTTTTCGCAGTTTTCTGCATTGTATACGCACTAAATGCTAATATCCCAGCAACGGGCAATGTTAAAAAAAGACCAATTGGAGTAAATAATCCAAGCATAAAAATGGTAACAGCCACAATGTATAGCAATTTAGGGTAATTGAAAATTTGCTGCATAATATCTGATCCCAAACTGCCATCAGTTGCCGCTCGAGTCACCGTTATCCCGGTAGCGGTTGAAATTAGTAAGGCAGGTACCTGGCTTACCAATCCATCACCCACTGATAACAGGGTGAAGGTGCTCGCAGCTTCTGCAAAACCCATGCCATGGATGGCAATCCCAATGATAAACCCACCAATAACGTTGATTAAAAGGATAATAATACCGGCTATGGCATCTCCTTTTACAAACTTACTTGCCCCGTCCATGGCCCCGTAAAAATCCGACTCCATTTCAATTTTTCGACGGCGAGCTCGGGCGTCTTGTTCACTAATTAATCCAGCATTCATATCAGCATCAATACTCATTTGCTTACCAGGCATTGCGTCCAATGTAAAACGGGCCGCTACTTCTGCAACCCTTTCCGAACCCTTGGTAATGACAATAAATTGAATGACAACAAGAATGAGGAAGACAATAAAACCGATAACCGGGCTGCCGCCAATTACAAAGGACCCAAACGTCTCGATTACTTTACCGCCGTCAGCCTTTGATAGAATGGAACGAGTGGTTGATACATTAAGCGCTAATCGAAATAATGTGGTTATTAATAAAGCTGTTGGAAAAATAGAAAAATCTAATGGTTCTTTCGTATTCATAGCCACTAACAAAATCATCAATGACGCGCAGATATTGAAGATTAATAGAAAATCCAATAGTAGTGTTGGCAGTGGAATGATCATCATAGTGACAATCAATATGACAACGATGAATACCGAAAACTCTTTTATTTTCATGCCATCATCCCCTTATACCGACCTTCTTGATAGTAAACATACGCTAAAATCTCCCCCACGGCATTGAACAATTCTTCTGGTATTGGCTGGCCGATTTCCACCGCCGCATAAAGGGCGCGAGCCAATGGTCTGTTTTCAACCGTCATAATTTTATTTTCTTTAGCGATTTCCTTGATTTTTAAGGCAATATGATCTTTTCCTTTGGCAATCACTTCTGGTGCAGCCATTGTTTCAAAATCATATTTGATAGCTACAGCAAAGTGCGTAGGATTGGTAATCACGACATCCGCCTGAGGCAGATCCTGCATCATCCGATTCATCGCCAACTGCTGCTGCCTCGCTCTCCTCTTCCCTTTTATCAAAGGATCGCCTTCCATCTTTTTATGTTCATCTTTAATATCCTGTTTGGACATCCGAATTTTCTTTTCATGAGAAAACCATTGATAGAAATAATCGGCAGCTGCCAATGCCACCAAACAAATCGCTATCGATATCCCAATTTTCACGGTGAGTGACCCTATAAATCTGGCAGAATCATAGAGGTTTTTTTCACCAATCGAAAATAACTCATTTTTCTGCTTCCATATCATCAAAAAAACAATGAGCGATGTAATAACGATTTTCATGATGGATTTGATTAATTCCACAATCGACCGCATTGAGAAAATCTGTTTTGCCCCTTGAAGCGGGTTAAGTTTTCCTAAATTCATTTTTAAGGACTCGACATTAAACATAAATCCAACCTGCATATAGTTTGCTAGAACCCCTGCAACCAGGACCACTGCAAAGATAGGCAAAACCAATTTCGTTACATCCCACAATAATTGATTAAATAACAGCTGGGTGCTGGAGATGGATAGATCCCAAAGTAAATACTCTTGGAAACTATGCCGATAGATATTCAAGCATCCTTCTATAAAACTCTTTCCGCCGATCATAAAAAAAGAGAAGCTGAACAGTAATGTGAGGGCAGAAGAAACCTCCGGGCTCTTTGCAACCTGCCCTTTTTTTCTCGCATCCCGCCGCTTATTTGGCGTGGCTTTTTCCGTCTTTTCATCAGAAAACAATTGCAAATCTAAACGAAGAAGCATCCTTCTACACCCCCATTATTTTCAGAATCGAATACATTGAGCCAAACATGTTTTCAAAAAGTATTTTTAACAAATAAAAGAAACTAGGTAAAATAAATATATATATGAAAAAATGAATCATAATTTTCAAAGGTGGGAAAACCGCAAACAAGTTCATCTGTGGCACAGTCCTCGCAATAATTCCCAAAGCGACGTCCACAAGAAACAACGTTCCAATAATTGGAGCAGCCATCATAAAGCCGATTAAAAACATCTGCTGGACACAGTCAAGCAGAAAGGACGCTAGACTGCCGTCCGTAAATGCCGGAACCGACGCTTGAATTGGAATCCAATCAAAACTAGTTAATATCCCTTCAATGAGGAGATGATGACCATCCGTTGCCAATAAAACCAGAAGTGCAAGAGCATTTTGCATCCGTCCCGTTAATTGAGAGCTAGTCCCAAACGTAGGGTCAAAAAGACTTGCCATCGAAAAACCAATCAAAACATCCATTAATGAGCCTGCCATTTGGACCGCATAGAGCAGAATATTCCCTACCATCCCCAGCACAATTCCAACCAAAAACTCTTTGAGAATTAAAACGATAATGATCGACTCGTCAAGTGATGGAATTGGTTCTTTAACCATCCCCACACAGAGGATACTAAGGACTGCACTAAAACCAATTTTGTATTGGCTGGGTATTTGACGTCCTGAAAATAATGGGGCTGTAACCATAAATGTCGTGATGCGCACAAAAATAAGTAAAAGGGTCCACAAAGTCGCAGCATCCATATTCATCACTTATCCGACAAATTGAGAAAGATTTCCCAATAAATTTTGTGTGAAATCGACCACGTGCCTCAGCATCCACGGACCAAAAAACAAGATTGAGAGAAACACGGCAACGATTTTCGGGACAAAAGCAAGTGTTTGTTCCTGAATTTGAGTGGTTGCCTGAAATATACTAACTAATAAACCGACAATTAAGGCAATCCCGGCTACTGGAGCGGTAACGATGAGTATCGTGTAAATAGCTTCTTGTGCTATTCGTAAAATTAGTTCCGTTGACATGGTTAAACTCCCCTTCTTAGAAACTCACAAGTAATGATTTAACAATTAAATGCCAGCCATCTACTAATATAAATAATAGAATCTTAAACGGAAGCGAAATCATCACTGGAGGGAGCATCATCATCCCCATAGACATCAGAACACTAGAAACAATCATATCGATGACAAGGAACGGGATAAAGATCATAAACCCCATCTGAAAAGCTGTTTTTAATTCACTGATTGCATAGGCTGGTACTAAGGCAGTGAGTGGTATATCATTCACCTGTTCCGGTTTTTTCATTTTGGCATAATCCATAAAAAGGGCTAAATCTTTTTCCCGTGTTTGTTTAGCCATGAATTCTTTCAACGGGTCACTAGCCGATTTGAACGCTTCCTGCTGCGTCATTTTACCTGCTAGAAATGGCTGTAGTGCGTTTTGGTTCATTTCAGTAAATGTCGGACCCATGATAAAAAAAGTCATGAATAATGATAATCCGATTAAGACTTGATTGGGAGGAATTTGCTGTGTTCCCAACGCATTTCGTACAAATCCAAACACGACGATGATACGGGTAAAACAGGTCATCATGACAAGTATTGCAGGTGCTATTGATAGCACCGTTATTAACAAAATGATGCGCATTGTATTGGAAACTTTATCAGGATCGCTTGATGAGCCAAAATCAATTCCTGGTAAAATGGTATCTGCTGGAGCAGCTGCATGCACCACTGAAATCAAACCAAGCGAAAGAAGAGGAACAAGTATAGCTAACTTCCTTAACATTTTCCTACTCCTCCCCATTTTCATGGTGCATTTTTTGTAAATGTTTGCGAAACACAGTATTCCAGATTTTTTTCGTATCCTTTGGAAACCACTTTGGTGTCTGCCCATCGACTGCTTGATTTTCATAGCTTTCTAATAGATGCTGATACTCTTCACCCTGAGTAATTGTACGAATTAACGTAACGTCATCCCCAACTCCAACAATATAGATGGTTTGACCAATGAGTAAGACTTGCATGGATTTGTTATTACCAAGCATATGACTGCCGATTGGAAGGACTGGTCCATTTGTTTGCATCACGTTTCCTTTTTTTGATAAAAAACGTAATAAAACAAACAATAATCCAATCACCAAAACAAACGAGAAAATAAACTTCAAGAATAAGGGGATTAAAGAAGTTGATTGACTATCCTTGGCTTTTGTCGGTGTTGCCTGAGATTTCGTTTCGCCTTTTTGGATAGAATCATAGACGGAAGGCTCGCCGCCGGATGTTGAACCTGCGGCAAAGGTTGTGGATTGAAAAGAAAATAGATAAAAAAACATAACAAAAAAAAGAATCGTGCGTTTCATGATTTTCTCCTTCCTTGGAGTTATTTCTAGTTGTTTAAATCGGCAGTGATTTGTGCGGCTAATTTAGCATCAACATTGGTAATTTCCGTTAAGATTTGAGACCGGGTAGATGTACTGATATTTTTCATGAGCTCCATCGCTACAATCGAGTTACTTTTCATCATTGATTGGATAATAACTGCAGATTGAGCTGGAGGCATCCCAGCGATTGTTTCCGCTAATGTATCCGCGGGATTCTCCTGTTTTAAAGCAAGTTCTTGCACCTGTTCTTCGACCGTTTTCTGTTCGGTTTCATAAAGTGACGGTATTTCCTTCATCATCATCGTTATTCGCGCAGCTTTCTTTGGATCCTTCATACCCCCAAGAATACTGCTTTGATGCTCTTGATCTAGCAACATTAGTGTTAAGGAAGCATCCTCCAAGGACATTGCTTCAAAAATCTTTGCAGCTTTAGATGAAGACATATTTTCATAAATCCCTGCCACTTGTTTCATATCTTCTTGAGCTTTTTGTGTTTCTTTCTCTGTTAATTGGGTCTGTAAATCCGCATTTTTCTGTTTAAGGTCCTTTAACCCGTTTTGATTGGAACTAAGTTCTTTTTGTAAGTTTGATATTTTTTGATCCTTCTCTTTGATAGTAGAATTGCTCATTTCATATTTGTTCTTCCAGTAATTTGAATCATCCTGATTTTCTGCCTGTACAGGAGTTGGGTCAGCAACCAATTGATTAATAAGCGGTATTTGATTTCCCCATTCTTGAAATGTTTTCCCTACTGGAAAGCCCATAAATTTCAATAAAAAGGCAACCAAGATGACCGTAAATACTAACGGAATGATCACAATGTAAACGATATTTGCTAGTTTTGAGCGGTGCTTTTCTTCCATTTGATTCTCTCCTCATACCCTCCGGGAATAGCGAAGGATGGCCATTTCATCCAACATGGCTTGCTCTTGTCGATTTAATTGCTGTTGAAAAGCTTCCTTGGATTTTGCTTTCCATTGATTCCACATTTTTGCTTCCTGTGATTTTTCGATTAGCAATTGGTGTTTTTGTTCTACTTCTTGGTGTATTAACTGGGATTGATGCTCCAGCTTTTTCATTTGTTGGTTGACATGGTCAATTTCATTTTGAAGCTCTTGAATCTCCCAAACTGTTTTTCGATGGACTTGGTTGTATTGGTTGAACACCTCATCCTTTACCATTTCCAGACCTTCTATTTGTTCCTCTAGTTGGGATTGTTGAAGTTTAACCGTGCCATATTCTTGATGAGCTATCTCTTTTTCTTTTTCTTTGAAATCAAGTACTTTTTGAAAGGAAAAGTTAAATTTCATCGCATGATCGCTCCAAATTGTGTTGTTAAGAAGGATTCGGCATCCTCTAGTTTAGAAGGTTCATAGATTCCTTGCCGTAAAAAATGATCCATTTGCGGCTTTAGACGCATCGCTAAATCAATATCACGGTTCGAACCCTTTTTGTATGCCCCAATATTAATTAAATCTTCTGCTGAATTAAAGGAAGCTAACAAGTTTTTAAAATTTCGTGCAGCGTTTACATGTTGATCCGAGGTTATTTCCGTCATCACCCTGCTGACACTGTTTAACACGTCAATCGCTGGAAAAATCCCCTTAGCCCCAATCGCACGATTAAGGACAATATGACCGTCTAAAATTCCTCTAACAGCGTCAGCAATCGGCTCGTTCATGTCGTCTCCATCAACCAAAACAGTATAAATCGCTGAAATAGATCCCTTTGGTCCTGTTCCTGCCCGCTCTAATAACTGTGGAAGCATGGCGAATACTGACGGTGTATACCCCTTGGTTGTTGGCGGTTCTCCAATCGCTAAGCCGATTTCCCTTTGGGCCATGGCAAAGCGAGTAACAGAATCCATGACAAGCATGACGTCCATTCCTTGATCACGAAAATATTCCGCAATGGAAGTAGCGATTAACGCACCTTTAATTCGAATCAGAGCAGGTTGATCAGATGTTGCTACAATGACAACAGATTTTTTTAACCCTTCCTCACCAAGGTTTTGTTCGATAAAGTCGAGGACTTCCCGCCCTCTCTCGCCGATTAATGCAATGACGTTGACATCCGCGGTCGTATTTCTAGAAATCATCCCAAGGAGTGTACTTTTACCCACACCACTACCGGCAAAGATTCCCATCCGCTGGCCTTTCCCCATGGTTAATAATCCGTCAATTGTTCGAACACCCACGCCTAATGGTGAATGAATCCTAGGTCTGCTTAATGGGTTTGGTGGAACCGCATGGGTAGGAACTTCCTCTAAGCCAACAGGCATTGGTTTGCCGTCGATGGGCTGACCTAATCCATCAAGAATGCGGCCTAGCAAATGGCGGCCTGCTTTTACCATCATCGGTTTACCACTAGCAACCACATCACAGCCTGGACCAATGGAACGAACCTCTCCAAGAGGCATTAGCAGCACTTTATTTTCTCGAATACCGACGACTTCCGCTTGAATGGGAATTTGAGAATTTGTTGGGTAAATAGAGCACAATTCACCAATTCTAACGTCAGGCCCCTGTGATTCAATGGTAAGGCCAATGATTTGCGTAATTTTCCCATTAACTCGAACCGGATCAACGCTGCGAATAAGCTTGGCATATTTTTCAGCTGATAATTCCACTTTCCGGCTCCCTTCTCGCTTCCAGAATGACCTTCTTTATTTCCTCAATTTGTGTATCAATCCTGGCATCCACACTTCCATAGGCCGTCCGTATAATACATCCTTTCGACGTAACAGAATGGTCAGGGATGATTTTGATTTCTGTTTCACCATTAACTACGGCAACTAAATGGGCCCGTTGTGCTTGAATGAAATCAAAATCATCGGGATGGACACAGACGGTAATAAATTCTTTTTCTTTAAAGCGGATGATATGCTGTTTAATCAGTTCAACATATTGGTCAGGATTACTAGTTAATTCCTGTTTTATGATATGGGTTGCAATAACTGTACTCAGCTCGAGCAGAAAAGGCTCAGCCTCAGAAATAATCGCTTCTTTTTGGGCAAAGGCCTGTTCTAACATGTTTTGTGCCTGCTCGATTTTTCCTAAATACTCTCTTTCAACTTCAAGCTCTGCTTCTTGCTTACCAGCGATGTAGCCATCTTGATAGCCTTTTTGTTCGGACTCTTGTGCTAGGACCGCTAATTTGTGATGATTTTCTTCCCACCATTGGTTCATTTTTTCTTCAGCAGCTTCGATAAGTGAACTTGCCTTTTGTTCGGCCGCTACAACGATCGAATGGGCTTGTTCTTTCGCCTCTTGGATTATTTTCTGTGCACTATACCCTAAAGAACCCTCTGCTTCAAGTAGCAGCTGATGATTGGCATCTTCTTCATTAGTGCTGAAAAATATTCGAGGCTGGGTAATTACTTTTTTTTCTTCCATCAAAGAGAGATGGGAGGACTTAAACACCTTAGAATAGGACGTCATCCGACCCACCTCGTGCAATGACTAACTCGCCCGAATCTTCCAAACGGCGAATGATAGAAACAATTCTTCCTTGTGATTCCTCAACATCCTTGACTCTAACCGGTCCAAGATATTGCATTTCTTCTTCGAAGGTTTCGACCATCCGTGAAGACATATTTTCGAAAATAACCTTTTTGACTTCTGGGCTTGAGGCTTTCAATGCCAAGAGCAAATCCTGGTTATCTACTTCCTGGATTACACGTTGAATGGCTCGTTTATCCAGAGTAATAATATCTTCAAAGACAAACATCCGTTTTTTGATTTCTTCAACCAGTTCCCCGTCTTTCCTTTCAAGCTGCTCGAGAATGCTCTTCTCGGTGGTCCGGTCCACACCATTAAGAATACTGACAATCGCGTCAATTCCTCCAACCACACTAAAGTCATGACGAATAGTTGATGCTAGCTTTTGCTCGAGAATATTTTCTACTTCTTTAATAACTTCCGGTGAAGTTTGTTCTAACATCGCAATTCTTCTAGCAACATCCGATTGCAATTCGTCATCGAGGGAAGCAAGAATCATTGACGATTGCTGCGGCTCCAAATGGGCAAGTACTAGTGCAATGGTCTGCGGATGTTCATTTTGAAGAAAATGATAGATTTGCATTGCATCGACACGGCGTGCAAAGTCAAATGGCTTCACCTGAAGCTGTGTCGTTAATCGGAATATAATCTCTTGAGCACGGTCTTTACCAAGGGCGGATTCTAACACATCCTGTGCATAACTAATACCACCCATTTGAAGAAAGTCTTGAGCAATACACATTTCATGAAATTCCTTCAATACTTCTTCTTTTTCTTTCGGATCGACCTTTTGAATATTTGCAATTGCAAGTGTAATCTGATCGATCTCTTCCTCAGGCAGGTACTTGAATACTTTTGCAGAAGCTTCCTTTCCCATCGCAATAAGCAATATTGCTGTTTTTTGTTTTCCATTCAACTTTAATGCAGAAGCCATGGGACTTATACCTCCTCTTCATGTATCCATGTTCTAATTACTTTTGAGAAATCTTCCGGTCTTTGTTCTAGTAATTTCTTCAATTGACTTTCAACACTCATATCCTGCTCTTCAAAATAGTCAGGTTCTTTAGCTGGTGCAGATCCAAATTCTAACTCTTCCTCTAACTCTTCTTTTTGTCTTCTACGTCTCATCATCCACCAGATCAGACCGCCGATTAAAAGAACAGCTGCAGCCGCGGCTACACCAATAAGCAACCAATTATTTGATGTTGCACTTTCCTCAGTTGTATTTTTGGCAAAGGCATGAGGGAAAACGGTAATCCGTTCATCAATCTGTGCTTGGGTTAATTCTGGATGGCCAAGCGCCGTACGAACCGTATTCGCAACAATATTTCTAATATTCTCCTGTGTAGCAGCTGATAAGGTATTGGCGTTTCCTGAATCCGGTTCGACACCGACATTTATAGTAATATCCTCAATTTGATACGGACTTTTTATGATTTCGTTATTAATACGGTTAACTTCATAGTTAACTCTATTTTCCGATTCCTCATAATTACTATCACCGCCAGAATCAGTTCCTACATATCCGGGAACATCTGTCTCTCCGGTTCCTACAACACCACCAGGATTGGATCCAGTTCCTGTGTAGGATTTAGATGTTTTTTCAGAACTAACAGCAATACCATTGTTATCTTCATCTGTTGGTTTTACCAACTTTTCTTCTGTTTTGATTTTATCAAAATTCATTTTGACGAACGTATGTACAAATACTTTATCGGTTCCGAGAATGTTCCCCAATAAACTTTGCAGATCCTGCTGAATATCCTGCTCAACATTTTTTTGAACCCTGCGCTGTTCATCATATTTATCCAGCGGCCCTTCCTCACTGTCATCATCTGTTAATGCAAGAGTCTCGCTGTACTGGTTCATTATCGTGATATTTTCTACCGGCAGATTCGGTACACTTCGTGCCACTAAAGTATAAAGGGCTTTTATTTGCTGAGAACTAAGTTTTGCTCCCGGCTCTACTTCTACCATGACAGACGCACTAGCTTTTTCTTCATCACCTTGGCGAATAAACACAGAATTTTCAGGCAAAGTTACAATTACCTCAGCATTTGCGATCCCATCCACATGTTTGATGACTTCAGCTACTTGATTTTGCATCGCTTCACGTTCAAGGATGTCGTATTGCCGATCTGTTGCCCCAAAAGATAAATTTTCACCAAAAATATCGTAATTTATTTTGTTATCTTTCGGATATCCTTTCGAAGCAAGACTTACTAATAAGTCAGGTGCATCCTTTTGCGGAACCTGCAAACTGGTGCCGGTTTCGGATAGCTTATAATCTGTGTAACCCTGCTTATCTAATTCTGCTTTAATGTCCCCAACTTCCCGCTGGGAGAGTTGACCCGTATATAATGGTACATATTGAGGGCGTGACGCAAAAAAGATAAAGGTAGAAAGGGCAACTAAAAGAACCAAAAATGTCCCTATGATGAGTCCTTTTTGTTTCGAGCTTTTTGACCTCCAGTAATTGCTGAAGAGCTCTCCTGTTTGTTTAAGTTGATCTGTCCATGATCGTTTCATCTCTCACCCTGCCTAGCTTTCTATCATTCTTTTAAAATTGCATCCGCATCATTTCTTGATAAGCTTCGATCGCCTTATCCCTCACAGTAACAGTAAGTTCTAACGCTACCTTAGACTTTTGAGATGCAATTGTAACATCATGTATGTTGTTTACTTCCCCAGCTGCCGCTTTTACCGTAAGGTCCGAAGCCTGCTTTACCGTGGTATCCACGTTCTCCAAATACCCTTGGATTATATTTGCAAACGAAGTTTTTGTTGAAGTAGAATCTACTTTTTGAAAAGGATTTTGATTAATTTTGATTAAACCAGAATTAATACCAGAAACAGCCATTTATTTCCCTCCTAACGGCCCATTTCAAGAGCTTTTAACATCATCGACTTGCCTGTATTGAAGGCCGTGACATTTGCTTCATATGCTCTTGAGGCAGCAAGTAAATCGATCATTTCCTTTGATACATCCACATTTGGCATCATTATGTATCCATCTGCATTGGCATCTGGGTTTGTTGGGTCATAGACCGGTTTGAATGGGGTCTTGTCATTAACAATTCCTGAAACCCTTACCCCTTGCAGCTGTGTTTTTGATTCTGTTTGTTTTTGCATTTCACCTTGTAAAATTTGATTAAAGGATTTTTCTCGCGGCTCCATCATAACCAACTTCCGACGGTACGGCTCCCATTTACCATTAACAAATGTTCCTCTTGTAGTTTCTGCATTAGCAATATTAGCCGATACCACATCCATTCGCAGACGCTGAGCGGTTAAGGCTGAAGCACTAATATTTAATGAATCAAACATATACCTTAACTCCTTCCTTTAATGGCAATCGATAATTGTTGAAATTCACTGTTAATTTGCTCGGTAAGTGTATAGTACCAGAGCGAATTCTTTCCCATACGAGTCATTTCTTCATCAATATCTACGTTATTACCATTGTTTTGCATTACGGAATTTGTATTCTCTACAATATTGGCTGTAGGTATATCTGCTGGATTGCCAATTACCAAATGACGAGCATCAGAACGATTACCAACAAAATTAGTTTGATTGTTTAGGTGTTTTTTTAGTACATCTTCAAACACGACCTGTTTTGCTTTATAACCTGAAGTTTCTGCATTTGAAATATTATTAGAAATAACTTGTTGGCGTAAACTTGAGGCATCTAAGGCCTTTTGTAGGAGGCTAATATTGTTCAAATGATCCCCCTCCTTTCTAACTAAAAAACTTTGAAAAATTTCGATAGTATATCAATATCATTTTATTTCCATAAATCAATATACTATAAAAAAGGTTTGCAAATCTATAACAAATTTTACATAGATGTTACAAGATGACTAATTACTGTTTTAAAATCATGCTTTAAGTTGTCCCAAATACTTGCTAACCCCATTTACCCAATGGTTGTTTAATCCAGTTGGGTCATTATCCGCACCAATGGGCGCATATTTTCCGGCAATTTTTGAAATACTTGTTAGTCCCATCCCTAAATAATTCTTACTTAGATTTCGAGCCATATCCATAATACTTTCTTCAATCGAAGAATACGACTTCAAACCATATTTCCCCATCATTCCACCCACATTATTCTTTACATAGGCTGCTTTTGATGTTCCATTTCCTGTTTCATGTTGGGCAATAGCTGTTAATAAAGCAGGATTGACATTATACTTTTGACCCGCACTAATAAACGCGTCCCCCATTCCTTTGAGCTTCCCATCCAGTATTTGATTTATCTTTTCTGAACTGATCGTTTGAAAACGTAACGGTTCGTTTGTACTGAATGTGTTATTCAGAAGTCCCGTATTAGGGATTTCATTAACTAAGGCTAAATTATTAGATGGTAAATTATCTACAAACGATTGAAGAGTTGGTGTAGAGGAAATTGGCAACTCCTTTTGGATTAATTCATTTAAAACTGAAGTAAAAAGATCACCAAAATCAATCTTGGTTGTCCCCATTTGTGATTTTACTTGCTCATTACGGGATAAAGTATTTATTAACATCGTTTTTGTAAACCAATCATCACCAATAATCAATGGAATACTCCTTCCCTTAATAGAATGCTCATTATTAACGTTCTAGCTGGTTTGTTTTGACAGAAAAGATGCGTGACAACGATGCGATCCGTGGTCACGCATTATAAAGAAGTTTTATTTAACCATTTCGTTTTCAAGGTTGAAAGCGTTTAAATGGCTCCTTCTAATAACCTGCTTACGTCACCCAAACACTCCTCCGAAAGCATTGAAACACATGTTAGTTGACCATTTTCTATCGTCCCTTCAACTAAAACAATCGAAGTCGTATCAAGTTCTTCCTTCATCGCAAGAATTTGTTTTCCCATATAAACTACATTTTTCACAATATAATAGGAACTGTTGATTGGATATCCAATTGTCACTTTAACCGGTTTCATAAAGAAGGGTTTCTTCTTTCTAAATTCCAAAAAGTCTAAAATCTTGTGATTCACCCGTTCTTCAGTTTTCACATGTTGCAGGAACATTTTTTCGCCCTCTCCTTTAACTGGTGTTAAAGAGTATAAAAATAACCCCGCCTCTACCGAAGGGGGTTAGCAGACAAAAAATGCTTTGCAGGTATAGAGTCCTATACCTATTTCGACATTTTTCCACCTAGTAAAAACACCCTATCTTTGGGCAGCTGGCTGGCATAGTGAATTACCCTTAGCCCCTTTAGCTTTGCGCCACTGATTTTCACCAGTTTTGCCTTGATCGAGATTTTGTGTTTCAGTATCCGAAGTAATCTCTTAATCAAATAATAGAATGTTTTACCATTATCGAATATCCGACTATTTTATCATTTTGTGTCGAATTAACTAGGTACTTTAGACTATTTCGTGCATAAATATGACAATTTGCCCATATTTTCGTCAAAACTTGTCACATTAACAAAAAGAAACCTATTCTTGAAACTCTAAAAATAGGTCAGTTTATCTTTTTGAGTCTAAAAATACACCATTTGTTTGATTAAAATAAGGATGATAATGTTTCGAAACCTGTTTTTGCTTTTTCATTTGATTGATGAGAATTTTGGTTTCAGTTAAACTCTTTTCTACTAACTGTGTCATAAGCTGATCAATGGCATGTATATACTGCAAACGTTGCTTCGCGTTTGGAGAATATTCGAAGTTGGTTTCCTTATTCTTCAGTTCATCCACTTTGCTCATTAACGTCTGTCGATCAATTACCAAGATCTCAAATTCCTCAAACTTTTCTTCTTCTAAACAGCGATTCATATCATTTGTCATCTTATAAATAGCTTCAATTAATTCTTCCATATTGATCCCAGACCTTAGCTTTTAGTTTTACTTAATTTCATAGCAGCAGACCATGTTTCAGTTAATTCTAAAGCAAACTCTTCCACTTCAATAAGTAAGTCCAAATTTTTACTCAGATTTGCTTCAATCAAACGTGATTTCATATAATCATACATTGAAAATAAGGAATCTGAGATGCTATATCCTTGTTTTAAGGTCACCATTAATTCGCTTAGAATATCTTGGGCCCGTAAATTATTGCTGTGGCATTCTTCTAGGTTATTATTTTGTAGTGCATGTTTAGATAATCTTATAAATTTAACCAATCCTTGATATAACATGTAGGTTAAATCCTCAGGTTTAGAGGTAGTCACTGCTTGTTTTTGATAGGTTTGATATGGATTATTTAAAACCATGATTATTTGCTCCTTTTTAAATACAATTCCTATTTACTATGAATTATCGGATGAAGCGTAAAAAAGTTAAGCACTCCCGAGAATAATTTTGGTAATCTTTGATGACTCAATATGTAAGCGTGACAATACTTACTACTAGCTATATTTGAAACTGACTAAATATAATAAAAAAGATAATCCAAAGTTAAGAATGGATTATCTTTTTTATTCATTCGAGTTAGCTGCCGACCTGAAGGACAATCCCAAACCCATCAATAAGATAGTTAAGTCTTTGATTATAGGTTTTAAGATTTTGGATTTTTGCTGCATCACCTAGCTTATTAAATGCAGTAATTTCCTTCGCTAGTTTTGAAACCTCTATTTGCAATTCGTCATTGCGTTTTTTCTCCTGCAATAATTGCTGTTCCTGTTTATCCAGTTTATCACGAAGAGCTTCTTTCTCCAGATTAATGGTTGATTTCATTCTCTCAACCTCTTCTGTGGCTTCCTGATTCTGAAGGGCCATGTTCGTTAGTTGGTATAAACCCCTTAACATCTCATTCAGGTTAATACTAGGAATTTGTTGAACATTGCTAATTAGGCCTGACAAAATATCCAACAGATCACTATCTTCCGCAGGAGTCACTTGATTCGTTTGAGGTGTCGTGGTCGTCTCTTTGATAGCCTCGACTGATGTCACAGGAACATCTTTATGGGCAATCGTTGTAAACTGATAGGCAGTTTGATTTGATGCTTGTTTTTTCTCACTTGCCTTTAAGATCGAATAGTATTTATAGTTTACAGACTGGTAACCACGGTTTAACAGTTGTGCTGTCTCCTCAAGGATCTCTGTTATGTTCAAAGCACCCTCTTCTTGACGGCCCTTGATATATTCAAACATAAAGTCAATTTCATTTTTTGTCCATTTGCGGTTGATCTTTTTTGTATCTTCAGGATTTTGATTATCATTTTCGAAATTATTCATGCTTAAAATCATCAAATTGTTAAAATAAAAAACCAATGAACCTGATCTCAAATTGTTTTTATTCTCCAACTCATGGATGAAAGCCTCTTCTGATTGTCCTAAATCGTGGTTGACTAATGCTTCTTTCAATTCAGATAGTGCATTTTTTAAACTCATAAGAATACCTCCTACATGGTTATAGAAATGAACGTATTGGTTTTAAGCAATATTATCCATACTTATAAAAATCTCATCAAACAAAATAATTTTGTTTTTTCCAAACGCCCTTCATAATCGTTGTCTTACTATATGGATTCGCTCTTATGAATTTTTTTATGGGTGTAGCTAATCAAATAAAAATTTATTTTTATTTTCATGTTCAAGTTAATTATATAAAGTTTGTAATAATCTGTAAACTATTTTGTTGTTTAACAAAAATCCCTCTAAGCAAAAGAGGGATTAATTAGTTTGATTTTTTTTGATTATTGTTCCTTGGATTTAGTTTTTCTTTGCTTTTCAAAACAATGCTGGATGATCTTTAATTGATCCTTTCGATTTATTTTTGTATATTCGATCGCCACATTTTTTCTTTCTTGGCTTTTCATGATTCGAATAATTTTACTTTGAAAAGAGATGGGCACTTCTTCCTTACTTTGGGTATTTGGAACAAAAAGTGTTCCAGTTACTTCATCACCCTCACGTAGTGGAAAATCCAACCTACTAGAGAATAATGCTCCCCCTGCACTAATATTGATGGTATGTAGTTCAGAATCATTAATAATTAATCGTAAATTAGAGTTCACTCTAAAATTTTCTCGTTGCTGAATTTTCACAATTTCATTTTCCTTTGGCTTAACTAAGCGCAATAATGGAATGGTATCTTTGGTCCTGCCGATAATTTCTGTTTTAAATTCGTATTTATTTCCTCCTGTTAGAAAGGTTACCTCTAATTTAGTTCCGATAGATAATAGTCCTAGTATTTCTCGATCTAATGGGATACTGATTAAAATCTCCGTTTCTCCCACTTCGGCCACATTGGTTTTGCAAGACAAGTCATGGCTTACTAGATCAATGGTAATCTTTTGGTTTACTTTTGGATACATACGGTCCTCCTAAAAACTAATAGTTAAATATTTACTATTCCATTATCGGAAAATGGTAAAAATAGTTAAGTGTTTATCCAATTTAATAACATAAAAAAAGGCAATCACAATAAAAATTGTGAAGCCCGAAGGAATTAACGTAAGAAATCCACTAGCGAAGGTTGAATGATTCGTGCTCCTACAGAAAGAGCTGCTCGCTGGACATTCTCCTGGGTCTTTAGGTTGGTAATCACTTCTGCCATGTCTACATCCTCTTCACCGGATAATAAACGCGTCGTAGAGACTTCAAGTCCTTCTAAACGAGAGATACTTAGCTCCATCCGGTTCATCCGTGCCCCTAATTCCGAGCGTTCTTTTAGGACATTATCCAGTTGACTATCCAATTGTGTTAAGTGATCTGAAGAACTTGCATTCGGAGACTGGAAATCAGCAACGATATCTAAAAGGACTTTAAAGATTCCTCCAGCACCGTCATTATTAAAAACATCGGTACCGTGAACATTTATTTGCACTGTGTTATTTTGTCCGACCACTAACTCCAGTTTCTCCGTGTTAGTATTACTAAATTCATTAGTTGCACTATTGTAAGGAGGAGTCTTCACATCTGAACCGGCGAATATGTATTTTCCAGCAATTTGTGAATTCGAAATCTCACCCAGATGCTCCTTTAACTGGTTGATCTCTTCCGCAATCGCATACCGGTCCGTTTCACTGTTGGTTCCGTTCGCCCCTTGGACGGTAAGCTCCCGCACCCGCTGCAGCACGGAGGTGACCTCATCTAACGATTCATCTGTCGAAGTCATCCAAGAAATACCGTCATCTGCGTTCCGTTTATACTGATCAATTTCATTTAAGGATGAACGGTAAAACATACTGCGAACAGCTGTAACTGGATTATCCGAAGGTTTATTTATGGTTCTGCCTGACGATACCTGTTCTTGCAATCGGTCCATCGTCTTATTGGTTCGCTGTAAATTAAATAATAAATTTTGATTCAATATATTTTGAGTCACACGCAAGCTCATCTTATCCCTCCTACAATCCTACCCGGCCCATGCCATTGATAATTTTATCCAAACATTGGTCCATTACCGTTACCATTCGCGCTGAAGCATTGTAGGCCTGCTGGAATTTAATCATATTAGCCATCTCTTCGTCCAGCGAAACTCCGGAGACGGATTGGCGGCGGTTGTCTACCTGCTGAATAATGACTTCAGAGTTACTCTGCATGCGCTGTGCCTCCTGTGAATCAATCCCGAGCTGTCCAATGATGTTTCGATAATAGTCATCAGCAGTGGAATTAGTTCCAGGAAAGAGAAGTGAAGTGAATTTAATATTGGCAATCGCTTGAGCGTTACTGCCATTTCCAGTTGAAGATTGACCTGCTGATTCCTCTTTTGCCGCAGCTATTAAGTTCAGTGAATTCATAATTTCTGGATTAACAGCCAAATCATTTGCACTCGTTCCAACAAAAAATGGCACTTTAGTAGTTGATACACCATTAATATTGTCCAGGTTCATCCCGCCTTGATGGATGGTATTAACGGCGTTGGCAAATGTCATCGCTAGATTATTAATCTTATCCTTCATCGAAGGAATCGTAGATTTCGATCCGCCCCCAAAGATTCCGTACGATTCGATTCTCCCTAGCAGTTCACCAGAAGTTAAGGTAACTTGGGTATCACCAATTTTAATGTTGGCGGGATCCACCATTCCATTCGAAGTATCTACAGTGAGTCTATTAGTATTTTTACCTGATACTAAAGTTACACCGCCTACAGAGATGTCTACCACACCAGTATCCTTATTTGGAGGAGAAACCTTCACTTCGACAAGTTTAGATAATTGATCTATCAGGACATCCCGTTGATCATACAAATCATTAGGTTCATAGTTGTTAGGGACAAGGCGGCTAATTTGATCATTCAGGTTTCCAATCTGAGCTGTAATGGAATTAACTTCATCTGTTTTCGTAGAAATAACAAGTTTCAGGTCATCCTGCATTTGATCTAATGACTCCGATATATGTTTAAGAGTTTCGGTTACTGCCACCCCTTTTTGACGCACAACTGCCCTTGCAGCAGCGCTATCGGGATTTTTCGCGAGTTCTTCCCAGCCTTTCCAGAACTCGTCCATTGTAAAAGCTAATCCATCGTCAGAGGGTTCGTTCAATAATTCCTCCACTTTGGTTAACGCATCACTCTTTGCTTCCCAGTAACCCAAACTCTTATTTTCGTTGCGTAACTGAACATCCAAATAATCCTCACGTAAACGAACAATCTTATTAACCTCTACACCGGTTCCTAATTGGATTTGCATACCTGGAAAGGAAACCGGCTTGGTCGCCTGCATTTCGGCCCGCTGACGTGTATAACCTGTCGTATTGGCATTAGCTATGTTATGGCCAGTGGTAGAAAGCGCAGCTTGTTGTGCCGCCAGTCCCCTTTTCCCTACCTCTAAGCTGTGAAAGGTTGAAGTCATACCTTTTTCCTCCTAAAAAATAAAAACTACCTAAATCTTTGCATCCAACATGTTCGAATAACGATTTTTCGCATTGGGACCGTAGCATATAGCTGGTTCTTTCTTTGCGAACATGCCGATCGAGAATTGAATATATGAAAGGGATGTTTGAATCAATTTTTGGTTGCTCTCATTCAATTTACTAATCTCTTGAATGATTCCACGTAATTGCTTAGCAATTTTCGTTAACGTGATTCTTGAGCTTTCATCCGCCTGGGCCTCAATTAATTCTTCAAGTGTAAAAGAATTAGCTTGGATTCCTTTTTGTTCCATACATACTTGAACGTATTGCTTTCTAATCTGCTCAAGCTTTTGAATTTCCTCAACGCACTTGCCTTCACGATAAACATGGCTTTGCAGCTCCTGAATATTCCCATCGACAAGCAAGGTTTGTTTCCCTTTGGCCAAGTCGAGTAAGCGTCGATGAGCGTCGACCATTGTTTCCATCGTTTTTATAAGTATTTTCAGAGCTTCCATTTTCTCGTCTCCTAGATGGATGTATTCTTCCAAAATGCTGTCATTTTCTCAGCTATTTTGCTGCTATTCACATGATAGTCTCCGTCGGCAATCTGCTGTTTCAATTCTTGAACCCGTTGCTGACGCTGGGCTTGCTCTGATTTCATCGCTTGAGAGATTTCCCGGCCGCGTGAAGAGATGCTCACTTCTGCAGAAGTAGATGTCTTTTTCGTTGTTTGATTTATATTAGAACGGTTCTGTTGATTTTGGTAGGAATAAAAACCATATTTTGTATCATTAATTCTCATTTCGAGTCCCTCCTATTCCTTTATTAATCATTATCGGCAGTTATAAAAAAAAGTTTAGTTTCTTTTTTAATAAATACTCTGTTTAAACTTGTATGTTGATTTCCGCTCCAGGCACTTCGCTTTCCGCGGCTAGCCTAAATAAAAAAGTTTTTATTTCGATCACTACATAATCTGTCTAATTTTATCAAAATCAGGCTGGTATTTCATTATGTATTTAAAGGGATAAACAAAAACAGCGGAAGGTTTTCTCCTCCACTGTACAAAAATTCATTTTATGATTTTGTATTGATATTGCCGCCAACAAAATCTATTTGTAACGATTGCATTTGGCGGAGGTAGACTTCGGTTTTTCCAGGTGTATAGGTATGATTGGGTTTATGTGGGGTGACCTGTATTTCAGCTCCGCCCTTTTTCCAGTCAATGCTTAACTCTGTTGGTGTATAGTTTATTTTGACAGACCCATAGCTTGGTATAAAAGCAATATTGAACTCAGCCGGACCAGGATTGGCCTTAGAGGTAACAATCGCATTGATCGTATCCGTCTTTTTATCTATCGCTGCTAATTGATCCCCTTCCTGAGAGATTTCAGAGATGGCTTCCATTAACTCCTGTTTAGCAAACTCCTCCATATCCTCAATGAATACACTATTATTCTTAAAATTTAATTCATTCCACAACTGCTCTTGATCGATATCAAGATGGCCTGGTTTACGGTCGATATTCATAGTAGACGGTACTTGTTGAATCGATTGCTCGGCAGGCAATTGTTCTATCTCTTGTACTGGCCGTGTTGTGCGTAGTCCAATTTGGGCATTTGTTTGATGAAGTTGGATTTGCGGAAGCTGCATGTTTGATCACCATCTTTGTTCTTTTTTCGCCTAGTATCTAGACTTTTTTATCGACCAATAAGCCAAGATAATCTGTCATTGCAGCATACATATCCAGTAACTTCTTTGAGGGGATCTCTTTCACGACCTCATTAGTTGTATCATCTACTAGTGTTACATAATATTCTTTTAAATCATCGTGAAACTGGAACTTCAAATGAGTATTGGAAGCTTTTAAAAACTCATTCATACTGTTAATGACTTTTTCTGTTTTTTCTTTTGATTGTAACTGGGATTGAGATTGTGATTGAGGCTGTTCTTGTTTCTCTGGTAAGATTTTTTTTACTCTAGCTGCACTCTCTACTTTAGGTACAGTATATTCCGTTGTTTGGGCAGTAGAATTGGACAACTTGTCTACCATTTCTTTAACCTCCCTTTAATTCGTATCAATTAAACACTATTATCGGATGAATAAAGGAAATGTTTAGAGTTATTGAAAAAAATAATCCTATCTAAATACTTCCTACAATTATATTGTACAACATGGTAATACATGAAAAAGAGACTTTGATAAACAAAGCCTCTTTTAATAATATTAACGAAAAAGTTGAAGAACTCCTTGTGGTTGTTGGTTCGCTTGCTTTGCGACTGTATCTTTCGATTACAGAATAGACTATATCTTCATCCATGTTTTTCATGGAACTGGGCACTTCGAACAGCTTTGTGCTGCTCTACGAGATTCATAGTCATAGCTTTTGCCTTAGACCGTGTTCTCTAGTCGTTGAACCTTCTCCAAAGTTTCCTCACAGGAGCTTGGCTGCTGATTATCCATTGTTTCATCCTCATCATTTTCAAACCTTCACACTTACCGTTTCCAGTTACGTTGTGGTTGATGAAGCTTTAGGAAGTTCCAGCAATTCACCCAGTTATACTCTAGCGTAGTCATTACGCTAATTTTCCAGAATTAAAATAAGTATTAAGCAGTTCCTCAACAAAAGACTTAATCTCTTCCCTATCGATATCCTCAAAATTGTCTGGAGCATTGTCTAAAGAAGATTTGAATTGTTCAATTTCCATAATGAACTCATCTTTTATATCATCAGAAAGGAAATTATAGCCACACATATCTTCTATAATAACTTTTACAGTTCCATCAACTACATAAGAAAAAATTCCGTAATCCCCTGATTCTTTTTCTACTTTTACAATTGGCTGAAATTCACGCAAAAAATAATTCCTCCTTAAATGACAAGAAGCCAGTTAAAATACTGACTCCTTGGGCTAAAAATATTAACGAAGTAATTGTAGAACTCCCTGAGGCTGTTGGTTAGCTTGAGCCAGCATTGCTTGTGCAGCTTGTGCAAGAATTGAATTCTTAGTTTGGTTCATCATTTCTTTCGCCATCGTGCGAACATTTACTTTCGTAAATGACCAGACTATATCTTCACCCTCTAGCAATCTAGTAGGGGTCGGGCACTTCGGATTCACAATGCTGATGACCATTGTTTCACCTATGGATTTCATCATCATAGCTTACGCCTTAGATGGTATATCCTAGTCGTTGAACCTTCTCCACTCTTTCGAGACAGGAGCTTGGCTGCTGATTGCCCAATCTTTTCTTTTTTCAAACCATCACGCTTGTCGTTTCCAACTACGTTGTGGCAAGAAAAGCTCTAAGGGGTTTCCAGCAATTCACCCGATAATGATCTCTAGCCGTTACCAGCTAGGACGACTGTGCTTGTTACTGCTTATGCAGCTAAAGCATAATCTACGTCACGGATACGAGATTCCGCAGCTGTAAGGTTTTCAGAAGAAGTTCCTAGGTTATTAATTGTGTGTTCTAAACGGTTTTGGAATGCACCAAGTTTAGAACGTTCACCAGAAACTTGTTTAATTGCTTCATCTAAAACCTTAACTGCATCATTAGAACCCGCTTGTGTTAAAACGCTAACGTCTTTCACCATTTTGTTATTAGCCTTATCACCAAGTGAATTAGTGCTAATTTCGTTAATATCAATTGTCATGTTTTGGTCCTTATTTGCACCAATTTGAAGAGTTGCTCCACCACCCGTAACGGTAACAGTTTCTGAATCAGTTGCTGCACCTTTAGCAACAAATTCCGCACCATGAAACCCTACTGTTTGGCCTAAACCTGATACCTGCTCTGTAGCTCCATTTGGACCAGTTACTGTAATCACAGCATCAACACCACCTGTAACAGCACCACCAAAATCAGCAGCATCAGCTCCACCTAATGTAATGTCTTTGTTAGAACCAAACTCTGTTTGATCTAGTTTAACAAAATCAGTACTTATAGTTGCTTGTACACCTGTTACATCTTTGTATTCGTTGATTTTATTTACAACATCTTGCGTAGTTGCAGCTGTCATACCTGAGAAATTGATTTTTGTTCCATTAATTACTAACTCTTTGCCTGAAACATCTACTGGTGCAGTATTCAGGTCAAGAGTACCCGCTAATGCTGTAGCTTTTGTAGCAGCTGTATCGATTGTTACATCGTAATCACCTTTTGTTAAACCTGTAGCAGATGTAATATCTACTTTAGTTTTGTCAGTAGAAGTTCCTGTAACCCCAAGGCTACCATTTAATAGCTTTTGAGTATTAAACTCAGTTGTTCCAGAAATTCGATTTACCTCAGATTTTAATTGTTCAACCTCTTTTTGAATTTCTTTTCTGTCATCTAATGTATTTGTATCATTACCAGATTGTACAGATAACTCGCGCATACGTTGAAGAATATCATGAGTTTCGTTTAAGGCACCTTCAGCAGTTGCAATCATTGAGATTCCATCTTGTGCATTTTTGCTTGCTTGATCCAAACCACGAATTTGTCCACGCATTTTTTCAGAGATTGCTAGTCCAGCTGCGTCATCACCTGCACGGTTAATACGAAGACCAGAAGCTAATTTCTCCATTGACTTTGATTGGTTTGTAGATGCAGCATTCAACTGTCTGTGTGTGTTAAGTGCCGCAATATTGTGGTTAATACGCATAATAAAATTCCTCCTTAGAATTCATTGAATATGATTTTGTATGGGATATATCCCAATAAAAAAATTATCTATAATAAACCCTTTGGGGTTATTATCAAAAATTAACTTATCAAAAGTTTTTTGCTTTTTGATTGTTTGATAATTGATTACCTTTAAACAATTCTTCACGATAAATATTGATCTCTTTTGGTGCATCAATCGAAAAGCGAAGTATTCCTGATTCAGTCTGGAGAATTGTGACTTTTATGTTGTCTCCAATTAAAGTAGGAGTCCCAATTATTCTAGTTCCTTTTCTCAGATAATCCATACTGCCACCAATATCTTTCGCCCTAGAAATCGGCATTCCCTTAGGGACATCGATAACTGGTTTTAGTTTAGAACCAATTTGAAGAACAGTAACTTTAATGACATCATCTATGATCACTGATTGACCAATTTCTCTGCCTACAATGAGCACATTACCATCCTCCATGATTCAATTACTATCACTATTCTAATTATCGGATGTTCAAAAGAAATGTTTAGTAGTTTTTGAAAAGATATTTCAAAAAAAGTGGTTAACAAGTAAATCTTTGTTAATATTATTATCGGTTATTCAAATAATTTGTTTAGAATTTTTTTATTTCTATTACTTCGCTTTTAAAGATTTCCTTGTTATTAATTATTATCGGCAGGTCAAAAATATTGTTTAGTGATTTAAACAAATTGTTTGATAGTTTTTTATTAAATCTATTTAATAAAAAAACCGTAATCTTAATAGGTTTTTAGACCAAATAAGATTTCGGTTTTTTCTCTCGTTTACATTCCTAACTGTGACGAAAGCCAAGATCCTTGAGAATTGAGTTGTTGTAGTGCTTTTTCCATTGCACCGAATTGTTTCCAAAGTCTGTTCTCGTATGCATTAATCTTGTCTTGCTCTCTACCGATGTTAGCGTCCAGAGATTTGATTTGTTTAGCCATATAGCTATTTGTATCAACAATGGAATTCGGAGATCCAGCTAATGAACCCAATTGTGTAATAGTTAAATTTAATCGATCATAAATTCTCCATCCAAAACCACTTTTCTCATGAAGAACATTGTCTGTTGCTGTTGTGGCAGAACCTGTTGATGTCTCTTTTGATGTAAACAGGTTCTTAACATCTTCTAAATTCGTTTGTAGAACTCCTTTTAGTTTAGCTTCGTCTAAAACCAATTTACCCTTATCAAGATAATTACTAGAGAAGTTAATTCCAATATCTTTTAATGAATTAAAACTCCCAGAATTTTGAACAGTAGATAATAGACTGTTACGCATTTCTGTCAGAAATGATCTTAAAGTTGAATCACTAGTTAACAACCCACTCTTCGCTTTTTCATCCCACAATTTAATATCGTTCTCTTTCATCTCCGTTTTCTGATTATCTAGTAATGGTGGATAATCCCGATAGCGTTTTTCAGTTAACCTCCCATTTAAATCAGCAATAAGTTCATTATATTTATCCACAAATGACTTAACACTGTCAAAGATACCTTGCGTATCGCTGCTAACTTGCACTGAAATATTACTATTTGCAGGTATTTTTTCCTTTAATGTAAACGAAACCCCTTGATATGAAAATTTATTAGAAGATACGGTAATTTGTATCCCATTTATTGTAACAGTACCAGGTTTTGAATCGGACCCGACAATTGTTGTTGGATCTGTTGTATTGGTTATATTAAAAGAGTTAGGTTCAGTTACACCCACAATATCAATTTTTTGTGGACTCCCTGTACCAACTGTGGTAAAAACCAACGAACCCCCAACACTCGCTGCTTTGACATTTGTACTTTGTTCATTTATTTTTGCAATAGCTTGATCAAAGGTAAGATTAGGGTCGAGAGTAATGTCCGAACCGTTAAGTTTAAATGATAATCCAGAAGCCAGAACACTGGCAGAGGCACTGCCAAAACTTACACTTGCTGGTTTGGCTGATTCAGCAGGAGTTGCTTCGGAAATCACAAAATCAGATAATGTGCTGACCCCAGCAGTAGATACTTCTATTCTAGTATCACTACTGCTAACAGTTTGCTTATTAAACGTCGATTGCAACCTCAACCCTTCCATTGCTTTTCGAAACTCATCAACTTTTTTGTTAACGTCTCGATACGCATCAGATTTCCAGGTTGATAAGATTTTTGTTTGTTGCATTTTGTTTAAGCGACTGCTTTGAGCTTTGACCAGGTTGGCGACAATTTCATCCGTATTCATCCCTGAGGCAAGGCCGCTCACTCTCAATGTATTACTGCTATTAATCAATCTATTCACTCCTTTTCCATTCATGTATCACTTAAAATAAATAATAGTTTGTAATCTATTATCGGTTTAAAAATAAAAAAGTTAAGTATTTTTATTGAAATCTACTATGCAAAAAAGAGACGCTAAAAAACGTCTCGATAAAATCATCTTAAAATCCCATTCGCAATCCCAATCATCTGATCCGCGTAAGATACTGCACGTGAGTTCATTTGAAAGCTTCTTTGCGAGGTCATGAGATCCGTCATCTCTTTCGTTAAATCCACATTCGATCCTTCGAGATATCCAGATAACATCTGCACCTCATCAGGATTCATCATATCTACATAATTGGCAGCATTGGAGCCTTCAGGCAGCACTGTCGTATCAATGGCGTATTCATTTCCACCTGCATTCTTAAGAATATGAGGGTTTTGAATATCAACGATCGCCACTTGTTGAGTTGAAACAAATGGAGTTCCTTTGCCATCTTTATTTTTCAAGTGGATTTGTCCGTTCGCTTGAATGTTCACTTCATATTGACCATCCAATTCAATGGGCTGGCCACTTTGATCTAGTAAATAGCCGCCATTTGCGTTGACTAAATGATAGCTTCCTTGTTTATTAGGACTCGGACTTAAATGAAAATTGCCATCCCGTGTGTACTTGACTTCATCAGGGGCTCCAGCCGTCTGGGAAGGGTAACCGACTTGAAAAAATCCCTTGCCTTGGATCATCAAATCAAAAGGATTCCCTGTTTGGGTTGCTTGTCCTTGTTCCATTACTAGTTGGGTAAGGCCCGTACGAGTACCATATCCGACACGGAGCCCATTTGGTGTGAGGCGGCCCACCTCTTGATCCGAACGACCTTGATTGTTGAGTTGAGAAGCTAAGATTTCTGAAAAACTTTGGTCTTTTCGTTTAAATCCTGTCGTGTTCACATTGGCGATATTGTTAGCCGTAGTATCAATTTTTTGTTGGTAGGCCTGTAATGCACCAGAAGAAATATATAGTGACGTATTCAATGGTCTATTCTCCTATTCTGGATGGGTTATCCGTTAATCTTTCCGACAGAGTAAAGTTGTTCTAGTGATGTATTATAAGCACCGACTACTTTTTGATTGGCTTCATAGGCACGGACCGTTGACATCATGTCGGTCATCGTTTGACCCAGGTCTACATTGGACTGTTCAACGAACCCTTGGTGTAATGAAACTCCAGGATTTGTCCCTGCATTGTCCTGCATAAATACCAATGGATTTTCGGAGGTGTAAACATTGGTACCCTTCCGAGTAAGGTCATACGGATTTTGAGCAATGGCTATGCCGATTTGACCTAGATTCGTTGTTTTCGTCGGGTCATTTGTTTTAGCAATTAGCTGCCCCTCAGCGTTTATGGTCAAATCCTCTTTTTGGATACTTCCAGTGATTTGAATCGGCTTGTGATCTGCCCCTAATACACGATACCCCTCAGATGTGACTACATTTCCATTCGCGTCTAAATCCCATTTCCCGTTCCGTGTGTAGCCAACGGTCCCATCAGGTAACTGGACAGCAAAGAAAGCAGTTGGTTTGACTGTCCGCCCGTTTACTACCTGTAAAGGAATGTTTTGGTCTTCAATTGCAACATCCAGAGGTAAATCTGACTGGACAAGTGTCCCTTGAGCAAAGCTCGGAATGCGTTCCTGAGCATACACACCATTGGTTAATTCTCCAATACGTACATTCTGACCTGGAATGGATAGCTCTGCGGCACCAGGAATATTTTCATTAAAATCTTGAATTCGTTCTATTAATAGTTTAGGAAATGCCCGCATGACCGTGTCATCCTTTTTAAATCCTGGTGTTTGCGCATTCGCGAGATTATTGGAAAGTGCTTCTTGTCTCCGCTCCAAAGAAAACATTCCGGAAGCAGCAGAGTACAAACCTCTTAACATGAAAAAACCCCTTTTCTTAGGTACGTGCTTGTACAGCCAGTTGGAGAATGAAAGAAACTTCTCCGGAGCCTTTTCCGAGTTGCTTAGCGATTTCATCCACGGTTAGACCCTTTTCTTGAAGTTCGAAAATCTCCTTGTATCGATCATTTAAAAATAAATTCTGTCCACTGTTGCTGGTCTTAGTTTTAGACTCCATTTTGGCGGATGCTTTATATGCCTTTAACTCTGCTTTCCATTGTTCATGCTCATTCTGAATGAGTGTTTGATGGTGCATCAACAGCACTTTTAGCTCATGGATTTCACGACTCAATATTCCTTGGTTTTCGATTATTTTTTTATGTAAATCCTGCTGGTCATCCGATTTTTGCCGAGAAAAAACTTTGACGACCAAATACAGCACAACAATGATACTCACAACTAAAAGCGCTTCAATTAGATAATACTGCACTTTATCGATCCCTTCTTACTCAAGTATAAAGATTAATCAACAACCCCTTGATTTCTCCAATCTTATCCAATATGGAAAGACCAGCATTTTGCTGATTTATCACATGATCGGTTAATTCTATTAATTTACGGTCAAGGACTTGAATGGTTTTCAGGGTTTTATTTCCCCCATACAGGTCCCAGCTTTCAGTTTGATATAAACCCACACCATTTTTTGTCACTTCACCCATGAATCGTTTAACCAAATCCTTATATTTTCGCAGTTCACTAAAGGTTGGATTTTCACTTAAGCGCTGTCCCTGCTGGTCGACTTCTTGCAGGATTTGCTGGAGATGATCCTTCGTAAGTTCCTTGGAATAGGTATTGATTATTTTTTGAAAGGATGCTGTAGTGGTTGACGAACGATCGCTTACCGGCAGGCGCGAATCACCTATATTTATTCTTACTGGATCCTGTATTTTCAAGTGAATTCACCCCCTTATATTTTTTCAAAATCTATCTTCAAAAAAATATCAAAATAAATCAAAATTATGTTGTAATTATACCCTAACTTTTCATTTATTTCATTAAAAAAATGCCTCCACTTGCGAGAAGGCATTTTTATCAAAAATCTTTTATTTTAATCTCTTAATTTGTTTATTGACGTCCGTAATTGCAGTTACGACTTCTTCTACTTCTTTGGATTGAGTATCAATACTAGAATTAAGCTCTTCCGTTTGTTTTTGAACATTCCCAACCTCTATTGCAATTTCCTGTCCATATCTTGCTTGGTCATTGGTGGCAATTAACATTTGTTGAACCATATCTTTAATGCTGTTGATATTACGAACAATTTCTTCCGCGGTTAATGCCTGTTCCTTCGTAGCAATGGTCACTGAGCTTGATTGGTTTGTGACATTTTCAACGGCTTCCACAATCGCGTGACTTCCTTTTGCTTGTTCCATTGTCGCAATCGAGATTTGGTGGATCTGGTCCTTTGTATTAATAATGCCTTTAACGATGGCTTCAGCGGTTATGGATTGTTCTTTCGTGGAATGAGTCATTTCTACTGCCTGACTGGTTACACTTTCCACCGCTTTTGTGATAAATTCGCTATTCTTCGTTTGTTCTTCCGTGGCTTTGGCAATTTGATTCATTTCTTCTGTTACCTGTGCAATACCTTCTGAAATTTTCCTAATCGCCTGGTTCGTCTTGTCAGCCAGCTCATTACCTATTTTTACTTTCTCTGCACCATCTTTGATAGAAGCTACCGCAACAGTCGTTTCACTTTGAATCCCTTTGATTAGGGCTGCAATTTCTCTGGTTGCATTTGCGGAACGTTCCGCTAGTTTACGAACTTCATCAGCCACAACTGCAAATCCTTTTCCATGTTCCCCTGCTCGTGCCGCTTCAATTGCAGCGTTAAGTGCGAGAAGGTTTGTTTGATCGGCGATATCATCAATAACAGCCACAATACTGCCAATTTCCTCTGAACTTTTCCCCAAGTTTTCCATCACGACACTAGTTTGGTCAATAACTTGAGATATTTCTTTCATCCCATTCAAAGTTTCATTTAAGGAGATGGTTCCTTCGTAAGCGTCATCCTTAACGGCATTACTTAACTGGTTAACTGTTTGTGCACTAGCGGCTACCTGTTTGATCGAAACAATCATTTCCTCAACTGTTTCAGAAGTTTGTTCAGCAGTATCTGTCAAACCTACAGCATGTTCGCTGACTCCTTTAAAAGATTGACTCATTTCTTCAATCGAAGCTGAAAAATTTTCTACACTTTCACTAACATTACTAGCATTACCGGCTACCTGCTCAATGGAAGCCATCATTTCCTGGATAGCTGATGATGATTCTACAGAAGAAACGGCTAGCTGGTCAGCACTTTCTTTAACTAAATTAATAGAATTGCTCATTTGTTCTATAGCTGCAGAGATTTCATCGATTCTTGACGAGGTTACATTCGTGCTCCCTGCTACTTGTTGAATAGAAGAAACTAATTCGATTATTGCCTCGTTTGCTTTATTCATTGAAGTATCTAACACTTGAGCACTAATAGCCGTTTGATCAATCGAATTTTTAATTACTGTAATAGAATTAGTGGAGACCTCTACATTATTTACAACTCCATTTACTGAACGGCGGATGAGATTAATCATAAGCAGTGCAACAAATACGATGAAAATGAAAGCAACTATTCCCATAGTTATGATTTCAATTTTGAAGCTAATAGCATCATGCTCAACTTGCTTAATAACTGTATCATTAAATTTGTTAGTGCTATCAGATAATAAATTAAGCTTTTCAATAGCCCTATCAGCAAGAGGTTCAAGGATAACCATTTGTTTTGATACATCTTTGTTATCCATATTATAAGACTTTATTAATATATGTACCTGTTTCATATATTCTTCAAATGACTGATTAAAATGCTTTAGGGTTCTTTTGTTTTCTATACTACCTGTATACTTTTCCAAATTATTAGACAGTATTTTTACTTGATATTCTTCTGAATTTATTGTTTTTTCAATTGATGGTAATTTATTCTTTTCCTTTTCTATCGCATACTTTGTTACAAGCCACCTTATTCTCGTCACATGTTCTATCAATTCACCTTCCAATTGTAACTCTGGTACTTTTTGTTTACCAAGAACATTCATATTATTCGACAGAATTCTAATATTTGAATATGCAGTTATAGACACAATAGCCAAAAAAACTAATACTAGAAAAAAACTCCCAATCAATTTTGTTCTTGTTGACATTTTTTTTAAGTTTATTCTTTTAAACATTTTATTAATAAACATACTAACCCTCCGAATTACAAATTATGATTTAAATTCCCTCTTATAAGATGGAATTTCTAAGGAAATTGACTTAATTAAGAAGGAATTATTTATAGGTCATGGTCTATATTTACCATATTATTTTTGATGTTTGTTTATTTTTTGATGTTTTTTACAAACTCTTAATAAAAAATCAAAAAGTTATAAAAATATTTTTATCGAAAACAAGAAAAAACCCTCGCAATTTTGCGAAGGCCTATTTAAACAATAACCTTTTTAGTTTAATCTTTTAATTTGTTTATTGACATCCGTAATTGCAGTTACGACTTCTTCTACTTCTTTGGATTGGGTATCAATACTAGAATTAAGCTCTTCCGTTTGTTTTTGAACATTCCCAACCTCTAAGGCAATTTCCTGTCCATATCTTGCTTGGTCATTGGTTGCAATTAACATTTGTTGAACCATATCTTTAATGCTGTTGATATTACGAACAATTTCTTCCGCGGTTAATGCCTGTTCCTTCGTAGCAATGGTCACTGAGCTTGATTGGTTTGTTACATTCTCAACGGCTTCCACAATCGCGTGACTTCCTTTTGCTTGTTCCATTGTTGCGATCGAGATTTGGTGGATCTGGTCCTTTGTATTAATAATTCCTTTAACGATGGCATCAGCCGTAATCGACTGTTCTTTCGTGGAATGAGTCATTTCTACTGCCTGACTGGTTACACTTTCCACCGCTTTTGTGATAAATTCGCTATTCTTCGTTTGTTCTTCCGTGGCTTTGGCAATTTGATTCATTTCTTCTGTTACCTGTGCAATACCTTCTGAAATTTTCCTAATCGCCTGGTTCGTCTTTTCAGCCAGTTCATTACCTATTTTTACTTTCTCTGCACCATCTTTGATAGACGCTACCGCAACAGTCGTCTCACTTTGAATCCCTTTGATTAAAGTTGCAATTTCTCTTGTTGCATTTGCAGATCGTTCTGCTAGTTTACGAACTTCATCAGCAACAACCGCAAATCCTTTTCCATGTTCCCCTGCTCGTGCCGCTTCAATTGCAGCGTTAAGTGCGAGAAGGTTTGTTTGATCGGCGATATCATCAATAACAGCCACAATACTGCCAATTTCTTCTGAACTCTTCCCTAAGTTTTCCATCACTACACTAGTTTGATCAATAACTTGAGAAATTTCTTTCATACCGTTCAACGTTTCATTTAAGGAGATGGTTCCTTCGTAAGCGTCATCCTTAACGGCATTACTTAGCTGGTTCACTGTTTGTGCACTAGCTGCTACCTGTTTGATCGAAACAATCATTTCCTCAACCGTTTCAGAAGTTTGTTCCGCAGTGTCTGTCAAACTAACGGCATGTTCACTAACTCCTTTAATCGAGTGGCTCATCTCTTCAATAGATTCAGAGAATTTTTCCACACTTTCAGTTACGTTACTTGTATTTACCGCTACTTGTTCAATAGAAGCCATCATTTCTTGAATAGCCGAAGAAGTTTCCTCAGCAGATGAGGCAAGATAGTCTGCACTTCCCTTTACCAAATTAATAGAGGCGCTCATCTGTTCCACCGCAGCAGAAATTTCATCGACCCCTGATGCCGTTACATTTGTGTTTCCAGCCACCTGTTGAATAGACGCTACAAGTTCGCTGACGGAATCGTTGGCTTTATTCATCGATGCATCTAATTCTTGTGCGCTGATGGATGAATGATCAATAGATTTCTTAATTTCAGTAATAGAATTGACGGTGATTTCCGCATTTTTAATAACTCGAGTTACTGTTCGACGAATAAGGCCGTTAATTAAGAAGGCAATTAAGACACTGAAAATCATCGCAATCACGGAAATGACAATAATTTGGATAAGGGAATTGGTAGATTTCTTCTCGGCGTCTTTGATAACTGTAGTGGTACTTTTTTGAGCATTTTGAGCAACCTTTTCAAGGTAACTTATTGTCGTATCCCCATGATAGGCTAAGACCCCTAATCTTGCATGTGAAGTGTAATAATCGTCGCCGCCTGTTTTTTGAAAGAATGATGGAATAACAGTTTCATATTCTTTAAAGTTCTTGGAGAACTCTGAAAATAACTTTTTATCATAATCCGTTGCTTCGACTTTATTCATTTCTTTAATATTATCTTCTACTTTTGTTATGTCTTCTTTGACAAGCTTTTCGATTTTATCCTGTTCTTCTTTACTCTGTTCATAAGAATACTTGGTTAAATTTAATCGAATATTGGTGACGCTATCCTTTAAGTTAGCAATAATTTCAAGCTCTTTTACTTGAGTGTTTCCTAAATATTTAACATCATCACTAAGAACATTAATTTTATTGTAGGAAACGATTGATACCGATCCTAAAAATATGAGGAGGATGATAAAACTGCCCCATAGTTTTACACCCATTGAAACATTATTTGCCATTCTTAAATACTTTTTGAATAGACCTGACACATTACTCTTTTCTTTGTTCGACATTTTCCCATTCTCCCCTTATGATTCAGCTGCCTCTTTACGATTAATAAAGGATTCTACCATTTGTTTTAATTCATCTAAATTCGTTGTGTCATCTAGGAGCTTTTCTATATCTAGCAGAATGACTAAACGGTTTTCTAATTTAGATACGCCTAAAAGGTAGGAAGCATCCTTTGATTCTAATAGATTGGTGTAATCAATTGTTTCTGGAGGAAGCTCCAGTACATCGGTAGCGGCATCCACTACTAATCCAATTTCTTTATCATACACCTTAACAATGATGATTCTCGTTATATCTGTTTGCTGTAATGACTCTCCTGTTAAGGCGGCACGGATGTCCACGATGGGCGTTAATACACCACGTAAAGAAGTCACTCCTAATACATGCAGCGGTCGATTCGGATAAGGAGTAATTGAAATCGCCTGCATCCGTTCAATAGAGACTACCTGACTGATATGTACACCATACTCGATCTGGCCCAATTTAAAAATAAGTACCTTAGAATCCTGAAACTTGATATGATCCTCCATATGATCCCCTCTTCTTTTTACATTTTAGACCCTTATTGCTTAGTCCTCGGCGTCCGCTTCGTTACCCTCAGATTTCATCAATTCTTCAATTTTTACCAGTATAATTAAACGGCCTTCATATTTAGCTATGCCCTCAAAAAAGTCCGTATTTACACCACTAGAAGCAGCAGGTTCAATCGAATCAGTATCCACATTAATAACATTACTTGTTTTCTCAACAATTAAACCCAATTCAATCTCTTCATATTTCACAATGATCATTCGTGAATTTTCTGTGTATTGTCCTTCTCCAAGCTCTAACTTGTTTTGAAGATCAATAATTGGGATGACACTCCCACGAAGATTGATCAAACCTTTCACATAGTTAGGAACATTGGGTACTCTTGTAATAGGGCTGAGTCGTTCGATGGATTGGACATGATCAATGTTCAATCCATATTCTTCATTTCCTAGTGTAAAGGCGATTACTTTAATATTCCCCATCGTCATTCACCCTTTCTAATTAAAAAACTGATTGGAATCTATGATTAGGGCTACTTGACCATTTCCTAAAATCGTCGCACCAGATATAAACTTAAGGTTAGTTAAATATCCGCCTACTGATTTTAAGACGATTTCTTGCTGCCCAAGGACCGCATCAATCACTATTCCTCTAGTCATATTCCCTTTTCGGACAATAACTATAAACTGCTCTTGTTTTTTAACTGATGTTTCTGTTGCTGGCACTTGAAGGATTTCATTTAAATAGACCAACGGAACAACCTGTCCACGGAACTGAATGACATCTTGGCCTTGAAGGGTAGATACATGATTTTCAGCTGCAGTGGTAATTTCAACGATTGAATTGAACGGAATAGCATATGTCTCTTCTGCTGACTTCACTAACATGGCATAAATAATCGATAATGTTAATGGCAGCTGGATATGAAATATGGACCCTTTTCCTGGTGTCGAATCAATCGTAATTAAACCGCCCAAGGATTCAATTTTGGTTTTGACGACATCCAGGCCGACACCGCGCCCAGAAATATCCGAAATTTTATCGGCTGTACTAAAACCTGATGAGAATAACAAGGCGTAAACTTGCTGATCGGTCAGCGTTTTGGCTTCCTCATCTGATACAACGTCACGCTCGATTGCTTTATTCAATACCTTATCACGGTTAATACCCTTTCCATCATCAGATACCTCAATGAATACATGGTTTCCGCTATGGTAGGCTTTCAATTGAATTTTGCCTTCTTCTGATTTATTGGCAGCCATTCTTTCCTCAGTTGTTTCCAGCCCATGGTCTAAAGCATTTCTTAGAAGGTGTACCAATGGATCTCCTATTTCATCAATCACGGTTCGATCTAATTCCGTTTCTTCACCTTCGACGATTAACTGCACTTTCTTATTCAATTCTTTGGCAAGGTCACGGACCATTCTCGGGAATCGATTAAATACTTGTTCAACCTGCACCATTCTCATATTTAAGATGAGACCTTGGAGATCCGTTGATATCCGGGTCATATGTTCCACTGTCTCCGTCAGTTCGGAAAGATGTGACTTCCTGGCAATCTGATCGAGCCTGCCGCGATCAATAATCAATTCACTAAATAGGTTCATTAACTGATCTAATTTATCAATATCGACTCTGATGGATTTTGACCGCTGTTTTTTCTTATTTCCGCTCGAATCTTCTTTATCCTGCGGGCGAGGCGCTGATTCACTTTTTTCTACTTTTTCTTCTGGTAAACTTCCTGTATTTTCGGGTTCTTGATCACCCATTTCAACAACAAGTACTTCGCGAATCTCTGAAACATTAATCAATTTTGAATGAACTTCTTCAGAACTGTGTTCAGATAACATTAATAGAGTGAAGGAATCACCAAAATTCTCTTCTTCTATTTGTTCAACAGAAGGATTTGTCTGAATTAGCTCACCAAGTTCTTCCGTAGCTTGAAACACAAGGTAGGCCCGAATCGATTTCATGACACATCGTTCATCTATGGTTACTTTTATTTGATATAAGTTATTACCAGTCCTTCTCGCTTCGTTAATGACAGTGGATTGGAATTCATCCAGTACAAATTCCGCCGTCGCTGCCACCTCACGGGAGGCACTTAGAAAGTCGGGAATTTCTGGTGCAGCCGATGGGTCTTGAATACGTTTTAATTGTAAAACGACATCGGTTACATTTTCTTTTCCGTCTCCACCTTGCTCAATGCTGTCTACCATTTTTTCGATTAAATCTACACATGTAAAAATAACATCCATGATTTCTGGAGTAATTTTCAATTTAGAGTTCCGAAGAAGATCCAGGACATTTTCCATCTCATGTGTTAATGAGGCTAAATCATCAAACCCCATTGAGCCCGCCATCCCTTTAAGGGTGTGTGCAGAACGAAAGATTTCGTTAACAATTGCTGTGTTTTCTGAATCTGATTCAAGGTTCAATAGTTCATCGTTAATCGCCTGAAGATGTTCTTTCGATTCTTCAATAAACATTTCTAAATAATTACTTAGATCCATTTCAACTTCCCCTCGCTATGTAGCATACAAAAGTAGTACTAAAGCTTATCAAAATGTCATATTAGAAAAATGACAAATATATACCTCATCTTAGCATAAATTTTGATAATAATAATCAAATTTTTTGATAGTTTTTTAGTTTTCGATTGGAAAATAATTAGGTTTTTATGCATTCTATTTTCAATAGGACACTTTAAGTGTTATAAATGAAAACGCCTCCGCATACATCGCGAAAGCGTCCATCTTAAAAATAGCTATTTCGTTTCATTTAATTCAGTTTCTTTATTTGTGAATTAACATCCGTAATGGCCAGTACTACCTCTTCTACTTCTTTAGACTGCGTTTCGATGCTGAAATTTAGCTCTTCCGTTTGTTTTTGGACATTACCAACCTCTAAGGCAATTTCTTGTCCATATCTTGCTTGGTCATTTGTTGCGATTAACATTTGTTGAACCATTTCTTTTATGCTGTTGATATTGCGAACAATTTCTTCCGCCGTTAATGCCTGCTCTCTTGTTGCATTAGTCACGGAACTTGATTGATTTGTAACGCTTCCAACTGCTGCAACAATGGCGTGACTTCCTTTTGCTTGTTCCATTGTTGCAATCGAAATTTGCTGAACCTGGTCCTTCGTATTAATGATGCCTTTTACGATGGCTTCTGCGGTAATTGATTGTTCCTTTGTGGAATGAGTCATCTCTTCAGCCTGACTAGTCACACTTTCAACTGCTTTGGTAATAAACTCACTATTTTTTGTTTGTTCTTCTGTTGCTTGGGCAATCTGATTCATTTCCTCCGTTACTTTTGCAATACCCTCAGATATTTTAATTATTGCTTGGTTCGTTTTGTCAGCTAATTCATTGCCAATTTTCACTTTTTGAGCGCCATCTTTGATTGAGGCTACAGCAACAGTCGTTTCATTTTGAATTCCTTTGATTAGCTTTGCGATTTCTTTCGTTGCCTTAGCAGATCTTTCAGCTAGCTTTCGGACTTCATCTGCAACAACCGCAAATCCTTTTCCATGTTCTCCTGCTCGCGCCGCCTCGATCGCAGCATTGAGGGCTAACAGGTTTGTTTGATCGGCGATATCATCAATGACAGCCACAATACTGCCAATTTCCTCTGAGCTTTTTCCGAGGTTTTCCATTACCTTACTTGTTTGATCGATAACTTGAGATATTTCTTGCATGCCATTGAGTGTTTCATTTAAAGAGATTGTTCCTTCATAGGCATCATCCTTAACAGCATTACTCAGCTGGTTCACGGTTTGGGCACTAGCAGCTACCTGTTTGATGGAACCAATCATTTCTTCGACCGTTTCTGAAGTTTGTTCAGCCGTCTCTGTCAAACTTACGGCATGTTCACTTACTCCCTTAATGGACTGGCTCATTTCTTCAATTGATTCAGAGAATTTTTCTACACTATCAGTTACATTACTAGTACTAACTGCTACTTGTTCAATCGAAGCCATCATTTCTTGGATCGCTGATGAGGTTTCTTCAGCTGATGCAGCTAAATAATCTGCACTTCCCTTTACCAAGTTAATTGAAGCACTCATTTGTTCCACTGCAGCTGATATTTCATCGACCCCAGAAGCTGTTACATTCGTGTTTCCAGCTACCTGTTGAATAGATGCAACTAGTTCGCTTACAGAACCATTGGCTTTATTCATCGAAGCATCTAATTCATGTGCACCAAGAGCTGTTCTATCAATCGATTTTTTGATTTCGGTAACAGATTTTGTAGTGGTTTCTGCATTTTTTACAACTCCAGCAACCGCACGGCGGATAAGTCTATTGATCAAAAACGCAACTAAAAGACTGAAAAACATCGCAATGATAGATACAACAATGATTGCATCGATCGCACTTGATGAATCTTGGTCTGCTTTATTGATAATATTATCGTTCGTCTGTTTGACACCTTTAGAAAGCTTATCTAAAGAAACAATGGCTTTTCCGCCTAATGAGGATAATAAAGACATCTGTTCATGAACTTCCACATAATTATTACTTCTTGATTTCTCATAGAAGGATGGAATATACGCAACATATTTTTCAAAGTCTTGACTAAAAGCTGTTATTAGCTTTTTATTTTCAGCCGAGTGATTTAGTTTTTCCATTTCTTTCACATTCTTTTTGACCTTTGAGGCCTCTACCTCAATATATTTTTCAAGGTTTTCTTTACTCGATTTCTCTTTCTCATAGGCATGTTGCGATGCATATAATCGAACATTAGTTACTTCTTCTTTTATATTTCCGATTATTTCGAGTGAAGGGACTTGATTATTACCAATATCCTCCACATTATCACTTAAAATGTTTATTTTATTAAAAGAAACTAAAGAAATCGACCCTAAAAATAAGAGGACAATAATAAAGCTGCCCCATAACTTCACACCCATCGAGAATTTACTTGATGCATTACTAAACATTACTTACCTCTCCTTTTATGTAAAAAAATAACTCTCTCAAACCAACCACATATTAACAGATTTTTTGATTGTTTTTTATATTAGGTTATTTAATAAAAAAGCGAGAGTACTAGGAACCGACCATTTTGGTTCCATTCACATCTCGCATTTATATTATAAGTAATGTGTTATGTAGCCACCAGCCTTAGTCTTCTCTTGGCTATGCTCTCTCTCTTCTTTATCTGTTTGCTGATCTATCTGGTTGATTTTTGCCCTGCAGCTTTTGCAGGTTTTCCCAGCGCGAATCATATTCCCGCATGTTTCACAGGGATATGTCAAATTAGGAAAATTCCCCATAATAATTCGTCCAGATAAAATAAATTGACGGATTTGAACAACAGACACCTGGGTTTCTTCACTAACTTCTTGAATGGTGCTGCCTGGATATTCACGAAGGTAGGCGGCTGTCTTTAGATAATCTTCTTCGTGTTTTTGGTAACATTCATCACATATGTTTCTAATCCGAAGGTAAAGCTTCCTACATTTTGGACAATTCCCCAGTTGTGGCGTAGCCAAAAGTCCTCACTCCCTTTTTGCCTATTCGTAAAATATTGAAAAACCTATTAACTACCTAATACTTTTTTGATAGACTCCATTACTCGGTCTGGTTGGAATGGTTTAACTACGAAGTCCTTCGCTCCTGCTTGGATCGCTTCCAATACCATCGGCTGCTGTCCCATCGCCGAACACATGATTATTTTAGCCTGTGGATGAAAAGCTCGAATCTCCTTTACTGCCGTAATACCATCTTTTTCGGGCATTGTAATGTCCATTGTCACAATATCAGGAGTCAGTTCCCGATATTTATCAACTGCATCGGCTCCGTTTACTGCTTCACCGGCAACCTCAAATCCATTCTTTGTCAAAATATCTTTCAACATCATACGCATAAATGCTGCATCATCAACGATTAATACCCTAGCCATAATTTTCTCCTCCAATATTCAATAGTGTAATTATATTATTGTATAATAATTAGTTGCTCATTTTGCTTATACGATCGATTGGGCTAATTATATCAGTAATCCGCACTCCGAAATTTTCTTCAATTACGACAACTTCCCCTTTAGCTACCAGCTTATGGTTTGCTAGTATATCCACCGGTTCTCCTGCCAATTTATCTAATTGAATAACGGCTCCAGGTCCTAATTCAAGAATTTTGCGAATTTGCATTTTTGTTCGCCCCAGCTCCACAGTAATTTCTAATGGAATATCAAATAACATATCAATATTTCCTGCATGAGAACTACTTGATGGGGCATCTGAGAATGCAGCATATTCGACTTTTTGAACATTTGCACTTGGAGGTGGATTCGGCGTGCTTTGAGAAACAGATGTTCCATCATATGAAGAAGCAGGTACGGAATGCACTGACACAGTCTGTTCTTGCACATGGTTTATTGGCTTCTCCGCCTCGACCACTTTCGGTGCCGGCTGCTCACTAATCGAAAGGACTTTTTGAATCATGTCCTTCCCAAATGATAAGGGAATAAATTGAATCATGTTTGAGTCAATTAGATTTCCAACCTTTAAACGAAAGGATATTTCTAAAATAACCTCTTCATCAAGTTCTTCTAGTTTTTTGGGCGGGAAACCAAGGATGTCGATTGTCGGAGGTGAAATATCCACCTTTTGACTAAACATGGTTGACATGGATGTCGCCGCAGAACCCATCATTTGATTCATTGCCTCTTGGACTGCACTTAGATGCAATTCTGAAAGTTCAGGATCAAGAGCAGTACCGTCGCCACCCATCATTAAGTTAGCAATAATTTTTGCATCATTCTCTTTAATCATCAACAGATTTTTACCACGAATTCCCTCGGTATAATCCACATGAACAGCTACATGCTTTTCATTTATTACTTCCTCTATTTTTTCCTGCTCAATCACAGCAAGTGTAGGTGTGGTAATTTCCACCCGTTGGTTCAGTAAAGAAGATAAAGCCGTGGTTGAACTCCCTAAAGCAATATTTCCAATCTCCCCTAAAGCATCTTGCTCCATGGAGCTCAAAAAGTCATCGATCGATAACTCGCGCTTATCATTCATTTGATTAAATAGTGCATTAATCTCATCTTGAGATAGTAACCCCTCGTTCATCCTATATGTCATCTCCTTCAGAGTGGATTGTTTGATCGATTTGGACTGCATATCGTCCTTTTTGAACGCCTGGGTTACCCAAAAATCTTGTCACTTGATCTACTTTCACTTGAATTTTCCCGGTTTCGATCCCAATCACATCTCCAATCTGAAGGTTGTAGAGTTCGGAAATCGGTAAGGTGGCCCTGCCTAATTCAGCGATCACAGGTACACCGATTGAGTCCAAGTTTTGTTTTATTTTATTTTCCTGAGGGTCAGTTGATTTTGACATTGTTGAAAGCCACTGATGCGTTGATAATTTGGGTAATACTGGCTCCACAATAAGATGCGGAAGGCAAAGCGTCATTCTCCCCGTTGTCTCTCCAATTGTAGTATGGAGCGCAATGACGATCACTGTGTCATTAGGAGAAGAAATTTGAACAAATTGTGGATTTGTTTCAATGCCATCCCATCTTACTTTAATATTTTCAATGTTTCTCCAAACACTTTGATACATGTCTGATGCACGTGAAAAAATCTTTTGTAAAAGAACTGTTTCTATTTCCGTTAACGCTCCGTTACGGGAAGCAGCGTCCCCTTGACCTCCTAGTAACCTCTCAATTACTGCGTTAGCCACTTGTGGATTCACTTCCATAACCATTTTTCCATCCATCGGTTTTACTTCAAATACGTTCAAAATGGTTCGCGAGGGGATAGACGCGATAAATTCTTGATAGTTTACTTGATCTACCAGGTCAATTTCGATTTGAACGAAGGTTCTAAGCTGCGCTGAAAGATAGGAAGTCAGCAATCGAGTGAAATTCTCATGTATTCTTGTTATGCTTCTTAGTTGTTCTTTGGAGTAACGCATTGCGCGTTTGAAATCATATAGTTTTACTTTTTCATCCTTAACAGTTACATCGGATGCCTGAATTTCCCCATTGTTTAAGGCGGATAACAGGGCATCGATTTCTTGTTGTGATAATACATCTGCCAAAGGGCTACCCCCTAACTCTTCCCTGAGTTATCAATCATCTAAATTGCTCTAACTAGCGAAAAAATTATCGTTTTAAATTTACTACTTCTTCCAAAATCGAATCTGAGGTCGTAATCGTTCTTGAATTTGCTTGGAACCCACGTTGTGCAACAATCATCTCAGTAAATTCATCTGTTAAATCAACGTTTGACATTTCTAGTACTCCAGAATTTATTTGCCCACCCTTATTGTCTTCGATGCGGCTAAGTAATGCTGGTCCAGAGTTACCATTTTCCTGAAAAAATGTATTCCCTACCTTTGTCAACCCACCAGGATTAGAAACAACTGTAGTGGCTAAGGAAATATTATTAGTTTGATCAGCTGTGTTGTTCATATAGTATTTTTCCGTACTTGGATCATAAGCTAATTTCCCACTTTGGCCATCTTCACGAACCACATTAATATAGCCATCCGAATCTATTGAATACGAATTGAATTTCAGATTATTTTTTTCATCTTCTTTAATGTTAATTCGGGCAGTATCCCCTGCTTCATTTACACCTAGGACATAATATCCATTAGAGGTAACTAAATCACCATTTCCATCACGTGTGAAATTGCCGGCTCTAGTTAAATATTCTGGCCCTCCGTTTTCTTTTGGACTAACTACAAAGAATGCATCTCCGTCAATTGCTAAATCTGTACCAACATTTGTAGTCATTGGACTACCCGGAGTAAAAACAGTATCAACAGAGCTAATTTTCACCCCAAGCCCAACCTGTTTCGGATTTACACCTCCACGGTCACTTGAAGGTGCCGTTGCACCCGCCATGTTTTGACTAATAATATCTTGAAACATCACACGACCTTTTTTAAATCCTACCGTATTGACATTCGCAACATTGTTTCCAATAACATCCAGTTTTGTTTGAAAACCCTTCATGCCAGAAACTCCAGAGTATAGAGACTTTAACATTTTGTTTTCCTCCTAATTTCTATTCTAATAATGGGATTATTTCGCTTCTATTGCTGCTTGCTTTATTTCAGTAACGTTTTCCATTGGGATCTTTTCATTACCAACTATGTAAAAATAATTTCCATCCTGACTAGTTACTCCAGTTACTACACCGGTTTTTGGTGCTGTTGTACCATCAGGTGTCCAGCTAACCTCTTTACCAATCACAGCTGCATATTGGCTCATTTGGCTGCCTGCAAATTTATCAAACGCCTTATTCAAGTTCGTCATTTGTTCTAAAGAACTAAAAGTGGCCATTTGCGCAATAAAATCTTTATCCTGTAGTGGACTAGAAGGATCTTGATGGGCCAATTGCGTGGTTAAGATTCGCAAGAAATCATCTTTTCCAAGCACGCTTTTTTGTTCATATGGTTTCACATTATTATAGATGGAGTTATTTTTAGAAACTGTTGTCACATCTACCCAATTACTCATTCATCTATTCTCCTTCCTAAGCAGTGAAATCGATTCGAGAAGTGGTCTTGCGAGTAGACCCACCGTATGTAATCGATAAACTCTCCAGCTCTCGTTCGTTTTGTTCCGTCGATTCGTTTTGTCCTTTTGAACCATCCTGTGCTGAGGTGTAGGTTCGTTGTTCACGAGATGAATGTGACGATCCATCTTGGGAAAAAGTTAATCCAGACTGACTAGGGTCCGCAGTTCCCGGGGATTGCTGTAAGATATCTAGCTTTTGCACCTGAAGCCCAACTTGCTGGAGTGCAGCTCTCAGGTGTTGTAACTGACCTTCTAACAACTCTTTAGCTAGTGGTGTATCGGTCAATATTTCCGCTGATACCTGTCCATGCAGAGAATTTACTTTTATCTCTATATGACCTAAATGTTCAGGATACAAAGAGAACTTAGCTTCCGTACTTCCTGACTGGCCATTGGATAACTTCAAATTCCGGCTAATCCATTCACTAACTTCGGGAGCAAACTCAGAAACGGTAAGCTTCGGTGGAAGAGACCCAACCTCTGACTGAATACTGGTCGCTTGCTGTTGATGAATGGCCATTAGTGGCTGTCCACTTACCTTGGTTAGGTCATCCATATGTGGAGTTCGTGGAGTGCGAACCACTCGATTTTCTTCAGAAACACGGCTAACTGCATGTGTAACGGAAGAGAAAATCACTTGATTTTTATCCAAACTCAATTCTGGTTGCGATACATAGAAAGCGTTTTGATTTAGTTCATTTTGCTGCTTTAACCCGTCGGTTACTTTTTTTGAATTTAATTCATTCGAAATTATTTGAATTTTTTGTTTAATAATATCTGGAACTTGAAAGGATGCGCTTTCTATTTTCGAGTTTAGATCGCTAATAATCGGGGGTAAGTTCTTTAAATCCACCGATGTCAGCTGATCCATTCCTTGAACCAATTCCACCAATTGTGCCATTACCTTACGATCCTCTGGTGAATCTTTTGGTAGCGAATTTAATGTAATTGAATCCTCTGATAGTTGTGGCCCACCTGTTGAAGAATCAAAAACTAGCTGTGCTTCCTCTGACTGCTGTATTTGCTGAATTCTAGCAGCTAAAACCGTCAAAACAGAATCAATTTTATCCCAGTCTTCTTCGCTCTCGTACATAAGTCCTTCTTGAGTGGTTTCATTACTTGGATTAGTCAATTGGACCTCTTCTAGATCCGCTGATTCCTTATCAGTAACTTCCCCACTTTGCTTCATCAGGCTATATTCTAAGTTTTCTAAACTACCAGATTCACTTTTAGTTGCTTCTGTGCTGGTTTTCAACGGATCAGGTACGTTTTGCAAAGAAGGTATGTATATCTTCTGCCCGTCTCTTTTGTTTGATTGACCTAAAGAATTAAACATCGCTAATATTTGATCAAAGGAATGAACGGGATCTTCTGCAAGAGAGGCGGACTTGGTTTTTGCTCCGTTCAATGATTTAGTTTGATTGATTTTGATACCATTTTGTGTAATATCCAAACAATTTTCCTCCTCTCAATTTTGATACATGACTTCAATTAATCTACATTATACCTTATTCACCTGTATTCGTCATGAAAAATTTCTATTAACAAAATTATTAATTTTTTATCCAAAAAATTACTTTTTGATAGTTTTTGTATTTGTTTTCGAAGCATAAACAATAGAAAAACAGGTAGAAAAAAACACTACCTGTTTCAATTCACTAATCATGAATTAATTATATAGTGGATATTATTTCCTGATAGATTTGAGACAACTCATATTGCTCATCTGCAAATCCTGCTTCTAACACGGCTCTTGGCATTCCATATACAATACATGAGTCCTCTGCTTCCACGAATACTTTTCCATGGTATTTCTTTACAAAACTACAACCTTTGGTCCCGTCACTACCCATTCCTGTTAAGATCACGGATAACAGCCTATCAGTAAAAATAGGTGCTGCCGAACTAAGGGTAATATCGATAGATGGTTTGTATAATTCCTGCACATCATTATGGTTTTCCACTTTAAAAATGATCTTCCCTTCTAGTCTTTCAAAACGTGTTTGATAACCTGATGGGCATATATAAATCGTACCAGCTTTGGCTTCCTGTCCATTATTGGCCTCTTTAACTTCTAATTGACAAAGAGAATTGAACCTCTCGGCCAAATGTTTAGTAAAACCAGGCGGCATATGCTGCGCAACAACAATGGGAATGGGGAAATCCTTTGGGAAACAGGGCAATATGGTTTGCAAGGCTTTGGGCCCCCCGGTGGAACACCCTATAAAAATAAGTTCCGTCTGCTGCTGGTTCACATAACGGACTTTATGACTATGCGTCGGAACTGTTTCTACGATTGTCTGGAGCTTTGCTGCTACAATTCCTGCTAATCGTTGTGTAAGTTCCTTACTCTGATTGCCGCCATTCTGGTTTCTAATCAGGTTTTCTTTTAAAAAGAAATCAACTGCACCCAAGGCAAGTGCTTGTAAAGTTTCCTGTGCACCCTCTCCGGTGCGTGAACTAATCATCACCACGGGAACAGGATCATTCTTCATAATCTGTTCCAATGCCTGTAGTCCATTCATTTCCGGCATCTCCACATCCATGGTGACAAGATCGGGCTTGAGTCGTTGAACCTTTTCGACTGCTTCCACCCCATTCCTTGCGATTCCAACCACAAAGAACCGAGGGTCCTCTTCCAGCATTAGACTAATCGCTCTGCGCATAAAAGCAGAGTCATCGACCACTAATACACCGTATTGTTTCATCCTGATCAGATTCCTTTCGATAATAAAAACTCTTATCTGAGCGTACTTTTTGAAACCCCATGTTCGGATCAGTTATCGATTCTGCATGACCAAGAAATAGGTAGCCTGCAGGTGCTAAATTTCGGTATAAACTTTGAATCACTTGTTTAGTTTTATCCTGATCAAAGTAGATCAAAACATTCCTGCAGAAAATAATATCTACTTCACCAATTTCAGCTACTTCATCCTTATGAAGGAGGTTTAAATGATAAAATTTTACCATTTTTTTAGTGGAAGCTTTAATTTGATATCCACCATTTTCATCAATAAAATATTTTTTCAATAAGGTTTCGGGAATTCGCCGAAAAGCAAATGAACTATTATGATACCATCCTTTTTCAGCTTTTTGGAGGACTTTTTTATTAATATCGGTCGCAATAATCTCAACAGTTCCTGGTAAGAAGCGGCCCGCTTCTTGGATTAACATCGCCAGTGTATAAGGCTCTTCACCACTTGAGCAAGCGGCACTCCATATCCTTAGTGGTCGATCTCTATTTTTCTCTTTCATCAGTGGCAGTACAAACGAACAGCACTCTTTTAATTGGTCTTCTTCTCGATAAAAGTAGGTTTCATTGATCGTTAATAGCTCTATAACCACATCCCATTCTCCAGGTGCTGTGGTAAGATATTTACAGTAATCCTCATACGTTAAACCCAGTTGATTCACCCGTTTTGATATTTTATCTCTTAAAATTGAAAGCCGATCATGAAAACCTAGTCCACAATAGTCATAAATGATTTGGCTTAAATTAGCTAACCCATTCTCTTGCATGTGCATCACCCTATTTCTCGCTCCGCTTTCAAATCAAAGAGCAGCTCTATTTATACCTAGTTTACTAGGTTGAATGTTATCTGTTAAAAATTACTAAAATGAATTTTCCATGGTACGGATACATATTAATTCAGTATAAAATTACTAGATAAATAGTCACCCGTCAATTAGAATTCTTAAAAGTTTTAACAATAAAAAAATTAATCAAAAACATTTTGATTAAATCAAAAAACGTTATTGTCGAAATATCTCGATTGACGTACAATTATATTACAAACTTTTTAATAACATTGAAGGAGAATATGATGTCTAGTATTTTTGGTATTATCTTGGCATTGGTAGCAATAGGAGTCGGGATGGTTTTAAAAGGGGCTTCACTATCTGCATTAAACAATCCGGCAGCATATCTCATAATATTTGGAGGAACAGCAGCGGCAATTTTGATTGCTTTCCCATTTAGTGAGATTAAAAAGTTTCCTATATTGTTAAAGATCGCCCTATTTGAACCAAAACTCACCTCTAAATCTGATCAAGTTGTCAGCTTAGTAAAATGTGCAGAAATTGCGAAAAAGGAAGGGTTATTAGCTTTAGAGGAAATGGCTAATAATACACAAGATCCTTTTTACAAAAAAGGTCTAGAAATGATTATTGACGGCCATGATCTTGAGTTCATTGAAGAAGTCTTATTGGATGAAGTCGCAGCCATAGACAAACGACACAAAACGGGAGCGCTTATCTTTACCCAAGCAGGCACCTATGCCCCAACATTAGGCGTACTTGGCGCCGTAATTGGATTAGTTGCTTCATTAGGTAACTTAAATAATGTTGAAAAACTGGGACATTCCATTTCAGCAGCTTTTATTGCAACGTTACTAGGGATTTTTTCGGGTTATGTGTTATGGCATCCCTTAGCCAATAAATTGAAGCGAATTTCCAAACGGGAACAGGAGTTTAAGCTTCTTACTATTGAGGGATTACTTGCCGTTTATCAAGGTGTTACACCTAGCTCATTAGAAAAGAAATTAACTGTCTACATTCCGCCAAAGGAACGGAAAAAGTTCGATAAGGTAAATGAGGAATCAGTCAATGAGAAAACAGCGTAATAAATTCGATGAAGAGCATGAAGAGCATATTGACGAATCTTGGTTGATCCCATATGCGGATATCTTAACACTTTTACTTGCATTATTTATTGTATTATTTGCATCTAGTACGGTCGACAAAGAAAAATATCAATCTATTATGGAATCGTTCAAATCTGAATTAACTGGAACGAAGATCGAAAGTACTAACACTGGCCTAAGTGTTAAGCCTTCTGATCAAAAAAAGGAGGATCAGACTCCGAAAGAACCACCTGCGACTCAAGCGGCTGCTCCCGCCCCGAGTAAGGATGAAATCGAGCTCAACCAATTAAAAGAGAAATTAGCCAAATATGTTAAAGAAAACGATTTGGATGCGGTAATTACTTTACAAGACACAAAACGTGGGGTTGAAATATCCTTAAAGGATGTTATTCTATTTGATCCCGGAAAAGCAGAATTAAAGTCGAGCTCTTTCAAAACACTAAATGTATTAGTCGGTCTAGCAAAAACAGTTGATAATCCAATAAGTATAGAAGGTCATACCGATAACGTTCCGATTAAAAATGCAGCATACGCTTCGAACTGGGAGCTTTCCTCTGCCAGAGCTGTTAGCGTTCTTCATCACTTTGAATCCAAAAAAATTGCCAAAAAGCGCTTGCAATTTGTTGGATATGGAGAATATCGGCCCATCTATCCTAACAATACAAAGGTACATAAGCAAGCCAATCGAAGAGTAAATATAGTTATACTACGGAAAGCCTAAAATCATCATTAAAAGCCAGATTCCTATCTATTTAGGAATCTGGCTTTTTATTTTACTATTTTTTCACCATTTGTACCTGCTCCGTTTTTTTCTCAAACCCAAGATCCATCAGGATCGGAATGATTGGGTTAGTCATCGAGGTATTAATGGTCATAAAGTTGACTGGGTGATTTGTTTCTCCAGTAATTGAATTCAAAATGGATATAAACGTCTCTTCTTGAGGGACTTCAAATAGTTCAATCTGATATAAAAATACTTTTTCCAATTGTCCCTGTTGATTCCATGCCCTTTTAAATAAGGAATAGCCAAGTGGATTCTGTTTTTCGTCAAAATAAATTTGTGCTTCCCCTGACCTCACACTCTGCCACTGACATTGCCATGGAAGATTTTCTTTATAAAATTGGTAAGTTGGGAGCTGTTCGGGACGAATAGCTTTGCAAGGAATCGGAGTATTTTTCAAATCTACCATCCCAGTTAAATAAACTAGGGAATCGATTATTTCATAGCCGAATTTTTGATATAAACGGATGGCTCTTTCATTTTCCTTTATTGCTTCAAGGGTAGCAATTTCGACTCCTTCTTCGGAATAAACTTTTAAGGCTGCCTCCATTAATAGATTGGAAACACCCTTCCCACGGTAATCGACAGCTATTCCGGTTCCGCCATTCCAGACAGTCTTTCTCCCGTCAATGACTCGAAATCCATTTAAAACAATAGCTATAGGTTCTTCGCCATCAAAAGCAACTAGCGAGTGATTCATGGATAATCCTTCGTTTATCAAACGGTTATAAAATAGTTCGGGTGTCATTTCTAATTGCACAAAATAGCCTTCAAATCCACGATTCCAAGCCGTAATTGTATCTTGAATGGTACATTCCGTTAATTTTTTAAAAATTAGATTCATATTTTCCTCTCCTATTGCTCTAAAAAATAGTCATGTAAAAAACCATTATAAATGAAAATAAATCCATAATGGTTTTTCCACTTATTCTACATTATTTAACTGTCAAAGGAACCACCTTTTGCCCAATGGCCGCAATCAATTCTTTTGGCATTGGAAAGCTTAATGCGGCTGGATCCTTCATCACCGCTGGAATGGCCAATTGGAGTGCCTCTTCGGTAATATTGAATTGCTTGAAATCAGCCGGTAATCCTACCTTATACTGAAGCAATTTAATTTTTCCAATTACTTTTGCTAACGCTGTTTGTGGAGTATCACCCTTTACATCCACGTTTAAGGCTTGTGCTAATTCAGTGGCCTTTGGCAGATATAAATCAGGAACCAATTCCATAACCACTGGTAAAAAGACGGCATTTGCCAGGCCATGCGGAATCCGGAACAAGGCTCCGTATGCGTGAGCCATATTGTGGACAGGAATTGCATTCAAGGCAAAACTGAAAGCAGTAATTCCCATTAAGCTTGCTTGCAATAAATCCATCCGGGCATCAAGGTTCGAACCATCCGCCACTGCGACTGGTAGATTTTTTTCAATTAAGCGAATCGCATGAAGGGCATAGGCATCGGTTAGTCCTGTTGCTGTTGGGGAGGCAAGGGCCTCGATCGCGTGTGTTAAGGCATCAAACCCAGTAAATGCTGTTATTACTGGTGGGAGTCCAACGGTCAGATCAGGATCCAATATCGCCATATCGGCATTAATAAATGGATTAATGATATTCGTCTTCATTTGGATATCTTCATTAAAAATTACGGCAATCGGTGAAACCTCTGAGCCAGTACCCGCTGTTGTTGGGATCGCTATATGCGGAATCGGCATATAATTTGCTTTTGGAAAGGACTCATATAGTAAACCACCGGGGATCGCCTCTTTGATATCGGTCAAACCTTTATAGAGCGCGTATTTTACTCCCTTTACAGTATCCAGGACACTGCCCCCGCCGACAGCCAGTAAGGAATCCGCCCCGATTTCTCTTGCATAACGGACCGCTTCATTGATGCATCTGCTTTCGGCATCCTGTTTAATATCAAGAAATTGGCCAACCAGTTCAGGCCCAGAACCATGCCCTGTCAGTGAAAAAATATCGGCCACTTTTTCAACAATGCCTGCTGCCTCTAAGCCTCTGTCACTTAAGAGGAGTACGCGTTTGGCACCTAGACCTGCAAAAAGACTTGGGACCATCGCTCTTGAGTTTGAACCGCTGTAAATTCCCGTACGTAACATAAACTGTGATAAGGTTGTTTTCATTTTCATCCTCACCTCTTATTTGTTTTGGCCAAACAGAATTCCGTACCAATTGCGTCGTTCGAGCTCTGGTGTCATCGATGTATGAACATGCTTTACCTGGGTATAAGCATCGAGTGATTGCTGTCCCATTTCCCTGCCTATTCCACTTTGTTTGTACCCGCCAAACGGGGTATCACTGCGGAGCATATGCCAGTCATTAATCCAGACCACACCCGCCTGGAGTTTTCTTGCGACCGCATAGGCTTTATTGACATCGCGAGTCCAGACTCCTGCTGCTAAACCATAAATCGTATCATTCGCCATTCGAATCGCCTCGTCCAAGTCTGAATAACGAATCACACAGAGGACCGGTCCAAAAATTTCTTCTTGGGCTATTTTCATATCATTGGTGACATTCGTAAAAATCGTTGGTTCGATATAATGTCCCTCTTCACAGCCAGCCACCCTCACTTCCTTGCCACCGCATACTAGAGTCGCTCCTTCTTGTTGCCCTGCTTCAATATAGGCAAGAATCGTTTCCTTTTGTTTTTTCGAAATAACAGGACCAACATCAGTAGCTGGATCAAGCGGATTCCCAAGTTTTAATTTACTGGTAAGTGCAACTAAGCCTTCAACCACTTGATCATAAAGCTTATCTGGGACAAATAATCGTGTCCCTGATTCACACAGCTGGCCGGAATGGAGAAAAACTCCAAAAAGGCTTCCAGGCAGGGCGATGCTAAGATCGGCATCCTCTAATAGGATATTGGGTGATTTACCGCCTAACTCTAATGTGGTTTTCTTAATCGAACCTGCAGCCAGTCCCATAATTCGTCTGCCCACCTCTGTTGACCCAGTGAACGCCACTTTGTCAACCTTTGGATGGTTTACTAATGCTTCGCCCACTGCCGCGCCTGGACCTGAGACTACGTTAATCACGCCTGGAGGGACAACGGATGAAATAATTTCTGCTAGTTTCAAAGTGGACAGCGGCGTGTAACTAGCCGGCTTAATGACAATTGTATTCCCCATCGCCAGGGCCGGAGCAATCTTCCATGTCGCGATGACCATTGGCAAATTCCAAGGAGTGATGGCTGCACATACACCAATTGGTTCACGCCAAATAAAATTGTGTGCCGGTCCTGGGAAGGGCGGAAGAGGAAGTGTTTCCGAGAATGGATATTCTACCGTAAAGTTGGCTAAGGTTTGGAACAAGTCAACCATTTGTAAAATATCACTGCTGCCGATCCGACGTACCGTTCCGCCTGAACTGATCGCTTCTAAGTATGCTAGTTCCTCGGCATGTTCAGCAATTTGATAGGAAATCGCATACAACACCTTGGCGCGGTCTTTGGGCTTCATGTTTCTCCAGTCACCTTGGTCAAACGCCGCACGGGCTGCATTTACAGCGCGGTCAACATCTTCCGTTGTTCCTTTTGCCACCCGTGCAACTAGTTCACCATTGGCAGGGTTATACACATCAAACGTTTCTTGACTGCTTGCAGCCTCCCATTTTCCGTTAATAAAGTGGGGAAATGTTTGTACGTCTACCTTTACCGTCATCATAATTCCTCCTAATCTTAAATCGCTATAAAACACCTAATTCACTTTCTGAAAATCTATAAATCTCTTCGATTTTTTTGCCTTTTGCCCGTGCTAAAATCTCCATTCGGACAGAAAGTTGTTTTAACGTAAAGTTCATGATGTCCACCGGATCCCCGCCGAATGCACTTACCTCCCTTCCTGCAATGCCTTCTTGGTTTAACCTAATCGCTAATGGAGTCAGTTCGCCCATTTTGGCAGCTACAAAATCAAAGAGATGTGGATGTTCACAAATCAAACGTTGCAAAAGGAAGGTACCATAGCCGATATGCCTGGACTCATCCTTTTTTAAATGACCGATCCCTGCGAGCAGACCAGGCATGATGCCAGCGGTTTCTAAGGCATTATAAAAGGAAAAATAGCCGGTTTCTGCTAATACACCTTCGACAAACATGTTGTACACCACAGATGCTTCAGCGATGGATTCTGGGGATTGGTTGGTAATAAGCCGTTCCATTGTCGATGGGAGGATTTCATAGAAAATCTTCTGATAGGTTTCGGTATGAAAGTGGGACAGGTCCCCGCGTTCCCCAATTGCGTTCAATACTAGCCGAAAAAATTCTGTATGTTTCGCTTCTTCGTATAAAAAGGTCGTGAGGAACATTTCTTCCTCCAAACGCCCTTCTTTCGCAATCGCCATGATAAGTGGAAGCAAGTCTAATGTCACCGCTTCCTCACCCGCTTGAAACTGAGAAATCAGCCGTAAAATATCCTCCTGCTGCTCCTCATTCATCACTTTCCAATCCTTTTGGTCCTGACTGAAATCAATATCAGCCGGGTTCCATGTCCCTAACCGTTTTGCTTTTTGGTATAAGCGGTACGGGAAAGAATCTTCAAGCAAACCTCGACTGCTGGTTGTTAATATGGTTCTTTTTTCCATATGTGTTCTCCTCCTTTTTTCCATTACGGTTTGATTACAATTTCTGAGGCGTGCTTACGGAGATGTGTTTTTAAAATTTTCCCGATACCATTCCTAGGTAATGCCTCTAGAAAAACAATTCTTCGTGGTGTTTTATTTTTCGCTAAATGGTCCTGGCAATAGATGATTAGTTCTTCTTCGGTTACTTCAGTTTCTGGCTTTTTTACGACACAGGCAACCATTTCTTCGCCCATCCGTTCATCTGGCACACCAACAACCGCTGCCTCCACCACTTGGTGATGAGCAGTTAATATTTCTTCCACATCACGAGGATACACATTAAAGCCGCCTCGAATAATTAAATCCTTTTTTCGATCAACAATATAGACATAGCCCTCATCATCGATCCGGGCCATATCTCCCGTAAATAACCAAGAATTTTTTAAGACACGGCTGGTTTCTTCGATATTTTGATAGTAGCCGGGCGTCACATTTTCACCGCGGACGATTAATTCACCCACTTCACCGGGGGAAACTTCCTCACCATTTTCATCGACAATTTTTAATTCCACTCCTGGTATTGGGATGCCTACTGAACCTGGTTTTATTTCGATGCCTTTTCTGTGGGCGGTAACAACGGGAGCAGCTTCGGATAACCCATACCCCTCGTACACCTTCGCACCAAATTTTTGTTCGAATGCATGTAATAAGGCTATTGGGAGAGGAGCAGACCCCGAACCTACTGATTCAAGACTGGAGGTGTTATATTGGTCGGCTTGTGGAAAAGACACTAAGGCATGAATCATTGCAGGAACAGCTGAGAACGTCTTCACTTTGTATGTTTCAATGGCCTTAAATACCTCTTTTGTATCAAAACTTGAAAAAATAACAATGGAGCTTCCTGTTAGATAGCAAATATTTGAAACCGTCAAGCCATACACGTGGGCAAGCGGCAGGACTCCAAGTGTGGTGCCCCGCTCTGTTTCATTATGTTTTGCCGAATTCTCGGCATTGGAGTATAAGTTTTTATGGGTTAATAGCACGCCTTTTGGACTTCCAGTGGTACCTGAGGTGTAAAGAATGACTGCGGTATCATCCGCGTTCCCGTCATTGATTATATGAGCTTTCGTTGGGGCGAACACGTCATAGAAGTTTTTCGCTCGATCATCTGATGGCAGATCGACTACAATCAACAATGGCTTAACCGTTAGTCCTTCTAGTGACTTTTCAACATTACTGCGGACAGCGGAGGAGGTAATGACTGCTTTTGCCCCGGAATTTCTCGCGATGTAGTGAAGTTCCTTTGGATGGAGAGTAAACATAACTGGGACAATCGTTGCTCCTGCCCTGGTAATCCCTTGATAGGAAAAAAGGACCTCAGGGCAATTGGGCATACAAACCATTACCCGATCACCCTTAGCAATTCCGAGGTTGCGCAAGCCACTTGCTAATTGATCCGCGTATTGCTTGGTTTCTACATTTGTAAACGTCTTTTCTTTGTAATATAAAAAAGGATACTCCCTGAATTCTGCGATATTTGTATCAAGCAGGTCTTTCAGCTTCATTCCACAACATCCTCTCCTTTGATTTGTCCGAATAAACCTGTATTGCTATTGCTAGTTCAAGTGATACCTGATAACCGAACCTGTTTGCTGATAATTTACCTGCTGTCTTTCTTCAAGTAAGTCCAAGTGGCCTTGAATTTGTGATAATCCTAAGAACACTGTATGCCCGTGCAAACGAGGATACATTTTCGTGCAGATTTCATAAATCGATTTTTCTCCGCTTGCTAGAATCGTCAGAATCTGCTCACAGCGTTTTTCCTGTTCTAGTAATCTGGTTTTGATTAACGATAGATGATCGGTAAATGCCTCACCATGACCTGGGTATATCATCTTCAATGGCAGGCGGCTTACTCTTTCGAACGAGTCTCGGTATTGCAGTAGCGGCCGCGGACGATTAACCTCACCTGGATTAGGTGGCTCGATAAATGCATTCACGGAAAAAGCATTTAATAAATGATCGCCAGCAAAGGTATCACCTGTTTCCGGGTTCCATAGCAAAATATCCGATTGGCTATGGCCGGGAACGTGAACCACTTCAAACTCCTTCCCACCAAGCGGTATAACATCACCTTCATTTATATAGGTAACATTCCGCCAGTTTTCCTCTTTCAAGGGCCGTTCAATAAAGTGCTTTAATGGGTCGGCACCACAGCTTGTTAAAAACTGCTGAAAAAAAGCCTGGAATCGTTGATACTCGTCCATCCCAGCATTAATGGAACCTCTCGCCTGTTCATGGACATAGATTGGCAGCTCTGTTTCTTCCTGGATGAAAGGAATGGCTCCAGCATGGTCAATATGGATGTGGGTAAGGATAATCTGATCAATATCCTTCAATGTAACTCCGTGCGTATGTAGTTTGCTTTTAAGTTGTTGAAAGGACGCTTTCCCAGGGTTACCGGTGTCAATTAACGTAACTGAATCTCCCATCGCCAAAAAGGCATTGACCGTCCCCTCGGCAAAATGGGTTTCCAATTCAAGCGGAACTATTCTAAACAATTTGATCCCCTCCCTTCTCAAACATTATTTAACTATTACTTTTGACAGGAGGAAAAACCTAAGCACTATCAAAACTATATTTCTCTCAAGCGCTAAATATGAATATGTTTTCCTTCATAGTCAAATTTTTATTTTTTTCGAAAAATAACTTTAGGAAAGGAACCCCCTTGAAATATACGTAAATGAATTTACGTACGATTAACAAGGGGGTCTTCATCAATAAATGCTGTTATTTCTTTAACTTAATAGGGACGACTTTTCCATCCTCAATAGCGGCCACTTCTAATTCACCATCAAAGCCTCCGCCAGCGAACTTAGTAAAGTCATAAATCTTGACATTATCAGGAATATTTTCAACTCCAGCTTGCATTTGTGCTTGGATTTTTTCAACGTCATCGACGGATCCAGCTGCCTTCATCGCTTCTGCAAAAATATAGGTGGCAATATAATTGAGACCGGCTTCGGACCCAGGGGTCTCCCCATACTTCTCCTTATATTTCTTCGCAAAATCAGGGATTGCTGGGCTGCTAGATTCAATTAACGGCATTACACCGATGGAGCCATTTAAGGCATCATAGGAACCAGTAACGGCTTTCATCTCATCGAACTTTGCTTGGTCCATCACAATAAATCCACCCTTAAAGCCTAATTCTCTTGCTTGCTTCGCCACTTTTGCTGTAGGTTCAGAGGCACCACCGATAAATAGTACATCTGGCTTTTTCTTTAAGGCATTGGTGACGATGGTAAAGAAGTCAGTTTCTTTTGCAAAGTCAATGGAAGAATTATAAACAACCTTCCCGCCCTCTTTTTCCCAATGATCCTTAAGTTTGTCAGACCAATCCTTTCCATATTGGGAAGCAGTTGGTAGAAAAGCTATCTTCTTTCCGAATTTCTCCATTTCATAACTAGTAAAAGGTTTTAAATATCCATCATAACGAGGAGGAATTCGAACGGTCAGTTTATTACCCACCTCAGAAACTTTTGGTTCACTCGTATATGCTCCAATGATAAATTTATCTTGTTGGTTGAATACCTGAAGGGCAAATACGCCGCCGCTATGTGGTGTAAAAATAATAGGGGTTTTATTTTCCTGTATTAATCGCTTGGCGTTAGCCCCTGCTTCATTTGGTAAGTATTTATCGTCTAATGAAACGATATTTAGGTTATACTTTTTCCCGCCGACTTCAATTCCGCCAGCACTATTTATCTCCTCGGCAGCCATCTTCACGCCATTTAAAGTTCGCTCCCCGTAGAATGCTGCTGGTCCGCTTAATGGTCCTGTGTAGCCAATGTTCACAGTCCCAGCTCCATCTTTATTACCGTTTGCTGCCGGCTTGGTATTAGCAGTTTTTTCAGATGTACTATTACATGCTGCCAAACTAAAGATCATGATAAAGATAAAACCCGTCATTAACAGAGATTTGATTCTTTTCATTCGTTTTCCCCCTTGTATTTACCCTGAATTTTCAGTAACTTGCAGTGATGAATCGACCGTTCATCACCTCCTTTAAATACATGGTGATCTATGCCCCTATATAAGCTTTTCGTACTTCATCGTTAGCAAATAACTCCTGGGATGTTCCTTGAAGAACGATGGAGCCATTCTCAAAAACATAGCCTTTATTGGCGATTTTTAGGGCTGCATTCGCATTTTGTTCTGCTAACAATATCGTCGTTCCTTCTTTATTGATTTTCTGGATCACTGCAAACATTTGCTCTACAATGAGCGGAGCAAGTCCTACCGATGGTTCATCGAGGAGCATCAGTTTCGGTTTTGACATTAATGTCCTGCCGATGGCCAGCATTTGCTGCTGTCCGCCGCTAAGCGAGCCGGCAGCATCATTTCTTTTTTCCTTTAAGATAGGAAAAAGTTCGTATACATGCTCAAGTGCCTGTTTAATTGATGCTTTATGACGGCGATGTATATAGGCACCCATGCGGAGGTTTTCCTCCACTGACATGGCTGGAAAAAGCATTCGTCCCTCTGGGCATTGACCGATACCTAATTGGACAATTTGATCAGCAGACCGCTTGTTTAGCTTTTTCCCTTGAAAAATGACTTCTCCTGCAGCAGGCTTACTTAAACCGCTGATGGTTCGAAAGGCAGTACTTTTTCCAGCTCCATTTGAGCCTAATAGGACGACAATTTCCCCTTCGTTTACTTCGATATTTACGTCATGAATGGCAGTAAAGCTTCCATATTTGACAGAGACATTTTTTAAATTAAGCAATTGCGCTCCCTCCCAAATAAGCCTTAATAACCATCTCGTTATTACGAATTTCATCAGGACTTCCTTCGGCAATCTTTTCCCCATAATTCAAAACCATGATTTTATCTGCAATTTTCATGATCATTTGCATCTTGTGTTCAATTAAACATACAGTAATTCCTGAAGAGACCATTTTTTTCATTAATTCGGCGAGGCCTTCTGTTTCATCGGGATTAACCCCTGCCGCAGGTTCATCAAGAAAGACAATTTCCGGATCGGTTGCGAGAGCTAATGCAAAGGCGGTTCGCTTTTTCTCTTCTTGTGTTAATCCGCCAACGAGTTTACTGGCAACATGTTTTAAATTAACAAATTCCAGTACTTCCATTGCTTTTTCGCGGCATTGTGCCTCTTCCGATTTAAGACGTGGTGTCCTGAAGATTGCATCAAGCAGGTTTGATTTTGTCCGTAACCGGTGTCCAACGATGACATTGTCCAAAACCGTTGATTTCTCAAACAGGTTTGTGGTTTGAAACGTGCGGGCCACCCCTAACTTGGCGATTTTATCGGAAGGTAAGGTGGTAATATCCCGGCCATTATAAATGACAGAGCCTGCACTCGGACGATGAAATCCGCTGATTAAGTTAAAAAATGTAGATTTCCCTGCCCCATTTGGACCAATGATGGCATTGATTTTCCCTTTTTCGATGGCAAAATCAACATTGTTTACGGCTACTAATCCACCGAATCTTTTCGTTAAATTCTTCGTTTCCAAAAAAATCAATGTTATCCCTCCTTTACCTGCTTGTCAGAGAGTAGATCCCCCTTGATTGGACTATTTCCACTGACATTTGTCCGATGCCGTTCTTTTTTTGCTTTAAATTTTGTATACGTGCTAGAAACAGCACCGACAATTCCGCGCGGGTAAAAAATGACCAACAATGTTAAAACAGGTCCAAAAACGAGCATCCGGTACTCCTGAAAACCCTGCAGCTGTTGTGAGAGCCATACGATAATTAGTGTGCCGACAAGCGGGCCACTCAAGGTACCAATCCCGCCAATAAGCAAATAGGTAAGTAAATCAAAGGTAATTGAAATGGAACCAATTTCGGGTCCGATAAACCGGACAAACGAGGCATAAAGTGCCCCAGAAAGGCCGGCAAACAGGGTCGAAAGGACAAAGACTGTTAATTTATTTCTCATTGTCGAAATCCCAATCGTTTTCGCTAGATCTTCACTATTACGAATGGCGATATAGGTTCTTCCAGATAATGAATGAACAATTCGATACATGACCAGAACAACAAGTAACAAGAAAAACAAAACCAGATAATAATGGGAAATCTCGGATTCGAACGTGATTGGACCTATTCCTGCTGGTGCTGGAATCCCAATCAGCCCCCGTACCCCTTCTGTCAAGCTGTCCCATTTATCAATAATCAGATAAAGGATATATCCCAGGCACAAGGTATAGATCGCGAAAAAATGCTCCTTTGTCCGAAAAGCGATGATTCCAACAACAAGTCCAATGAAACTAGTAATTAACAGCGATAGTAGAAAGGCAAGCCAGAAATTCATTTCCGCCTTTACTGTTAAGATCCCTAGTGAATAGGCGCCGATTGCAAAGAAGCCTGAATGTGCCAATGATAGATAGCCAGTATACCCTGCAAGTAGATTTAGCCCGTAGACACCAATCATCCAAATAAATGAGAGGGTCATGACGTGAACAAAATAGGTGTTATCGGTCATTAATGGAAAGACGACAGCCAATAAAATGAATAGAGAAATGATGTTTCGTTGATTCATTACCTTTAACATTAATGCTGGCCCCCCTTTGAAAACAGTCCGGTTGGCTTTACGGTTAATATAATTACCAGTAGAACAAAGGCAATAATGTCCTTGTAGTCGTTTGAAAAATATGTCGCACCTAAACTTTCGCTAAATCCTAAAATATATCCGCCGACAATGGCCCCGGGAATACTCCCCATCCCGCCAAGGATAATGATGACAAACGCTTTTAAAATAACAAGTTGTCCCATTCCTGGAAATACTAGATTAATAGGTGCAGAGAGAGAACTGGCAATCGCAGCAAGCCCTCCAGATATCATAAAGGTAAGCATTGCCACCTTGTTCGTGTTAATCCCAACGAGGTTTGCACCTTCACGATTTTGGGACATCGCGATAATGGTTGCCCCAGTAAAGGTCTTTTTTAAGAAGAGATATAAAAGGACCATGACAACTAAAGCCGCAACAACGATGAGAATTCGCTGCACTGTAAACGTTAACCCCAGAACCTGGACGACCTCTCCGTATGGTGTAGGCATTGTCTGGTATTCAGCACCCCAATAAAATTGGGCGAAGGCTTCTAAGAATAAGAGAATACCAATCGCAGCTATCTTATCGTGGATGGGCGGTGCTTCTCTAAGCGGGTGAAAAACGAACCTTTCCATTAAGACCCCAATGAAACCAACAACAATGATAGAAACGAAAATGGCAATCCAATAATGCATTCCAAATTTGGTCATCATCGTTAAGGTTATGTATCCACCCATCATGTATAATGCTCCATGCGCAAAATTTGGAATGTGCAGGATTCCATAAACGAGTGTTAATCCTAAGGCAACAAGGGCGTATACGCTTCCGATGGTTAAACCATTAAATAGCTGCTGAATAAGGATCTCCATAGTCTCCCCCTTTAATTTTGGTCAAAGTATTTTATTAATAGGTAGGCTCTTTTAACTTGCCTGTTGATTTCCGTTCCAGGCGCGTGCGGTTCGCGGGCGGTCCGGGGAGCCTCCTCGTCGCTGCGCTCCTGCGGGGTCTCCCCTGCCCCGTCCTCCCGCAGGACATTGAATAAGCTTCGTCGAATCAACACCGCACGAAGGAAATGCGATAGCATTTTCGAGGATCTTGCGCCTTCCACTCCAATCAACAGGGTGCCAAAATCAACAATAAGCTTTAACATAGAAAGATTTCCAATTGGTCAGCTCCCTTTGAAGAAACAAATTTACTGAACCTGATTTAAGACTTTCACTTTTTCCTCTTCTTGGAGGGTTCGCCATAGAATCTTACCGCTCGATGTCATTGGGAACTGCTTTCTAAACTCAATTTGTCTTGGATATTTATAGGCAGCCATATGCTGTTTCGACCACTCGATTATTTCCTCTGCACTCACTTTCCCTTCAAAGCCCTCGTTTAAAATCACAAAGGCCTTGACGTTTTCGCCCTTTCTAGCATCCGGCACACCTACAACACAGGCCTGTTGAATGGCCGGATGCTTATAAAGGTAAGATTCAACTTCGGTTGGCCATACCTTGTATCCGGAAGCATTGATCATCCGTTTGACACGGTCAACAATGAAGAAATAACCTTCTTCGTCATACCGGCCGATATCACCCGTCCGGAAGAATTTCTTCCCATCAATGTCAATAAAGGAACTTCTATTTTCGTCATCACGGTTAAAGTAGCCGACCATCACCTGCGGTCCATTTACAATAATTTCCCCGACTTCCCCGACACCTAGTTCTTTTCCAGTCGCAGGTTCAATGATTCTAGCATCGACATCAAAGGATGGAATACCAAGACATTGCATTTTCGGTCGTTCCGCTGGATTGAAATGGGTCTGGGCAATCGTTTCGGATAGACCATAGCCTTCTACAAAACGCAATCCAGAAAGTTGAAATAATTTTTCCCCAACCGCTTCAGGTAACGCAGCACCTCCTCCGGAAATCGAAGTTAACGAGGCGATATCCTCTGCTTTTAGTTTTGGATTGGCTAGAAAATCAACAATCATTGTCGCAATTGTCACCCAGTGGGTACAATTTAGTGTTTTGATCATCTCTACGGCGAGGTCTCGATTCCATCTTGTTAAGATGACCATTGTGCCCCCACTGTAGATCGGCATATGCATACTGTGAACCATTCCTGTTACGTGAAAAAGCGGCAAGGACATTAAATGAACCGCATTTGGCGTCGTTAATGACCAGTGACAAGCACCCACTGTGTTTGCATTGACCGTTCGGTTGGTATGCATACATCCTTTTGGCAGTCCCGTTGTCCCTGAGGTATAAGGGAGGCAGGCTAGATCATCGCCCTTGGCTGTATGTTCCGTTGGTGTAAGGTTTGCCTGAATCACCTCGTTCCACAGATAATGTCCCGCTTCTGAAAAAGGCACTCTCGGAGTCTCTACTTCTTTCGGTAACATTCCTTCAAAACCAGCGCCTGCGTAATCCGAATAGGCAGCGATAACCAAATTCTCTAATGAAGCTTTCCCTAACGATGGCCGGATGCGGTCATATAGTTCCTGTCCTGCGATAGCTGTCCTAACTTCACAGTCACTAACATAAAATTCTAATTCGTCAGCAACCAACATTGGATTAATTGGAACAACCACGGCATTTGCTCGTAAAATGGCATAGTAGCCTATCACAAACTGCGGTGAATTCTGCATGAATAGTAAGACCTTTTCACCTGTTTGAACGCCGAGTTTGTGTTGAAGGTATCCGGCTAAGGCGTTTACTTCATCATCAAGTTGTTCGTAGGATAACTTATTGCCGTAATAGTAGATTGCATCCTGGTCTGGGTAACGCCTAGCACTGACTTTGAGGTTGTCATACAGAGAAGTGGATGGAACTTTTAAAGACTTAGAGATTTTTGGCCAATATGGATAATGAAGAGTTAGCAATGGACTTCGCTCCTTGTTTACTAGAATGGTAGAGTTTATTGTAACCGCTGTCATCTTAAGAAAACCTGGTTAACATTTTACTAGGAAGTGGGGGGCAATAGTTGCCTCCCATTCCTCTCTTGTGCCTGACACCACAAATTATTCTCGTTCAATGATCGTGGCAATCCCTTGCCCGCCGCCGATACAGGCGGTAATCAGCGCATATTTGCCAGCTGATCTTTTTAGTTCATAGATTGCTTTTGTAACAAGGATGGCTCCTGTTGCCCCGAGTGGATGTCCATGGGCGATGGCTCCACCGTTTATATTAACTTTATTAAGGTCCATTTCAAGTTCGCGATTACATGCTAATACCTGTGCCGCAAAGGCTTCATTAATTTCAATGACGTCGATATCATGTAACGAATATCCTGACTTTTGGAGCACTTTTTTTACAGCAGGAACTGGTCCGATTCCCATAATGTTTGGGTCTACACCGGCAACGGCATAGGCTCGAACCACTGCTAGTGGGTTTAGATTTAATTCCTCTGCCTTTTCTCGTGACATAATCACAAGGGCTGATGCTGCATCATTTAAGCCGGAGCTATTACCTGCTGTAACGGTACCGCCTTTTAGAAAAGCCGGCTGCAATTTTGCCAATGCTTCATAGGTTGTTTGCGGACGCGGATGTTCATCGACTTTAAAAATGATTGGTTCTCCCTTTTTTACTGGAATCGAGATAGGAACAATTTGCTCATCGAAACGCCCCTCCTCCATCGCGATCGCCATGCGTTGTTGGCTCTGAAGTGCAAATTGATCCTGTTCTTCTCGAGTAATCTGATATTTTTCCACCAGGTTTTCAGCGGTAATGCCCATTGGCGGATCACCAATTTCTTTCGGTGAGAGCTGAGATTTTCTAAAACTTGGCGGTACCGGGCTAAACGGTTTTTCAGGTCGATCCATCAAATATGGTGCGCGGCTCATGCTTTCTGTCCCACCGGCAATATAGATATCACCATCCCCCGCGCGAATCGCTTGGGCAGCAAGATTAATAGCATTGAGTCCGGAACCGCACTGCCGATCAACCGTTAGTCCGGGTAAATCTATTGATAACCCTGTCTGTAAGGCTGTTAATCTAGCAATATTTCCCCCGCCGGAAAGAACATTTCCAAAAATAACATCGTCAACCATTTCAGGATTAATATTTGCGCGTTTAACGGCTTCTTTAATGACTTCAGCTCCTAATACGTGGGCAGGAACACCAGCAAGAGCACTCCCCTGTCTGCCGATCGCGGTTCTGACTGCTGAAACAATAACTGCATCTCTTTTCATAGCTCTTTCACCTCTTGGATTTGAATATTTTTATTTGAGTTAAGCATTTTTAGGAAAAATTTTTGATTTTTCTAGTGACAAAACCTTTATTAATTCCATTTATTTGAAGAAGCGAGATTTTTTTATCGATTTTTGAGCGAATTCCCCGGTTTTATGAGTCCCTTACATCGCATGGGCGCCGCCATCGACAACGACGATATCTCCCGTTACAAAATCGGATGCTGGTGCCGCTAGGAATAAGGCAACGCCTTTAAGATCATTATCAGTACCAAATTTTCTTAATGGGGTACCTTCAAGAATTGCTTCTCCCCCTTGATCCAACAACCCTTTTGACATTTTCGTAGGGAAAAATCCTGGGGCGATTGCATTGACATAAATGCCGCTAGGTCCCCATTTGACAGCCAAATCCTTTGTAAAAGTAATGACTGCCCCTTTACTGCTGTTATAGCCGATGGCATTCATATACTTTGGATTACTGCCCTTTAAACCAGCTACAGAAGCAATATTAATTATTTTTCCTGACTTTTGTTCGAGCATCACTTTTCCAACCGCTTGTGACATTAAGAAAGTACCGGTAACATTGACATCCATCACCTTTTTCCAAGCTTCGAGCGGCATTTCTTCGACTGGAGCCCCCCAGGAGGCACCACTATTGTTAACGAGAATATCAATCCGACCAAATCGTTCAATCGTCCGGTCGACGACATTCCTAATATCCTCTGGGTTAGTGACATCACACTTTAAGGCAAAACTATCCACACCGATTCTTTTTAACCCTTCACTTACTTCCTCACAGGCTTCCAATTTTCGCGAACAAACCACTACATTTGCGCCCGCTTCCGCAAAGCCTTCAGCTATCTGTTGTCCAAGTCCCCTGCCTCCGCCAGTAACAATGGCAACTTTTCCGGTTAAATCAAACAACTCTTTCACATTCATCAATCGTTCCTCCTAAAAAATCATTTCTATCCGAGCTGCTTGTCTGCTCTTTAGTAAACAGTTTCTAGCCCCGGCTTCCAGAAATACTAACCAGTTGGTATGTAGATACCCATAATAATATCAAAATTTTCATAATATTCAACATCTAATTATTCGTCAATTTTTTCATTAATATTGTAAAAACATTTTATTAGGTAATGGCTCTGTTATACTTGCTTGTTAATTGCAGCGAAAGGCGCGTGCTGTCCAGGAACTTCCTCGGGGCCGATTTCTGCAAGGTTATTCTGGTAATATAAAAAATTTGCTGCCTGTTTCTGCAAAAAACAAGCAGGATATTAAATTTCATCCAATCAGTTCGACCATGATCGCCATTCCTTGTCCGCCACCGATACAAAGTGTGGCGATTCCCCTTTTTTCCTGCCTGCGAATCAATTCATGAATTAAAGTAGTCATAATCTTTGCCCCAGTAGCCCCCAGTGGGTGGCCTAAGGCAATTGCGCCGCCATTTACATTCACCCGATTCATGTCCAAATCTAACTCGCGGATAACTGCTAATGCTTGTGAAGCAAAAGCTTCATTTAATTCAATCAAATCAATTTCTTTCAGAGTCAGACCCGTCCGATGTAACAGTTTTTTTACGGCAGGAACTGGTCCAATTCCCATCAATTCAGGAGAAACACCTGCTGCGGCCCAATCAATGATTCTTGCAATCGGTTTCAAGGCTAAGCTTTCTGCATGGTTGCTAGAAGTAAGAACTAAGGCTGCTGCACCATCATTTCGACCACACGCATTTCCGGCGGTCACCGTGCCATTTTCTTTAAATACCGGTTTCAGCTTGCTAAGTGATTCAATCGTAGTGTCTGGTCTTGGGTGTTCATCTTCACTAAACAAAAATGAGTTCTTTTTTCTTGTTATCTTAATCGGAACCATTTCATCCCTGAACTTATTATTCTTTATCGCATCTGCTGCTTTTTGCTGGCTTTCAAGGGCGAAGGCATCTTGGTCTGCCCGTGAAATACTGTATCGTTCCGCAACATTTTCAGCAGTGATGCCCATCCCCAATTGATTCCCGTAAATCTCATGAGGCTGTTGGCCCGCTTCAGTATTTGAATCGACAAGTTTTGCATTATCACCGCCAAATCGTGTATTTCTTAAGTAAACGGGCGCATTACTCATACTTTCCGTACCTCCTGCAACAACAATCTCAGCTTGTCCAGATGCGATTTGCTGGGCTGCTGATGCTACTGCCTGCATACCAGATGCACATAATCGATTAATGGTAAAAGCCGGTGTGGTGTCAGGCACTCCTGCTCTTAAGGCAGCGACTCTGGCCACATTGGAAGATTCTGTAGACTGTCTCACTTCTCCCAAAATCACTTCGTCGACTTGACTAGCTAGAATCCCTGCCCTTTTAATCGCCTCTTCGATTACAATCGCGCCAAGGTGTCCAGAATTAAGGTCTTTTAATGACCCACCATATCGACCAACAGGCGTTCGAACGGCACTTAAAATAACAATATCATTCATCCTATCACCCTCCTTTTCAAAATAATGGGTTAGTTGTATTCCTTTTCTAATTGCCCTGCAATGATATTCTTCTGGATTTCCGACGTTCCTTCATAGATCCTCGTGATTCGTGCATCGCGATAAAAACGTTCAACAGGGTAGTCAGCAATATAGCCAAGCCCGCCGTGAATTTGCACTGCTTTATCGGCGACGCGGTTGTATACCTCTGAACCATAAAGCTTGAGCATGGCAGCTTCTTTAATTACGTTCATCTCTTTGTCGACCATCCAGGCGACACGGTAGGTAAAAGAACGCAGGGCTTCAATTTCAACCGCCATTTCAGCGAGCATATGGCTGACTGCTTGATTAGAAATGATTGGCTTCCCGAATTGGATCCGTTCCTTCGCATATCTCGTTGACATGTCGAGGAGCTTTTGACAGGATCCAAGATTACGTGACGCGAGTCCTGCCCGGCCATTCGTCAAAATTTTTAACGCATTAACATACCCCTGTCCTTCGACCCCTAAAACATTTTCTACTGGGACCTCGCAATCTTCGAAGATTAATTCAGCAGAATGTGATCCCCTTAGGCCCATTTTTTTCTCTATCGCGCCTACTTTAAAACCAGGAAAATCTTTTTCAACAATGAACGAAGTAATTCCCTTCGCACCCTTTCCAGGATCGGTTGAAGCCATCACAGTAAATACACTCGCCTCTGTCGCATTTGTGATATAATGCTTTAAACCGTTCAAGATGTATTTATATCCTTTTCTGACAGCTGTTGTTTTCAAATTAGCAGCATTTGAGCCTGCTTCTGGTTCCGTTAAAGCAAACGCCCCAATCTTATCTCCGCTAGACATATCGGGAAGAAATTTTTTCTTTTGTATTTCATTTCCCATTTCAACAATTCCAACCGTTCCAATCCCTGTATGTGCCCCAATCAAAGTGGTGTAGCCGTTATGAGTCTGACCAATTTCCTCATATAGGGCACATTTACCGACCATACCAATCCCCAGTCCGCCGTACTCTTCGGGAATACTTAAGCCAAATAAACCTATCTCCTTAGAAAGATTGATGATTCTTTCTGGGATATGGTTTTCTTCCTCAATTTGCATGGCTACCGCTTCAACTTCTGTTTGGACAAAATCTCTGACATTCTTTTTTAGAAAAAGAATATCCTCATCTAATTCAAAGTTCATGTTAGCACCTCCTAAAAATGATATTCCTGTGTTAATCCTTGCTAACCTGGTATTTTAATAGATAATAGATTGTTTCAAGAACAGGGGTTTCTACCTTTACTTCCCTTCCTTTTTTGACGATATATCCGCAGATTGATTCTAATTCCAGCGGTTTACCTTTCATCCTATCCTGAAGCATAGAGGTTTGATGATCCCTCGCTAATTGACCTTGCGCCAAAATAGTTTCATAATAGTCCTCTTCCATGTCAATGCCTAATCCAACGGCTACAGCGATTGCTTCTTTACAAATTTTTACCGCCAGTTGGTGTAAGCCCTCATCATCATAAATGGCACCAACCTTTGACTTAATCAGGGCTGTTAATGGATTAAAAGTGACATTCCACAACAGCTTGTTCCACTTAATTTTTATAACATTGGTAGAAGGAAAAGTTTCGATGTTTGCCTCATTAAATAATGTAGAGATCTCATTTACTTTTTCACTTAAACTATTGTCTAAAGGCCCGATAATTAATCTTGGAGGTACACCAATCTGCTTAACAACACCCGAGTCCGTTACGATTGCTTGAATATATGCAGCCGCTGATAGGATTCTATTTTCTCCAAAAATGGAAGAGAGAATTTCTTCATTGTCCACTCCATTTTGAAGCGTCATGATAAGGCAGGTTTCTTTTAAAAACGGCTGAAGATGAATGGCAACATCCTTCGTATTTGTCGCTTTTACACAAAACAACAGCAAATCTATCTGGGAAAATGCTTCGTATTGGTCCGTAAAGATTCCATCGATAGCGAAATCTTCCCCTTCATTTTCAATCATTAAGCCTTTTTCCTGCATTCGCTCAAGGCTTTTTCCTCGTGCTAAAAAAATCACATCATGGCCAGCCTTCTTCAAAAGTCCGCCAAAGTAGCCGCCGACCGCACCTGTTCCTGCAACACCAATTTTCATGAAAATCCCCCTGAAATTTATGTATGCAATGATTTGATCTTTTTCCTACGATTATACGATCCGCAAAAGAATGGGAGTAATTATTGTCGACCCAAATTCAGTCTCTAACGGGTTAACTGTCGACAATAGACTTTATTGTCGACCCAGATTCATTCTCTAACGGGTTCTCAGTCGTCAATAGACCTTATTGTCGACCCAAATTCAGTCTCTAACGGGTTCTCAGTCGTCAATAGATCTTATTGTCGACCCAAATTCATTCTCTAACGGGTTTTCAGTCGTTAATAGACCTTATTGTCGACCCAAATTCAGTCTCTAACGGGTTCTCAGTCGTCAATAGATCTTATTGTCGACCCAAATTCAGTCTCTAACGGGTTTTCAGTCGTCAATAGACCTTATTGTCGACCCAAATTCCTTTTCTAAAGGGTTCTCAGTCGTCAATAGGCCTTATTGTCGACCCAAATTCATTCTGAATATGGTTTACGGTTGTCAATAAACTTTGCCACGAAAAATTACCTTCGTAACCACTTTAAGTTCAACAGCAATCCTATTCTAATAGATCCGGCTGCTCTTTTATGATCCTGTTCCATAGTGGCTGGAATTGAAACCAGCCCGCTTCAGAGGTTCCTACCGTTTCGTACGTTACACTTGCATTTTCATCCTCAATGAGAACCGGCTTCCCTACCGACTCTGCCAGCAGTTGAGCCTGACAAGAACGTTCCATTGTGACAAACCACCAGGCTGCTTCATCAACTGATTTCCCGACCGTAAGCAAGCCGTGATTTCGTAATATGCATGCTTTACGGTTCCCAAGTGCTTTTCCAATTCGTTTTCCTTCCTCAATATCTAAAACCACGCCAGTATAATCATCAAATAATGAATGATCATTATAAAAAGCACAGGCATCTTGGGTAATAGGATCGAGCAGGCGTCCAAGCGATGACCATGACTTCCCGTAGACAGAATGGGCATGTGCTGCTGCTATAACATCTGGGCGTGCGGCATGAACTTGGGAATGGATCGCGAAGGCGGCATGATTAACAGGATATTTGCCTTCGACAACAGCTCCCTCATGGTTACAGAGAATTAAGTCCGAGGCCTTAATTTGGCTAAAATGCATTCCAAACGGGTTAACCCAGAAGTGATCTTTCAACTCCGGATCCCGTGCGGTTATATGTCCTGCTACTCCTTCATCAAAGCCAAATTTCGAAAACAATCGGAAGGAGGCAGCTAATTTTTGTTTTAAATGCTGCCGCTCCTCCTCCTTCGTTGAAAAAACTGGCGGTTGATAGCTTAATACCATTTTGGATGACATGGATTCACTCCTCTTTATTGAAGGCCATTTTCGCATAGATTGATGTTTTTCGTATAAGTTCATCAAACCGTATACCTATATGCTTCGTGGCATCTTTTCGTAAGAACCTCTTGCGAAAATTGCCTAGAAACTTAGTAAATGACTCTTATTAAGCTCCAATAACAACATAATTTACGAAAAGAGCCTTATTGAGGGATAACAATAAACCCAGCACCAAGATGAGATAATCTCTTGGTGCCGGGTCATAAATTCACTTATGCTTAGTATTGGTGATACAATACCTCACCTTTAAGCACTTCATTTCCTTGTTGATTCACCGCTTGGACACTAAAGCGCAGGTTTTTTTCCTGCTTTTCTTTAAGCGTTGCTTTCAGTGTAATCACATCATTCAAAAATACCATCCCTTTAAAGCGGATAGAGTAATCCTTCATAAAGCCTTCTTCATAATAATCAGTAAAAAGCTTAGCAAGATTCCCCATCGTCCACATTCCATGTGCAATGATTCCTGGTAATCCGGCCTTTTTTGCCTCATCATCAATGGTATGAATGGGGTTAAAATCTCCAGAAGCCCCTGAATATTTAATCAGATCCATTCGTGAGACAGGCTCCAGTTGAATTTCCTTAACTGATTCTCCAACTTGTAACGCGACTAGTGTACTCATCGTGCCAGCACCTTCCTCACAGCTTCAGATATGACAACCGTTGAGGTTGAACTAAATATTAAACTGCCTGTTGCATCCTCACCATAATTTTCCAGAACCAAGAACCCCATTTCCCCAAAGCTCCCTTTTTTCTCAAAGTAGTTCTTCACCTTGGAATAGCAGAAAATCTCCTCTCCAACTCTTATGGGACGTTCGTAATGAAAGGTTTGTTCACCATGGATTAGGCCTTTATTTGGAAGATTTAATCCTTCTATGACACCATAATCAAATGTCCTTGGAAAAGTTGGCGGTGCAATATTGTTCTGATATCTAGAATTTCTCCCTGTTTCCTCATCAATATAAATCGGATGAATGTCACCAATTGCTTCTGCAAATTTTTTAACGGCTCCTCTTTCGACCGCATTTTTAACTTTGTTCGATTGTTTACCTATCTGTTCTTTAAACAATTCATCTTCACCTCACCTAGTTAACATTTTGGTCCGCCAGCTACATAGATTACTTGACCATTGACGAATGATGATTTTTCATCAGCAAAGAAGGCTACAGCATTGGCAATGTCTGCAGGCTTTCCACTTCTGCCGACTGGAATATTTGATACACTCGCTTGAATGAGCTGTTCAAATGGAATCCCGATCCTCGCAGCCGTTTCTTTCGTCATTTCCGTTTCAATAAAACCAGGAGCTACCGAGTTGGCTGTAATTCCATATCTGCCTAACTCGATTGCGAGTGTTTTTGTAAAGCCCTGCAACCCAGCCTTTGCAGCAGCATAATTGGACTGACCGCGATTTCCAAGTGCAGAAGTCGAGGAAATATTAATAATACGGCCATATTTATTTTCGACCATGTATTTTTGGGCAGCGCGGGCAGCATTGAATGATCCTTTTAAGTGCACATCCATAACCATTTGCCAGTCTGCATCTGTCATTTTAAAAAGTAGATTATCACGAATGACTCCAGCATTATTGACGAGAATATCAATGGACCCGAATGCCTCAAAGACTTCTTTCATTGCTTTTTCGACTTGCCCTGCATCCACAACATTTGCAACCTTTGAATAAACGTCATAACCCTTTTCTTTTAATTCGCTGGTTGTTTCACTTAACGCTTCTTCATTTAAATCGATTAAAGCGACCTTTGCTCCTTCTTGTGCAAAAAGCTCAACAATCCCCTTTCCGATCCCGCGACTACCACCTGTGACAAATGCTACTTTCCCTGTAAATCTCCCTGCCATTGCTATTCCTCCTGAGTCTATAAAATTTGTAGATTGCGCTTACAATCCATTCTTAAACAAATTGACCAATTTTGACATGACCCTTAATCAGGTTTCGTGCGATAATCATGCGTTGAATTTCATCTGTACCATCGTAAATTCTCCATAGCCTTGCTTCGCGATACCAGCGCTCAATCGGTAATTCCCTAGTATACCCCATCCCTCCGTGAATCTGAAGGACACGATCGACAACATTGTTACCCATATTAGCCCCATATAATTTTGCCATCGATGCTAAGTGCCGGTTATCTTCACCGTTATCAAGCGTAAAGGCTGCGTTCAACACCAGCCACCTTGCCGCTTCAATTTCTACAGCGGAATCAGCGATTTGCCATTGGATTGCTTGTCTTTCCGCAATAGGTTTACCAAAAGTGACCCGTTCCTTGGCATAGTCAATCGCCATTTGCAGCAAGCGTTCAGCGGTTCCAACAGCTCTGGCACCAACGACCCAGCGTGCAAAACCGATCCACTCCAGACCAAGATTATAGCCTTTGTGTAACTCACCAAGGATATTTTCCTCTGGAACACGGACATTATCGAATACTAAGCCGGCTGGACCCCATTCTCCCATAGTATGTATATATTCAGATTTCCAGCCCATATCACGGTCTACAATAAAGCAAGTAACCCCTTCGCGGCCATGTGTCACTTGGTGCATTTCCTTATCAGTAATCGCAATCGCCATAACAAAATCTGCTTCGTTTCCGCCAGTAATGAATGTCTTTTCACCATTTAAGACCCATTCATCGCCGTCTTTCACGGCCGTCATTTTAATGTTTCTTGTATCTGAACCCGCACCAGGTTCAGTCATGGCAAAACAAGATTTTTTCTCTCCGTTAATGGTAGGAATTAAGTATTTTTTCTTTTGTTCTTCATTTCCATAGTAAAGTATATTATCAGCGCCTCCACCAAATTGGAACGGAACAAAAGTTTTTGAAACTTCCATTAACACAATTGCCATCATCATTTGCCCAAGGTTTGCCCCACCATATTCTTCTGGTGTGTTAATACCCCAAAAACCAGCTTCTTTTGCTTTTAATTGCAGTTCCTTAAGCTTACCAGCAGGAAGACTTGGTTTACCTTCTCGTTCATTTCTAAGCACATCGTTTTCAAGTGGAATGAGTTCTTTTTCTACGAATCTTCTAATTGTTTTTTGAACCATTTTTTGTTCATCAGTCAAACGTAAATACATATCATTCACTCCATTCATATTCTTAAAATCTTGTATAATGCTGTTAATTAATCATATGCTAAATAGTTTACGGGCATACCTACCGGTTGGTATGTTAACTTTATTTTATTCCGAACTTTCAGATAATACAAGTTAATATTTTCCTAAAACGTAAAAAAATTCACCCAATCCTCAATTAATGAATAATTTCTGTTTTGATGACTATTTTTCTGGTTTTTTACAAATGATAATTATGATATTCAATAGAATATCATCGTTTCAAATCCTTTGATGAGGTGATTTGATGAGCTATAAAGATCAATTAGATCCGCACTCCGAGCTTTTTCATTATGGTACGACGAGAGCGAAGCATACCAAAGCACAGGTTAATGGGCAAACGCAATTGTCACAAAACCAGATCATTCTAAGGAGTAATACCAAGGCCCACCGCTGGTAAGGTTTTGGTCTAGAAACGAATAATGGCCAGTTAAGTACTAGACTGCCATTAAGAAAAGACCTTTTCTCGGAAATCAATTTCGAGAAAAGGTTTTTCTTTTTCTAAGGCTATTTTCGCATAGATTGTTGTTTTTCGTATAAGTTTATCAACCCGTATAACTATATGCTTCGTGGCATCTTTTCGTAATAACTCTTGCGAAAATTGCCTTGAAACTTAGTAAATGACCCATATTAAGCTCCAAAGGCAACAAAGTTTACGAAAAGAGCCTTTTCTAACTAATATGTTATTACAATATTGATAATATTCGTCCCAATCGATAATATAAAAGCTATTAGACAATATAAAAACTGGAGTGGTGAATGGTATGTTTGGGGACTTCGAAATTAGAGATGCAAATAGAAGTGATTTGAAGACAATCGTCGATATTTACAATACAACAATAGCAAGCAGGATGGTGACTGCTGATCTAGAGCCAATTACAGAAGAAAACCGCGTGCAATGGTTTAACGACCATTCCCCTGCTTTTCGTCCTTTATGGGTTGTTGAAGATCAAGGCTCGATTTGTGCATGGGTTAGTTTTCAATCATTTTACGGCCGACCAGCCTATCATGCAACTGCAGAAATAAGTATCTATATTCATCCAGACTTTCGTGGTAGAAAACTGGGAAAATATTTAATCCAAAAAGCCATAGACGCCTGCCCTAGTTTAAACATCAAAACCTTGCTTGGGTTTATTTTTGGTCATAATGAACCTAGTATTAAGCTTTTTACAAATTTTGGTTTTGAAAAATGGGCACACCTTCCAAATGTAGCTGAGTTGGATGGTGTTGAGAGAGATTTACTGATTCTTGGCAAAAGAATCCACTAAACCAATAAGTAACGGAAAATTACTATTTCCACTATTGTATTATTCCAAAGTAATGGATTTTCTAGTACTATAGATTAATGTACATCATTTTTTGATAAGAACTGGAGATTTCCATGAATAAAAAAAAACTGATACTTTTTTACCTTATTACAAGTATTATTTGGATATATGGGTCCAATTATTTAGTTAAGCAATATTTGCCCTCTTCTATAGTTGATGTGGTTGAAAGGGCAAAAGAATTCTTTTATATTTTGGTTACTGGAGGATTTATTTATTTTTTCATTAGTAAAAAAGAGGAATTAACTGCTTCCCAGGAAGATCAACAACGTTTATCGACCTTAATTAATTCAATGGTTGATTTTGTTAACTTTAAGGATGGCGAAGGCAGATGGATTGAAGCCAATGAATTTGGCCTACAATTGTTTCAGTTAGAGGACGTGGACTATCGAGGGAAAAAGGACTCTGAATTAGCCAATTATTCCGATTTTTATAGTGATGCCCTAAGATATTGTGAAATATCTGATGAAGAGGCATGGAATAATCGAGCCATTACCCGGATTGAAGAAGTCCTTCCGGTCCCAGATGGATCGTCAAGAATCTTTGATACGATCAAAGTGCCGCTATTTAATCAGGATGGCAGTCGACAAGGCCTAGTAATCATCGGACGTGATATTACAGAAAAAAAGGAAATGGCCTTAAAATTGGCAGAAAGCCAGCAACAATATAAATCTTTATTTGAATACAGTCCAGATATTGTTTATATGATGGACCTTAGTGGAACCATTACCAATCTAAACCCGCAATATGATGTCATTACAGGCTGTAAGCGAGAAGAAATGATTGGAAAAAATATTAAAAATTTGTTACCGAAAAAGTATGTAAGGTATCTACCTAAATTTATTTCCACGGTTGTGGAAGAAATTAAACCCGTCATGTATGAGGTAAACATTCCACATGCTAATGGAAGTCGGCTTATCTTACAATGTACCTCCCTTCCTATCATTATCAATGGTAATATAGCTGGGATTATAGGCTATGGCAGTGATGTAACCAAATTAAGGGAAACTGAAGAGCGCCTTCGAAGGACGGAAAAGTTATCGATTGTTGGTGAATTGTCCGCAAGTGTAGCTCATGAAATTAGGAATCCGCTGACCTCATTAAAAGGGTTTGTTCAGCTTTTACAAATGGAAGATGAAAAGCACCAATATTTTTATCAAATCATGCTAGACGAATTGAATCGAATTAATCATATTGTCGGTGAACTATTGTTATTAGCTAAACCACAGATATTGAAATATACTCATGCGGACCTTCAAAAGTTATTGAAGGATGTCATCTCACTGTTAAGCACGGAAGCTAGTCTTTATAATGTTCAAATCGATTCCTCCTTTCCGGAAAAGGAAATCGTCATTGAGTGTGAACCCAACCAACTCAAGCAATTATTTATCAATATTATCAAGAATTCGATTGAAGCGTCACAAAAAGGTGGGACCGTTTCAATTAATTTGGAACAGTCAGAAGTAAATAAGGTTAATATCGTCATTAAAGACAATGGCTGCGGTATTTCAAAAGAAAGATTAGAGAAAATTGGCGAACCATTCTACTCATCTAAAGAAAAAGGGACGGGGCTAGGATTAACAGTTAGTTTCAAGATCGTTCAATCACACCAAGGCACGATCCATATCGACAGTCAGAAAAATCACGGGACATCCGTTCAAATTGCGCTGCCTGTAAATCAGAAAACTACAAAAAAGAATAAGAAAATAGTTTAAGCCCGCACTAGGATGCTGGGCTCTTCTTTTTCTTTCTATTCCGAAAGAAAGCAATAATCAATAATAAAGAAGGGATGATAATTTGAAATGGCCAATGCAAATAAATAGGGACAACCTTAAGCCCTTCTTTTATATGTTCCGAATAATTTGATGCAATGGTAACTGATGCAAATAAGACGATCAGTCCTAAAGGAAACCCGATCTTGCGTTGATTCGGTATTTTAAAGATATCAGCAGCACCAGCAACTGCAGCGTAAAAGTAGATGGAAATCTTAAAAAATCCACCAATTACCAAATAGAGCATAAATAATACATCTAAACGTTCAATAAAATCAGCAATTTGAATTTTTCCTACTGTAGTTAAAAGTGGGAAAGTGGAGTGACTAAAGAGACCCACTCCTAATACCGAAATATCTACTATTATTGTTATCGTAATATTTATTCCACTTAAGATCATTCCTGATAAACAGACGATTTTAGCCTTTTTTTTGTCAGTTACGAATGGGAGCAGCATTGTAAATACGACCATTTCTCCAAAAGGAAAGTTGATGGTTTGGGTTAAAAAGATTTTTATAATGGGTTTCAACCCATTTTCTAAAATGGGTTTTAAGTTCCCTAAATGAATTAAACCAGAAAAGACGATTAACAGCATCCCTAATATCGCTGTAAAGTAGACAATTCCAAAGTAAATTTCACCAACACGGGCTAATACCTCAAACCCCTTATGGATGACATAGATAATCGTGATAATCATCAAGGTATTGATAACAAATAAGGGTGTACTATTATAAATAGTTGATGATAATAACTCTCCAAAATCTCGTAATACCCTTGAGGCCGTATATAAAAAATAGACAATGTATAATCCCCCAATAACCCGTCCAAGCCATTTTCCTACTATTTCTTGAACATAACTAGTTAAGGGAAGGTCAGGGTAGTACATAAATAATCGGTAATAAATTAAAAAGACCATAATTCCGCCAGCTAAACCCAACAAGATAGCTAACCAAGCATCTTGTTTAGCATCTGATGCGATCCCAACCAGAATTGCACTGCCCATTTCAAACAAAACGACCAGCACGAACAATTGGGTTGTACTTATTTTGGCTTTTTCCATGTACTCATTCCCCCCCCCCTTAAAAAGGTTATTATTAATAATCTCAAGCCTAGATGGTTTATGCTGGGCTTGTTTTTTTCTTTTTATTACGGAAAAAAGCAATGATTAGTAAGAATGAGGGGATGATAATTTGGAAAGGCCAAGACAAATACATCGTCACAATAACCAACCCCTCCTTGATAAATTCTGCGAAATTGGAGGCAACTGTTATGGATGAAAATAAAACGATTATTCCAATTGGAAAAGCAATCTTCCGTTGGTTTTTAAATTGAAAGATATCAGCAGTCCCGGCCACTGCAGCGTAATAATAAATGGCTATTTTAAAAAAACCACCAATGACTAAATAGAGCATAAATAATACATCTAAACGTTCGATAAAGTCGGCAATTTGGATTCTCCCAATTGTGTTTAATAAGGGAAAGGGGGATCGATAATAGAGTTCCACCCCTAAAACAGAAATATTAACTATGGTTGTAATGGTAATATTGATACCAGCTAATATCATCCCGCCCACACAAACTATTTTCGCCTTTTTTTTATCATTTAAAAACGGGAGAAGCATCGTAAAAACAACCATTTCTCCAAAGGGAAAGGTGAGGGTTTCTCTTAGAAAAACCTTTATTACTGGTTTCAACCCATTTTCTAAAATTGGTTTTAGGTTTCCTAAATGAATTAAACCAGAAAAGACGATTAACAGCATGCCTAATATCGCTGTAAAGTAGACAACTCCAAAGTAGATTTCACCAACTCGGGCTAATACTTCAAATCCCTTATGGAGTAGATAGATTATGGTTAGGATCATCAAGGTATTGATTACAAAAAGCGGAGTACTATTATAAATTGTTGTAGTTAATAACTCTCCAAAGTCTCGTAATACCCTTGAGGCAACATAAATAAAATAAACAATATATAAAAACCCAATTAATCGTCCCAACCATTTACCTAATATTTTTTGAAGATAACTCGTTAATGGCAGTTCAGGATAATACATATATAATCGGTAATAAATAAAAAAGACAAGGATTCCTCCGACTAATCCGAACAAAATAGCTATCCAAGCGTCCTGTTTCACTTGTGCTCCGAGCCCAAGAAGAATGGCACTTCCCATCTCAAACATGAAGATAAGGACGAACAATTGGTACGGACTAACTTTCGCCTTTTCCATGTACTCTAATTCCCTCCCCTTTTAACAAAGGCTATTTGTTAATATCAGACCAAAACGGATTAGTTCGAACCCCTTCTCGTCGAACGTAGGAATTTACCTTTACATTAACCTCAATGTCTGCAAAATTATTGTTCCAATTCCCCTTAAGCTTCCTCCATACCTTTGGATTGGCTTTATGAACAAGATCACCAAACCCAAAGATATCGCACCTTAGTCTCTGTGCTTCCTTAACTGAAGACTTTACTTCTTTTTTAATTTCATTCTCAGTTAGCTTTTCAATTTTTAAAATTGTTTTTGGATCCATTAAATTAATTGCTGTATTTGCTTCACTAATCCAGCCCTCATTCTCAATTTTAATGTTTATCACAGGTTTACCGTTTTTAAATATTGTTGAAACTTTTGTTTTTGACCTAATCGGGACAATACTTAATGCATTCTTCTTTCCCTTCCATTTAAGTGTAATATCAGTACTCTTTGCTTTATCTAAGACCCAAATGATCCCACGAGCATTATTACTTTCAATCCAATCTATTAATGCACCATCTTTAAATACTGCTAAGCCATCTGCTGCAAGGAATGCATCGGTCGTCGTTTTTTGCAAATTAGTTGCTTTGCTAGCATCTTCTTTCCTTCCAATGAGTCGATACCCATTTGCAATCGGCTCTTTCCCGTTTCCGGTAATTCCATCAATAATCTCATCAATATTTACACTTTTATTTTCCCCTTTCATTGCTTCAGTAAATTTGATCTCTTTTGTAACTTTGGTAACAGGTAGTTTATCAAGAATAGTTAGAGTAGTGACGATTTCCTCTGCAGTAGAATCTCTTGCAATAACTAACTCTGTAGTAGTTCTAAACTCTGGGTCCCTTGCAAATGCATCCAACAAATTAAGCATTAAATTTCTATCTCTCGCCACATCTTCGCTAATAACGACTAAATTGGTGTGGGCATAATATAAACGGCGCGAGACCTCTTTCGTTGCATTTCTCGCTGCCTCAGTAACCGTTCTACCTTCGCTTTTATATACGGCGATCGGCAGCCCCTGCCCCCCACCCGTTTGTCCTGCTGAAACATTCCCAGGATTAACAAGCTGAAACGAGATATGGTACAAATCGTCTTCTCCCCGATCTATACCAAGTGCCATCACAAAGGCCAAATCCGTAAGCTCTTTCTGATTCCAGCAGGCACTTAAGACAGGAACAGACATAATCAATACCAAAATAATAATTAAGCTTTTTTTCATCACTCTTCACCATTCTTGGATTGATTTTCCGGTTGCTTTGGTGGTCCTGGCTTTTGATTTTCCGATTGCTTTGGCGGCCCTGGCTTTTGATTTTCCCCTGTCCTCTGCATATTGCCTTTGCTAATAAACATAGGTCTATTTTTCATAGCCCAGATGGGAAAGCGAACAAATGCGTCTTGTTGATTACGGAGATTAAAAGGCGCCAGCGGCATCATGTATGGGATGCCAAACGATCGGAGCGAACACAAATGAATGGACATGAACATTATGCCTAACATGATTCCATAAAAACCTAACATTGTCGCTAACCCCATTAAAACAAAGCGAACTAATCTAGCGGCAATGGCCATCGCGAAAACTGGAGTGGAAAAGTTTGCTATCGCTGTGATGGAAACAACAATAACCATAACAGGCGAGACGAACCCAGCTTGTACGGCTGCTTGCCCAATTACGAGAGCGCCTACAATCGACACGGCTTGACCGACTGCCCTTGGAAGTCTAAGTCCCGCCTCCCTCAAAATTTCAAAGGTAACCTCCATGATTAATGCCTCTACAAAGGCTGGAAAAGGAACATTTTCACGTTGTGCGGCAATTGCAATGGCCATCGTGGTCGGGACCATTTCTTGATGGAAGGTAGTCGCAGCAATATAAACAGAGGGTCCAATAACTGCGATAAGGAATGCTAAAATTCTTAATAGTCGTATTCCTGTTGAAATGTCAAACCGTGAATAGTAATCATCCGGTGCTTGAAAAAATTGAATAAAAATGGCTGGAACTGTGACAACAAACGGAGTACCATCCACTATTATGGCAATTCTCCCTTCAAGTAAATGTGATGTCACGACATCTGGCCTTTCAGAGTGGTATGTCGTTGGAAATGTTGTCCAAGTTTGATCTTCAATTAATTGCTCTATATATCCAGAAGCAAGGATGGAATCGATATTGATTCGTTCAAGCCTTTCTTTGACTTCTCCAACAATTTTTTCATTGGCAATGCCTTTTATATACATAATGGCGAGATCAGTTTGGGAAACAGATCCTATCTTCATGGAATCCACCCGTAAATTTGGACTTTTTATCCGGCGGCGAATTAATGCCGTATTCGTACGGAGTGTTTCCGTAAACGAATCTTTTGGTCCTCGGATGGATAATTGTGTTGTAGGCTCCGTAATCGACCGCCTTTCCCATCCTTTTGTTTCGCCACTGATAGCTTTATTGGATCCCTGTAAAAAGATGACCGTATCTCCTGAGAATAATGAATCATATACCTGATTCCAATTATCAATTGTCTTGACACTTCCAATTGCCATTGTTTTATCCAGCATGAATTGAAATATATCAACCGGTCCTTCGGGTACTTCTGCCTCCATCACTGTTTCTAAAATATAGTCAGCTATTACTATTACACTTGCCAATCCATCAATATAAACAAGAGCCCCTTTATGGGAACCAATCTTAAATTCCCGTATGACAATATCACCACTATTGCCAACTTCTTCTTTTAAACGAGAGATATTCTCATGATAATCTCTTAAAATAGGCAAGTCCTCTGGTTTTAGCGGATCTTGTTTTTGCCTATAATTATCGTCCTGTCTCTTTTTTTGTTTATTTTTGAGCATTTTAGACAAAATCGACACAATACCCGCCTCGCTTAGTAATATTTAAAAACTTTACTCCCAATACTGGATATATTGCCCAAGGCATACCACTTTATCCCATTGAAAGAAGTATTTATGCAAGCTCAAGTCATTTTCAGGTCAGAATAAGGAAACGCTTTAAACAGAACAATAAGTGCAATCTGATTCCTGAAGGTGTGATGAGGTTGAAAATATTTTTTGTGACAAGCCTACTGGCGATTTTCTCAGCCCTACTAATTATTACTTTGGATCTTATAATGGGGTTAAGTATTACCGGGATTGTTTGGAAGGCGATAAACCCTTTTAGGGTAATGGAACCGGCGGAATATGTGATTATTTTTTTATTTTTTGCTTTTTTCGTCATCGATACCTTTGGTTCATACTTAAATAAAAAAAAGGAGGATTCATCCAATTAAAACTTTCATAAAAAAATTAAGAGCCTCCTTTATAATGGAAGGCTCTTATCTGAATTAGATTTCTGTAATTTTTTTTCTCTTTTATGGAACAACCTTATGAATAAAGCACCCGCATAGGATAGTCTACTCCACCATTTTCTCTTTCTTTTTATATTTGGCCCATATACATATCGATTCCAAAAAAAATAGAAAAATTCCTCAACTACCAATAATAGGACGAAACATAGAGCGGAAATAGTTATCCAATACCACATTTTAAGAACTCCTTTTCACACAGATATTTAATCATATTCGAAAACCCTCTGGGATGTACTATCAAAATCTTGTGCCGTTCACAATGGAACTATCTGGATATTCTTATTTTAGCAAAAATTTACTAATTTGTGGACTATTAGGTGAATTTTGTGTTTTTTTTATTTTGAGTCACTTTTGTGTTCATAAAAAATTTATTTCCTGCCGAGAAGAAGACCACGCCTCCTAAAGTTGTGATCGAAAGGATCCAAAACATGATTTGGCCTTGAAACTGACTTAGAAGATAACCACCGATAAGTGGCCCTAGAAAATTTCCTATTTTCCGGAATTGTGCTGCACCGAAATAGGTGCCGCGCAAATGTTCCGGGGCAAGTTGATCAATCATCATGCTGTTGGAAGGAAATATCAGAATTTCACCTATTGTTAATAACACGATAGCCAGAATAGCCGTTGTCCAGCCGGTTACAAAACTGAAAGCAACTAATCCTGCTGCCATAAAAACTGTGCCGACAACCATTACCTGCATTAACCGAAACTTCTCAGCAACATGGCTAATCGGCATTTGCAGGAAAACCACCATCACGGCATTGATTGTTATCAAAGTTGAAAAAATAATAATGCCATTTTCTACATTTCCCTCTAGGATTTGCGGAAGGTTGGAATCAATTTGAACATAGCCCATGTTGACTAAAATAATTCCAATGATTAGATATCTTAATGCTTTATCTGTTCTTAAAATGGTAAAAGCATCACCAAAGGAGACAACCCTTTTGCTGTGTCCGGCTTGAGGTAAGACAAATTTCTTCAATAGGATCACCAGCACAAATGAATACAATAAATAGGTAGTACCGGTTATAGCAAACGATAACTTTGCTGATGTGCTGGCTAAATAAGCTCCAACCAATGGACCCACGGATGCACCAATATTCATCGCTGTATATCGCAAGGAATATACCTTCATCCGCTTTTCCTTATCGGTTAAATCGGCCATCAAGGCCTGAGAGGTTGGCTCAAAAAATGAGTTACACAGTCCATTTAATGCGTTTAACAAAATAAACCATCCCTGACCAGTAGCTGCCGTAAATCCAAAATAAACAAGTGCGACCGTAAATATCGATATAAGCATAACAGGTTTACGTCCAAATCGATCCGATAAATGACCGCCGATAAACCCTCCAACTGTTGCCATTAACGGACTCATCCCGACGGTTAACCCGATGACGATAGGCGACAAATCCATATGTCTAGATAAGTAGATAGAGAGAAATGGAAGCGTCATAAAAGCTGCCCCTCTTGATAAAACGGTTCCAATTAATAAAACCCACACGATCGGATGAAATTGTCCGATATAGTTCTTTACTTTTGCCATATATGTACTGCCTCTCATAAATTTTTTAGTCAATATCTAGTTAAACAATTTGCGTGGATAATGTAAAGAATTTTCCCACTCTTCTAACAGAAAAAGCCAGCTCCATTAAGGAACTGACTTCTATTAATTTATTTTGGTTCTTTGTATGTTAACGCTCGCTCACTGTCCCCAAAACCCTTTGTGGTTGGATCCTGTACAATGCCTAACAGGGACAACAAAACAAAGAAGACATTTACAAAGGTTAACACACCATTTTGAATGGCATCAGTAAGTTGAAAATCAATGATTCCAAAAGAATTTAGACATGCTAATACCATTTGAGCAATAATCATAATTTGCGAAATAAATGCGATTACCCAGTTCCGGTTCCTCAATCGTACTTTCCAGTTAATCATCTTCCCCCATCCCCTTCCTCTATGTTAAACAATCTTTCTATTAACATATGCTTGGACTAGGGAATGATTGTCCGCGAATATCATGGGTTTTATTTTTTACCTCACTAAACTTCTCTGCGCATTGCTTTTAATACATCTACCTTAGTTGCCCGCTGTGCTGGGCGCAATCCTGAAATAATGGTCACAGTATAACAAATAACTATACAAATAATCGGTAAAACAGGCGGTATATCACTAAAGATTAGGTTTAGGTCTGTCTCTTGGCCAAAAGCTTGTTTGATAATGATTGGAATCGCAAAATTAACCGTATAACTAATACCATAAGAAACGATTGTCCCAATAAGTGCGCCGATTAACCCAATATAACTGCTTTCAAGTAAAAAGATTCGTTTAATGGTTTTCGGGTTAGCGCCAATTGCTTTCATGATTCCAATATCAGGAGCTCGCTCGGTCACAGCCATTGTCATCGTATTGTAAATACCAATGGAAGCGATGAGAATGGCGATCGTCCCAATAAATATAAGACCTGCCTTCGCAATCATAAACACCATATTTATCTCTTTTAATTCATTTACAACCGAATATGTAGCATAATTCCTTTCTTTTAATTGATCAGATATTTGTTGAACTGCTTCCATGTTTTTAGCATAAATTTTAACTTCATCATAAGTATTTTTATGGCTCTCAACGTCATCAGGTATTTTCTTCATATTTGCATCCAGCATGTACCCTTTTGGTGTCCCTGTAAACGACTCAATATCCGTCAACATCTCATCCGAAATAAAGACACTACTATCTTGGGCCCACTCTTTTGTTGGTTTTTTAGAGATTCCCACCACTTTCAATGGTAGCGTTTTTTCGATTTGTTTTCCCTCTTTAAACTGCCGGACCGTTAAGTTAATTTCCTTGCCAAGTAAATCGCCTTTATAGCGATACTCAGCTTTAAGCTGTCCTTTTTCATCATACAAGTCATCTCCAGCGTTCTTGTCAGCAAGATTAAGAAGGAAATTATAGCCGACGACCACTTCATTTTTCTCTTTTGGCAGACGGCCCTCCGATAGTTCGAAGCCAGCTTTTATTTCGGCAGGGAAATTTGCCACAAAGGTTGGCGCCCTCTCTTGATAAATTCCAATTGTAAACGAACCTTCCTGCTGTAACATTTTCCTTCTTGTCACCGCTTTAACATTTTTTATCTTTTCAAACAATCGCACATCTTTGTCATTTAAAGGTCGATACACACCCTGTTCTTTCGTTTCTTTGCCATGTACATCGATTTGGGTAATCACCCTCTGTTCAGTGATCTCCTTTACCACTGATTTCTGTAATCCAAACCCTACAGAGGCGAGCACAATTAAAAAGGCACATCCCATGGCTGTTGCTAGAATCGTCATAAATACTCGCGTTCTATTTTTCTTCATATTTTGGCGGACAAAGCGGAATTGATCTTTTAACTTCATACAAGTACCTCCTCGACAATGCGGCCATCTTTTAACTCAATCTTGCTGTTACCGATATCGGCCACCTTGTCATCATGGGTGATAATCAAAAAGGTAATTCCCAAATCCTTATTTAATTCCATGATGAATGTCAATAACTCTTCCTCTGTTTCACTATCAAGGCTTCCGGTTGGCTCATCGGCAAGAATAATCGGCGGATTAACTACTAAGGCACGGGCGATACTTACCCGCTGCTGCTGTCCGCCTGACAGTTCTCCAGGGTAATGATCCTGGTAATCTAGCAATCCCACCTTTTGCAGCATTGCTTCTGTTCGCATTTTTCGTTCCTTTTCATTCACACCTTTTAAGATCAATGGCAATTCTACATTTTGAAAAGCGGTCATGCTAGGAATCAATTGAAAGCTTTGAAAAATAAATCCTAGATGATTGATCCTAAAATCAGCAAATCTCGATTCACTGAGATCGGATACCTTTTCCTCACTTATCCAAATTTCCCCCTCTTTCGGATGAATGAATCCACTGATTAAATTAAGAAGCGTCGATTTCCCTGAACCGCTTCTGCCAACAATGGTAACAATTTCACCTTCTTTGACATTAAACGAAATATCTCTCAATACAGGAATAATTGTTTGTCTTCCTTTTTTTCCAATTACAAAATCATGACTTAAATTCTTTATCGTAATCATCTTATCCTCCTGTTTCCCAATCACTTCATCTTAATAGACGAAGCAAACTCACATGACCCCTACAAAATTTTTGATATTTTTTTCCAAACTTATTAAACATCTTAAGTTATTTTGGTTACAAAGGGGAATATTACCAGCTATATGGGCTTTTACTAGTCATTTTAATTAATAAAATTTATAATAAAAGAATTGAAAAATTACTTTTTGAAAGTAAGGAGATCACATGGAAAAATTGCATCCTTATTGGGAAAAGATTGTTCGTTTCTGGAAAAAGAAACATTTAACCCAAATATTATTATTACTAATCCTTGTCGTTGTTTTAGCTACCATCCTCTATTTTGGCTGGCTCGCGATGAGAGCAAATGTAGAATCACTGAAACAAGGCCTAAGTCAGCCGACGGTTATTTATGATAAAAATGGAAAAATCGCGAGTAATGTTGCCACCAATCGGACCAAAGGAGTAAAAATCGAAGACTTGCCAAAATATGTCCCAAATTCGGTAGTCGCGATCGAGGATGAACGATTCTATGAGCATGGCGGCTTTGATATAAAAGGGATTGCACGTGCCTTTTTCAGTAACTTGTTTGCAGGACGGATAACGGGCGGCGGCAGTACGTTAACCCAGCAGTTAACGAAAAATGCCCTTCTATCTCCGGAACGAACTTATAAGCGAAAAGCCGAGGAATTATTTTTAGCTGTAAAAATTGAGAAGGTTTATTCCAAAAACGAGATTTTGCAGATGTACCTTAATCAGGTTTATTTCGGTAGCGGTGCCTGGGGCATCAGTAACGCTTCCAAAAAATACTTTGATAAAAATATCAAAGACGTGACGGTCAGTGAGGCAGCCATGCTAGCCGGATTGCTGCATTCACCGAATTATCTTGACCCCTATAACAACTATAATTTAGCCATGAAAAGACGAAATACCGTTTTAAGTAAAATGAAAGAACTTGGGATGATTACTAGTTCGCAGTATAACGAAGCTAAAAAAGAAAAGATCCGTCTTCATGATGGCGGCGGAAGCAATGTTGAACGAAAATACCCTTATTATGTGGATGCGGTCCTAAATGAAGCGATTAATAAATATGGTTTAACACAAGAGGAAATTCTTACCAGAGGTTACAGGCTTTACACTGCGATGGATCAAAATCTCCAGACTGCTCTTGAAAAGGTTTATAGCGAAGACTACATGTTCCCGCGCAGCAGAGGAGGAAAGCTGGTTCAAAGTGGCTCTGTTCTAATGGACCCTTCTACAGGCGGGGTGAGTGCCCTAGTTGGTGGCCGCGGGGAACATGTTTTCCGAGGCTTTAACCGTGCAACCCAATTACGAGCTCAGCCAGGGTCGTCAATCAAACCACTTGCTGTTTATACACCGGCCCTTGAACAAGGCTATAAATATTCATCCGAGCTCGTCGATAAACCGATCACCTTCGGAAAATACAAGCCAGAAAATTTCTCAAAAACCTATGAAGGCAAGGTTGAAATGTACAAGGCGCTTGAGAAGTCGCTGAATATCCCAGCGGTATGGCTGCTAAATGAGATTGGCTTAAATAAAGGGATAGATTCCTTGAAAAGATTTGGCATCCCTGTCGAAAACGAAGATAAAAATCTGGCAATCGCACTGGGCGGGATGAGTAAAGGGGTCTCCCCACTTCAAATGGCTAACGCCTTTTCCGCATTTCCAAATGGCGGAAAGCGTGAAGATAGCCACTTAATTACCAAAATCGTCGGACCGACGGGAAATGTTATTGCTGAACATAAAGCAAAAACTACTAAAGTAACATCAAAAGAGGTCACGGATGAGATGACAGCGATGCTCTTAAATGTAGTCGAATCAGGTACTGCAAGGCGGGCCCGAATCTCTGACGTACAGATTGCCGGGAAAACGGGGTCCACTCAGTTACCATTTCGTGATATTAGTGGAACGAAGGACCAATGGATGGTCGGATATACGCCGAATCTTGTCGGCGCCATCTGGATAGGGTTTGACCAAACCGACCGCGAACATTACCTGCCAAGTCCAAGTTCGGCCAATGTGGTGCCGATTTTTAAGGAGATTATGAAGGAGTCCATCACGCATCTACCAAAGGAAAGCTTTGATGTGGTTTCTATAAATAATCAACTCGCAGGTAATGTCCCTTCAAAGATAAACTTTAATGAACAGGCAAAGAAAATTAGTAAGGAATTAAATGAAAATGCCCAAAAAATCGGGGAATCGATAAAAGAAAATGCTCCAGGTTGGAAAGAAAAGCTCGACAAAGCTCTCTATAAGTTCGGTAAGGGAGTTAATTCAATTATTGAAAGATTTCAATAAAGGCTATTTTCGCATAGATTGTTGCTTTTCGTATAAGTTCATCAACCCGTATAACTATTTGCTTCGTGGCATCTTTTCGAAAGAACTTTTGCGAAAATTGCCTAAAAACTTAAGTTATGACCCTTATAAAGCTCCAATAGCAACAAAGTTTACGAAAAGAGCCTTAATAAAAAATAGCACCCATGAGGTGCTATTTTTTGATTTGTAAGGAGTGAAACAAGTTTCCAGTAATTTTTCGTAATTCTTCTTCTTGGTCGGGTTGAACAACAACTAAAAAACAAGTGGATGGGCCCGCCGATTTTAACATATCAACGTTTGTGGTGACCATTTCTTGAGTTAGTTCTTCACTAGGAAACATTTGATTAAGTTCATGTAATATCCCTCTAGAACCGACCGGCCAAAGCATCGCCCCCTGAATCAGACTGACCTCTTTAAAAATCGCAAGTGGGGCAACGTGATCGGCTTGTTCGATGACTTCGTTTCCAACCAGCGGCAAGCCCACCACTGCCATTTTCAAGTGGTTTGCGAAAGCAATATCTGTGGTTTGAGCAAGCGGCTTTTTACCAATTACAACTAAACCAAGGGCAGATTGCAGGAGTGAAAAGTTACTTTCTGTACTTCCTGTAATCCGTATATTTAATATCTTTAGTTCGGATAACCCCTTGTCTATTCCTTTAACCAACTCATCCCAAGGTTCATTACCGCAAAAATTATGGAGCAGCACTGAAATCGGGTCCCCTCCTGCTGCGATACATTCCATAACGGCAACTCTAAATGCATAATAAGCAACCGTTTCATAGGGTACATGAACTAGGTCCTGCTCCTTCATCCCAATGGCTCCGCTATTATCACAAGCAATAATAAGGGAGTCCACACCGTTAAAGGGAATGGTCATTATATCCCTCATTGTTTTACATTCCGATTGGATAACCCCTGCGCCACAAGGGAAGATAGACGTGGAATAGCAACAATTGCGATGACCGTATTGATGATGGAACCAATCAGCAGGGAAGGTACAATCCCTAAATAAAAACCTATATTCATTAAATAAATGAAAGGTAATGGAGCTACAAAAGAGTTTCCTATGATGAAGACCGTACTTGCTAAAATCTTATTTTTTTTATAAAGGCGTCCAAAAACCCACACAAGCACGGCCATTTCGCCAGCGATTAAAAAGTGCAGGGGGCCTAATGGGAAACCACCTATTAATGCCGATAATAGATGACCAAACACCCCCACTAATGCACCTGCCCCAGCACCAAACAAAACGGATGCCAATAGTGCTGGGAATACATCCAACGCGACGCTGCCGACAATAGCTGGAATCTTAATCATCGCACCGACAACAGACAAGGCTGTTAACATGGCCAGGCCGCTAACCAATTTTCCTTTCATGCTATTTGTCCTCCTTACGCTTCCCATCCCTAAACACCTTCGCACTGCGAACATATTCTACATCGCTGACTTGCAACCGGCAGTTAATTACTCTTGCCAGTGCAAAGAAATAATCTGATAGTCGGTTTAGGTACATTAATGCGAGTTCCGAGGTTTTTGGGTCAGATTTTACCAACTTAACAACTAATCTTTCAGCTCTTCTAGTCACCGTTCTAGCGATATGAATCGATGCCGACGGTTTAGTTCCTCCTGGTAAAATGAATCTTTCCAACTCTGGTGCTTCTTCAATGTATTCATCAATTTTCTTTTCAAGATAGTCAATGGATTCTTGTTCAAGTTTTAATTGTCGCTTCTCGGTCACATTGGCGAGGTCGCCGCCACAATCAAACAATTCATGTTGGATTTTTTCAAGATCTACGAGCACATCCTTAAATAGTGCAGGGTCCAATTCTTGAATGGCCTGACCGACAAAGCAATTGACTTCGTCAACGGTTCCGTATGCTTCCACTCGAATATCATCTTTATCTACCCTTCCGCCGATAATGCTTGTTTTCCCTTTGTCGCCTGTTCTTGTGTAAATTCTCATTAATTCTATTCCCCTTTACTTTATCTTTTGATTTAATCCATACCAAATAACGTCAACTTTTTCTGATTTGGCTGTGATATCTTGATAGGCCCAACCTGTTACATCCCGCCATCTTCTTTTTTCTGCTTCCATTGGTACAATACCTTTTGATATATCCGTTCCAATCACAACTAACTTACGATCAAACCCGGCTTGTTCCCAAGTGAGCCAATTTTCTAAATAATTAGACCAAATTTCCCTGCATTTATCGGCAACGATTGTCGCGGATAATTGTTTTAGCCATATTTCTACTCCCTCAAGGATGACCACATCGTGAGCGAATTCAATTAAATTTTTCGGCAGAGGGTGGTTGTCGTATGCGGACACCCATTGTTTATTCTCATACACGTTGTAGGTATTTTTTACCCATGCTCGTTTGCCGTTAAAGGCACCTCCAATAATAAAGTGCACCGTTCACCCCTCCTTAGCGATTCCCTTTCAAATATGAGTTCGTATCCTTGGTCATGATTTACCTGCCAAGCCCAAAAATCATTGGGATTCGGGGCAAACCTTGATAATAGATAGCGAATTACCCCGCCATGTGTAATCACCGCAACACTCTCCAAGTTGGACGTAAGAATCTCTTCGGCAATCTTTGACCAGCCAGAATCTATCCTCTTGTTGAACTCTTGAAAGGATTCTCCCTCGGGCGGACAATGAGCGAAAGGATCTGTAAGCCAATTGCGATAGAGGCGAATTTCTTTTAAGTCTTCGTACGTTTTCCCTTCCCACTTACCGAAATTCATTTCTCGTAATTCTTTAACAAAATGCGGGCTAGCATGGGGGAATAACCTTTTGGCTGTAAGAACACATCTTTTCAAATCACTAGAATAATAACGTTGGTATCTTTTAGAAATTGAGTTAGCTTTTGTTTCAAAGCATAAGGGTGAATCATTCCAGCCTAAATAGGCTTTTCGTTTGTTTTCTTCGGTTACGCCATGACGAAATAATGCAATAACCACACGGTCATCCACAGTAGTAACTCAGTCCCTTCAACAGCAGCTCCTAAGACATCCCCGGTAATTCCGCCAAACCATTTCATCGCTTTCCGACGAAAAAGGAATGAACAACTGGCTGCAACCAGAATCAATAATCCTATTATCAAGATTTCTTTATAAAAAAAACTGATAAGAATGAGAAGACTAACTAAATAAAGGGGATATGGCCATAGTGCTTGCGGTTTGGCCGCATTCTGGAACAATGTACCGAGTCCTTCATTTTTGGCTGCCTTAACCGTTAACAACAGAACGCCCATTACACTTTTACTTAAAAAAGGAATCAAAGCAATTATGATAAATAGTCCGTGTTCGATATTCGCTGTACTCTCATAAATAAAGAGAAAACGACAACTTAATAAAACAAGAATGGACAGAACACCAAATGCCCCCGTTCGCGGATCCTTCATAATTTCAAGTCTTTTCCCCTGATCTTGATAGGAAAAATAAGCATCACTGGCATCTATCCAACCATCTAGATGAATTCCTCCCGTTAAGAGAATTGTTGCCAGCCAAAGCAAGAATGCCGATGCAAGATGGGAAAAAGGAGTAAATTCAAAACACAGAAAGCATATGACTACATAAATAATTCCTTGCATCAATCCGACTAGCGGGAAAGTTTGTACTGCCTTTTTAAGATGCTCCTGATCCATTGGTAATTCTTTAGTAATAGGTATCGCCGTAAAAAATTGAATATTAATTAAGAAACCTTTCCAGATCCTCATTATTTTGAACCCCATTGATTAATGAGCTTTTTCATCAGATCCCATTTTAAATGACTTTTCATTTCATTTGCGATCAAATCAAATCTCTTATCTTTATAGTCGCTAATGGATCGAATTTCTGCGGCCGGCATTCCTTTCTTTTTCCGAATCATGTTTAACCATTGATTTCTCCATTCATCATTATGAAATAGATGGTGAAGATACGTTCCAATGATTTGACCGTTATTACCGAAATAACCATCCTCTTCCCCATTAGCAAATATTAAAAACGGACAGACATCTTTAGAAAATGTAGTTTTTCCTAAATGGATTTCATACCCCTCTAGCCGCTGAATGCTTGGCAATCCTGTTGCTTTGTGATACTGGGCAATGACTCGATTGGTTTCTTTTTCATTATAAAAAATAGTTGTTGCCGGGATAATTCCTAACCCCGCTTCTGTGAAATTCGCTAGGCTGGTGTCTGAACCAACTTCATCAATCAATTCCTCCCCGAGAAATTGATACCCGCCACAGATCCCAACAACAAACCCGCCATTTGCAATATGGGTTTCGATGAGAATATCTAACTGTTTATCACGTAAATGCTTCAAGTCGCTGATGGTACTTTTTGTCCCCGGAATAATGATCGCATCTGGCTGTCCAAATTCACTCGCCTGATTAACCCATCTGAGAGAAACATCTTCTTCAAATAAGAATGGCTCCAAATCACTATAATTTGAAATAAACGGCAGGTGGATAACAGCAATATCAAGTATTCCGTTATTTCGCTTTGAAAATTGGGTCCGAATTGATAAGGAATCCTCCCCATCTATCATATGATTCTCTACATATGGCAATACACCTAATACAGGGACACCTGTTTTCTCTTCTAGCCACTGAACTCCATCTTCAAACAAACTGATATCGCCGCGAAATTTATTGATAATTATCCCGACCACTCTTTGCCTTTCGTGAGGATCCAAAAGATCAAGCGTGCCGACAATGCTTGCAAACACACCGCCTCGGTCAATATCAGCAACCAGGACAACTGGTACATCCGCCAATTCGGCCACCTTCATATTGACGAACTCGCGATCCTTTAAATTAATTTCAACTGGGCTGCCTGCTCCCTCGATTACCACTACATCAAAGTCATCGGCAAGCTGGTGTAGTGATTTCTTTATCACCGCTAACCCCTGCTCATAAAAGTAATCCCGATATCCACGCCCCGAAAGGGTTTGAATTGCTTTTCCTAGATAAACAATTTCAGAGTCCTGATCTGAACGTGGTTTTAAGAGAATTGGATTCATCCAAACAGTGGGCTCCACTCTAGCAGCCTCCGCTTGAATACCTTGCGCTCTGCCAATTTCTTTTCCGTCTCTAGTCACATATGAGTTATTGGACATGTTCTGCGACTTAAACGGGGCAACTCTTACTCCCTCGTTGGCAAGGATTCGGCACAGGGCCGTTACGATTAGACTTTTGCCTACATCTGAAGCTGTGCCCTGAATCATGATTCCTTTCATCGTATTACTCCCTTCATTATGATTGGGATCCCGGCTTCTACTAAAAACACTTTGTCTGCTTCCTTGACTAAAAACTGATGGATTTGTCCTAGCAAACGTCCGTAGGCAAACACCATTTCGTTGCCATGTATAGATTCGTTTAATACTTCATTACTCACGATAATCATGGTCCCGGCACGTTCCTTTATGGAACTAATACCCGAAATAATATTTTCTTTAACGTTTGATAAAAACCGGTTATCCCAGTTTTGCTCCGAAGAAAACAGTTCATTATTTAATAGAGTGGTGACACAATCTAATAAAACCACATCTTCGGCAGTAAACTCATCAGCAATCTTGCCTATTCGAAGTGATTGTTCATACGTTTTCCATTGGTAGGTCCCAGCTAAACGATCGTGTTGGTGCTTTTTAATTCGTTCCATCATTTCAGAATCGGAAGCAACACCCGTTGCAAGATAGTTCAGTCGGCCTTCTGACTTCCTAGCGATTTCCACTGCCTTCCTCTCAGCAAAGCTGCTCTTCCCGCTTCTTACTCCCCCCGTTATGAAGATGAATGGGGTTGCCGCCATTGTGCTAACACCTCCATTAGTTGATTATTTTCTTCATGACTTTTTATCGCAAAACGCAGCCATCTTCCCTCCAAGCCTGGGAAATTAAATGTATGGCGTGGAATGACGCCATGATGAAGAAGAAACTCAAATAAGGAGAACTGATCCTTTGAAAGTGGATCCTGCAATAAATAGAAATTAACTTTGGAAGCTGAAACTAAAAATTCATTTTGCTTAAAAAAAGCAAAAAGCCTATTCCGCTCATAATCAATATATTCTTGTGTCTCTTTAATAAAAGACTCATTTTGTAGACACAGTTCGCCAGCGAGTAATGCAATGGTATTGGTACTCCAATGTGATTGCAGTTTGCTAAGTTCTGAAACAAGCGCTGGTTGAGCGACTAAATACCCTAAGCGTATGCCTGGAATCGCAAACATCTTTGTCATCGAACGAATAATTATTAAATTTAAAAACTTGTTTATGTATGGTACAAATGAATCATAATCGATTAAAAAATCAAAAAATGCTTCATCCAAGATGATAAGGCAATCTCTCTTCTCACATTCCTCGATGATCGATTTAATGGTTGTCGAGGGATATTGAATGCCTGTTGGATTATTAGGGTTACATAAAAATAAGGCATCCGCATCGATTAGACTTGAACGTAAATCATCTATGTTTAGGTCAAAGTTCGGTTCTCTTAGTTGATGATAGACAATTTCACAATTGTTGGCCTGACAGGTTTTTTCATATTCTAAAAATGTTGGCTCCACGATGATGACTTTTTTGCCGGCAAGCATTCTTGCAAGGAGTGTGATAAGTTCTGCTCCGCCATTTCCAATTAAAATGGAATCACTCGGGATCTGTTCTGATTTTGAAATCCTATCCTTTAACTGTGTGGCAAATGGATCGGGATAAACAGTAATTTCTTCAAAAAAATCCGTCCACTTTTCTTTCAAAACAGGTGGTGGACCAAGTGGATTGATATTTGCACTAAAATCAATATACTGCTTCGGGAGTGCTAACCCCATTGCCTTAAATAAATATTGAGGATTCGAACCATGTGACGGCCAAATCAAGGAGCATTCCCCCTATCCATAATAGTAGTAAAAATAATAAGACCGTTTTGTTAAGAATGGAATTGGCCTTGAGAATATGCTCCGCTTCGATTGGCTGAATAGGATCACCCATTTTTGCACGATTGGAAACGATTCCTTTGTAATAATTAATACCTCCAAGCTGAATCCCTAAAATAGCTGCAACAGCAGCTTCCCCCCATCCGCTGTTTGGGCTTGGATGCTTTTTGGCATCCCGGAACAAAATCGACCAAGCTTTTCGGAATCCTGTCCTTTCTGGTCGCTTTCCAAGCAGCATGATGATTCCGGTTAATCGACTCGGGATCCAATTCATCACATCATCCCATTTTGCGGAAGCCCAGCCATACTCTTTATATCTTTCGTTCATGTGTCCCACCATCGAGTCACAGGTATTAGTTGCCCGATAAACCATCGCAAGCGGGGCTCCACCAATGAGTGCCCAAAACATAGGGGCAGTTACCCCATCACTAGTATTTTCGGCGACTGTTTCAATCGTCCCCCGTGCAATTTCACCTTCATCCAGCGCGGTTGTATCACGTCCAACAATATAAGATAGTTTTCTCCTGGCTTCAGTAAGGTCCCCTTTCATTAATGGCTGATAGACCTCTAGCGACGCACCCTTCAAACTTTTTTGGGCAATGGTTGTCGAAATAATGATACTTTCTACTAAAACCCCAACAAAAGGATGAAGCCAATATCCTCCTAAAACTAGTGTTAATACAATAAAATAAACAACGAGTAAAATAAAAAGGAGCATGCCCACCCCTTTCCGTTGTTTAGACTTCCCCTTATTCCAGCGTTTTTCAAAAAATGTAATCATCATCCCTATCCATCTTACCGGATGGGGCCAATTGGGTGGATCACCAATAAAAAAGTCAATAATATATGCAATTGTAATAGCGGCTAAATGATAAAGAATCATTTTCGTTTCCTTTTGCTTGATTTTAGAATCGCTTCTGTCGTGCACTGATAAACAGCCTTACTAATAAGTTTCCCAAGAGGGGTTATGGTTCCAGCATATTCTAACAACTCCCCAGATTGAGTAGCAGCAATTAAAATACTATCTGTCGAGGTACCGGTAGCAATCGTTCCGGTCACTTCATCGATTACCTTAAGATCATTTAATGCCTTTACCTTTGCTTCAGTTGTGGTCATGATGCTTTGGATAAAGGCTTCCTCTGTTAACTCCCCAGTAACAAAAATCCAGGTATTAATCGTTCCAGGTACGATGTCAAATGAATGCTGCTCACTTTTCGAGGCATCGATTGCATTGCCTACCCCAGCTGTCACAACAACAAATATGGAGAAGCCTTCACCGATATACCTTTTGTAAACAACATCTTCCAATATTACCGCTGTCATCATCCCAACCGTTTCAGACGGCTCAAACCCTTTTGATTTTAAAAATGAGGCCATTTCTGACCGATGATCATTACAATTGTAGTCCTTGTTAACATGCCGGTTCACAAATGTCTGATGCCATCCGGTACCTGAACCAATGACTCCTGAGGACATGGTTCTTAATGGCAGCAGGGATGTTAGCATAATAAATTCGTTTGATATATGTAACCTCGACTCATCGAGATGAAAATCGATCACTTCGTTTTTCACTTTTGGCAGTAAGACCATTTGTGGTGCAGCAACTTTCGGATGGGGATGTTTTTGAATGTCTGTATGATATACTTCTCTTATTCGTTCTTCCCGAAGCACCTCATTAGGAATATGATCGATATTAATCCGCCCATTTTCAAGAAGAAGCAGCCGATCACAATAAAGCCCCGCAAGGTTTAAATCATGAAAAATGGAGATAACGGTTAAATCGTTTTCTGCTGTCCATTGTTTTAAGAAATCCAGTAATTCCTTTTGATACGATAAATCCAAATGGTTCGTGGGTTCATCTAAAAGAAGAATTTCAGGCTCTTGGGCTAATGCTTGCGCGAGGAATACCCTTTGTTTTTCACCGCCCGATAACTCCTGTATATTTTTATGCTGGAAGCTGGCCACACCAATTTGCTTCATTACTCGTTGGACAACTTCTTCATCGACATTACTCCAGGTTTGAAACAAGCCTTTTTGATGGGCATAACGCCCTAGAGAGACGGTTTCTTTAACCGTGTAGGAGAAAGATTGAGACGAATGTTGGGAAAGGACGGCAATAATTTGTGCCAACTGTTTTGCCTTGTATTCCTGGAGCCGTTCTCCATGGATCAGAATCTCCCCTTGTTGGATTGGTAAAATTCCGCTCAGCATTTTCAAAAGGGTCGTCTTTCCACTTCCATTCGGTCCTAATATCCCGAAAAGTTCTCCCTTTTCTACGTCAAAAGAAATGTCCTTGAGTACTGCTTCACTCGAGTATCCACCGGAAACCTGTTGAACGTTCAGCATCCTTTAACCACTTCTTTCCGTCCTTTTTCTTTGTAGCAGGATTATTGCAAAAACCGGCGCTCCAATTAAAGCAGTAATTACACCGATAGGTAATTCAGTAGGAGAAATGATTGTTCTTGAAATCAAATCAGCTAAAATTAAAAAACCACTTCCTGTTATGATCGATAACGGCAGGAGATGCCGATGATCAGGCCCCCATAATAATCTCGAAAGATGGGGAATCACCAAACCGACAAAACCAATGGTGCCTGACACCGCAACCGCTGCGCCAGTTAAGATAGAGCCCGCTGTTAAGATAAGCAGTTTTCTTTTTTGAACATTGACCCCTAAAAGCTGTGCTCGTTCTTCTCCAAACGACATAGCATTTAGTTCTTTGGCATTAAACATTAGCAGACCTGAGCCAATGATAAAAAATGGTAAAATGATTTTTATGTAATCCCAGCCTCGCATGGATACACTTCCCAAAAGCCAGCCAATAATTTGCCGGAGCTCATCCCCTGTCAGCGCAATCATGAGTGAAATAATGGCTCCTAAAAAGGAACTAAAAATAATACCTGTTAAAATAATCGTTTCCACTCGAAGGGAGCGCTCAATTTTACTTGCAAACATAAGGACTAGAAAGATAGTAAAAAAAGAAAATAGGATGCTAAGCAATGGTAAAGTGAAGGAACCTATGAAAGGAATCGAAAGCTGGAAAAATAACGTCAACACAGCACCCACCGACGCGCCGGAGGATACTCCTAATGTATAAGGGTCTGCTAACGGGTTTCTGAGCAAACCTTGAAAGGCTGCCCCTGCAATAGCAAGAGAAGCCCCGACAAGACCTGATAATATCACTCGAGGTAAACGAATATTTAGGACAATACTCGAATACATGGGGTCAATTGTTTCCAATGAGATAACCCCAAATAACTTAGCAGTGATAATCTTAATAATGGTAAAGATTGGAACGGACACCGTTCCAATTGAAATACCTAATAAGATAGAAAGAACTAGGAAAATCCCCGCTATAATATAGGCAAGATACTTATTATTTAAAAACTTCAGGATAGACAGCCTTCGCAAGATCTTCTACTCCTTCAATAATCCTAGGGCCTGAGCGAGTAACGCGATCAGAATTCACATCGACTACTTGCTTATTTTTTACAGCGTTGACTGTTTCCCAGCCTTTTCTGCTTAAAACTTGCTCCGCCGGATTTTTCACATAGTACCCGTATGTAGTAACGATAACATCTGGATTACGTTTAATCATTGCCTCTTGATCAATTTTAATCCAGCCTTCTTGATCATTTGCGATATTTTCTGCATTAATGACACTAAGCATCTGATCCATAAAAGTATTCTTTCCTGGTGTATAAATTTCTGGAGCAGGTGAAACCTCCACAAATACCTTTTTCTTTTCTTTTATTCCCGCAGCCTTTGCTTTAATTTCGGCCAATTTAGCCTTCATCCCTGTGATCATCTCATCTGCTTTCGCAGTTTCACCGGTAGCTTTTCCAATCATATCAATGGAATCATAGACTTGGTCAAAATTTTGAGCATCATTAACAACTAAAACTGTAATCCCAGCATCTTTTAGCTGCTGGAGTCCCGCCTCAGAGTTGTGCGCAGAAGAGGCATGGGCTAACACTAAATCAGGCTTTAAGGAAATGATTTTTTCTAAGTTAATTTCTTGACCGCCGACTTTTTCCTTTTTTGTTGCAGACTCCGGATAATTATCGAAATCAGACACGCCCACCACTTCTTTATCGAGACCTAATGCAAAAGCAATTTCAGTATTACTTGGGATAAGAGAAACGATCTTTTCAGGTTTCTTTTCGATAATAACTTTGGTTTGGGTTGCATCTGTAATCGTTAGGGGATATGTAATCTCCGCCGTTTTCTTTTCAACGCTGGATTTATTGTCTTCGTTAACCTGGTCTTTCTTTTCAGCACAACCTGCTAGAACTCCTACTGTCAATAATACTACTAACAGCAATGAATACAACTTTTTCATTTTTCTCCCTGCTTTCTGTGAAATATCATCTACGTAACAAAAAATAAATCTGTCTTGTGCTAAACAAGATTAGTTGGATAAAAACAAAAAAACATCTCCACAATGTAATGGAGATGTTGGTGTGATTAGATTCAGGTTACTAGTATTAAGTAAAAAGAGTCTAGCCTTCAACACCTTCCTATCCTCGTAGGTTTATTGGCGCACAAGAATTAGGCAGGTTTCCTGGCTCATGGTCATCGCTTCCTATGCCTTCCCATCGTATTCGACAGTGACACAATATAGGTTGCTCTCATTTACAGTGGCGGGACCGCGTTGGCTTATACCAACTTCCCTTTTAAGCTTAAAATCTACTGACAAGATTTTAGCACCTAATTTTAAAAATATTTTTTGTTAAATTAATTATAGAAAAAGTGGAATGATTTGTATATGTTTTTTTACAATAATTTATTGATCAATACTTCTGCATAAATTTGCCATTTCAATTGCAGCTGTTGCGGCATCCCAACCTTTGTTACCTGCCTTTGTACCAGCCCGCTCTATTGCCTGTTCAATGGAATCGGTTGTTAAAACTCCAAAAATAACCGGAATGCCACTTTTTAGATTGATTGCAGAAACACCCTTTGCCACTTCATTACAAACAAAGTCAAAATGTGGAGTTGATCCGCGAATGACGGTTCCTAGTGTGATCACTGCATCATATTTTTTGCTATTAGCCATTTTTTGCGCGATTAATGAAATCTCAAATGCACCTGGTACCCAAGCAAGATCCACATCCTCCTCACTCACTCCATGTCTCTTAAGTGCATCCTGTGCCCCGCTTAATAATTTACTTGTAATGAATTCATTAAAACGTCCAACTACAATTCCTATCTTTAATCCAGATCCAACTAAATTTCCTTCAAAAATATTTCCCATGAGTATGCCTCCATCAATAGTTTTTGAGTTTTTTAATTAAACTCCCCGTTTAACCAAGTTTTCCTTTTTCACTCGATATTCAACTAAGTCCTTGATTGTAATCATTTTTAGGTTCATCTTTTCAGCAATTTTTTGAAGTTCAGGGACGCGCGCCATCGTTCCGTCCTCCTTCATAATTTCACAAATGACCCCAGCAGGCTTGGCACCGCATAATTTGGCAAGATCTACGGCTGCTTCAGTATGCCCTGTTCTCCGTAGGACTCCCCCTTTTTTAGCAATAAGCGGAAACATATGACCTGGTCGTATAAAATCAGATGCTTTCGAATCCTGGTCAACCAGACTCATCACCGTTGCCGAACGTTCAAACGCTGAAATGCCTGTCGTCGAAAACTTGTGATCGATGCTTACGGTAAAAGCTGTTCCGTGTGGATCCGTATTATTGGAAACCATTGGAGATAAATCCAGCTTTCGAGCTAAATCTTCCTCAATCGGGACGCAGATTAAACCTCTTCCGTGTGTCGCCATCAAATTGATCACTTCCGGCGTTGCCTTTTCAGCAAGGGCAAGAAAATCCCCTTCATTCTCCCGGTTCTCATCATCACAGACAATGACAACTTTCCCTTTTTTCAAGTCAGAAAGGGCTTCATCAATTGTATTAAACACGTTTCCTCTCTCCTTTCGATTGTTTTTAATGCTAGAAAATTAACTCACCTTATTTAAAAAAAGCCATTCTTTTCTAAAAATTCAGCAGTTATCCCTTTGGAACTTTTTTGCCCAGGATCAGTCGACAAGTTTTTGATCATATGTCCCACATATTTACCAATCATATCGCATTCTATATTAACAATATCTCCGGAACCTTTAAGTCCTAAAATCGACTCAGACAATGTATGTGGGATAATCGATAATGTAAAACTGTTTTCCGATACTGCAAATACAGTTAAGCTTGTCCCATCCACTGCAATGGATCCTCTTAAGATTACATACCTTAATAACTCCTGCTCTGCTTCAATTTCATAGTAAATAGCATTTTCAAGAGATTGTTTACTTTTTATTACCCCTGTACCATCAATATGTCCTGAGACGAAATGACCGCCAAATCTTCCTCCTGCCGCCATCGCCCGCTCAAGATTTACTTTGGAACCACGTTTTACCATGTTTAGACTGCTGGCTCTGACCGTCTCTGGCATTACATCTACCGTAAATAGTTTACCAGTAAAAGATGTAACCGTTAGACAGACCCCATTAACGGCAATACTGTCGCCAAGATGGACATCATTCAGTATTTTTTTCGCTTCAATGGTTAACACAAACGACTCGCCAGTCCGCTGGATGTTTGCGACTACGCCTATTTCTTCAATAATTCCAGTAAACATATCGTTCCTTCTCCTAACTATGTTTCCCTTTAATGCTTACTCTAAAAAATAAGAAAGACCCTGAAGACAAACGTCCTCAGGGTCCTGTATAAGACAATAGAAAATAAAGGCTTAAAAATAGGCATACTTCACCTACAGTTAATCCCGTCTTTTCCTTCTCCCATCCAGACTTTAACTGTCGGCCCTGGAGTTTCACCAGATCCACCGCTTAACAAACAAATGTTAACCGGGTCACGGACTAAGAAGCATGGCTTCATCACCGCCGGTTAGGAATTTCACCTGACCCCGAAGGAAATTATTCGAATATATATTTATATGTTATGATACTTGATTCTAATAGTAAAGGATTTTGCACTAAATAGTATGCCCTAAACTAGAAATCAATACGCTAAGCTTTAACAGACCTCTTATTTATAAGTCTTGACTGGCAAGTAAATATCAAAATGGAGCTCGCCATTCTCTATAAGATGTTTATTATCTTCCTTGTATACCTCAATACTTAATGCGTTGTGATCTTGTTCATACCCATATTCGTCCATCCATGAAAAAATTCGTTTATATGTATTTTCTACTTCGTCATGGCTTCCTTTATGGGTAGCGCAAACATAATTTTTACTTGGAATCGTAAACCCAACCATTCCATCTGGAACTTCCTCAATTTTTTCAACGGGTGTTGTCACATAATAAGTAACTTCTGTTTCTCTACTATGAAAAGGTGCAATTAAAACAGGTTCGTTCGTTTGATAAGATACCTCTTCCAATCGATTTAGCATCTCCTTAAATAAACTCGGGAGTGCACTGATTTGTGAATAGGTTCCATTCCATGAAATTCCAACAACTTTTATCTCTTCTTTTTCGATTACTTGGATACTCATTCTAATCCCCCTTTTGAATTATCATATTAATATAATTCTAATCCTTGCTCTTAAATCCTGCATAAATAATTCGACTAAATCATTCAAAAAACTAACGATTACTCCGCTTACTTAGATTCAAAAAGGCCGCTCACGTTAATGAACGGCCTTTTACTAGTTTTTAAGGTTACTTTACCTCTTGAGGGATGGCTAAATTCAACCCTTTGGCTACTTTTTCACCATATTCTGGGTCTGCTTTGTAGAAATGCTGGATTTGGCGAAGCTTAATGTCCTCTCTCTCTATCGGCTTCATTGCACCTACAACTGTTTCAATTAGGCGGGCACGCTCTTCTTTAGACATTAATCGATAGAGGTCACCGGCTTGTGAATAGTGGTCGTTATGATCATAGGCCACCTGTTCAGCAACCCCAGTAACCTGGAAGGCTGTTTGTTTATGATTAGGTTCTTCCTTTGGTCCGCCAAAACTATTGGGCTCATAATAAACAGAGCCGCCGCCGTTTTGATCGGAACGCATCGCGCCATCACGTTGATAGTTATTAACCTCCACTTTCGGACGGTTAATTGGCAGCAAGTTATGATTTGGACCTACACGATAGCGGTGGGCATCTGAATAAGCAAAAAGTCGGCCTTGAAGCATTTTATCTGGTGAAGCCTCGACACCAGGGACCATTGTTCCCGGTGAGAATGTGGCCTGCTCAACTTTAGCAAAGTAGTTCTCAGGATTACGGTTGAGAACCATCCGTCCTACCTCGATTAACGGGTAGTCCTTATGTGACCATACTTTTGTGACATCAAATGGATCGAAGCGATACGTATCAGCATCTTCAAATGGCATGATTTGAAGATGCAATCTCCAAGCAGGGAAATCTCCCTTCTCAATTGCATTAAATAAATCTTCCGTATGGTAATCAGGGTTATCTCCGGCTAGTTTCCCGGCAAGTTCTGGTGCCATGTTCTTAACGCCTTGCTCTGATTTAAAGTGATATTTCACCCAAACGGCTGCTCCATCCGCATTTACCCATTATCGGACGTCCCTTTGTTTATTCTATCATATCAATTGTTGGAAAATTTTAAAAAATATGAAATAAATATGACTTTATAAATAATAGTGGCAACTTGCCTGATTATCTTTTGAATAAATACTTAAATTTTAATTTAGATGAAAATAGCATATAATGGACTTAACACTTTTATAGGAGGATTTTTTATGACTGATTCAAATCAAACAAATACAAATGAAGAAACGAAGAAGAAAATTAGTCTGCAAGAGGCGATGAAACTACAGCTGCAAAATAAGAAAAACAAATCCGCTGGCGGAAATGTAGGCGGAAGCGCTTCTATGGCCACTAAAAAGCTGCAAAGCCAGCAAACGAAAAAAGTAAGTAATTCACGGAGAAAAATGGGTGTCTAGCGGTCAAAATCGAGCCGATATTTCCCCAGGTGCTCTTGTCAAAATAGTCCTTAAAGCGGATCAAAGAAGCGGGAAACTAACAGAGGGTACCGTCAAGGATATATTAACCAAGTCCAGTTTTCATCCTCATGGTATAAAGGTTAGGCTCACGGATGGGCAAGTTGGCAGAGTGAAGGAAATAAATAATTAGTTAGTTAAACCCCTTTGTGCTAAATCGCAGAGGGGGTTTTTTTAGTGAATTGCTCTATCATTTACCCTGCGGATTATTTATTATCCTTCTCGGTCAATCCAACTCCTTTTCATTTTTCAGTAGAAACTAAAAAAACAGACCCATTCGCTGGGTCTGTTTATCGGCGGGTCATTATGATTTACGGACGTTTACTGCTTGTGGTCCACGTTGGCCACTTTCAATTTCAAACGTTACCTCTTGACCTTCGTCTAATGTTTTGTATCCTTCGCCTTGAATAGCAGAAAAGTGAACAAACACATCTTCTCCACCTTCGCGCTCAATGAATCCAAAACCTTTTTCACCGTTAAACCATTTTACTTTACCATGTTCCATTCTTTGTAGCCTCCTAGCATGTAACAATTACATGTAAATTGCAAATTGACTTGCCTAATTATTTTTACCCATTTTTTTTTATGCTATACTAGCCAACTTTCAAAAAAATTTTTTCTCTGAATCAGCTATTATCTAAGACCCATTTCTGGATTGCTTTTGCGACACCATCTTCTTCGTTCGTCACTGTAACCCAATCAGCAGACTCTTTAACAATGTCTTGAGCATTTCCCATTGCGATTCCTAATCCGGATGCCTTGATCATCGCCAAATCATTGAGACTATCTCCAACTGCCATCACATTTTTCATTTCCAATCCAAGCCTGTTGCAAACAATTTCAAGACCTTTGGCTTTATTAATTCCAGCTGAATTAACTTCGATATTCTTCAAGGTTGAATTGCTAAGTTCAAATTCACCTTTTTCCTGTAATTCCTTCATGATAAGCGCTCTTGTTTCGTCATCATCGATATTGAAACCAAATTTCATCCATTCGAGTGAATGTAGGTCTTCTGGCATTTCATTATGCCAATTTCGTTCCGTACTAATTGCCCAAAACTTTGTATTATGCTGCTGCGTTAAATTCCACATCCACTCTATATGTTCTGACTTTACCAAATTCCTTTCCACTAATTCACGTTTATCATCCCAAATTTCACTTCCATTAACCGTTACTAAATACGAATCTAATTCCAATGAGTCAGCATGCTCTCTACTTGTCAGCAGCGAACGTCCTGTGCTTAAAACTACAAATATTCCTTTGTCCTTAGCCGCTTTAATGGCTTGGCGATTTCCTTCTGAAACCTGTCCTTTATTATTTAAAAGAGTACCATCCATATCGAGTGCAACTAATTTAATTTCAACATCATTTTTAAAATTTTCCATATGTATAACGTGCTCCCTTCATATTTTTCCCATTACTAGATTAACACCATCACTAAATACTAATCAAACATTTTAGTTTACATAATGTTTTTATAGTTAACAAAAAAAGAGAACCCTTCGAATTTGTCGTAGGGTCCTTGGATATTTATTGTTGATACTGAACACGATGAAGGTTGGCAAAAATGCCTCCTTGTTCAATTAACTCATCATGGCGGCCTTCTTCAGCGATCCCCTCCTCCGTCACCACAATGATACGGTCAGCATTACGTATGGTTGCGAGCCTATGGACAATAATAAGTGTGGTCCTGTTTTCAGCAAGTTCTGTCAATGCTTCTTGGATAATCAATTCTGTTTCCGTATCAAGAGCTGAAGTGGCTTCATCCAATATTAAAATGGGCGGGTTTTTTAAAAACATACGAGCAATTGCCAGGCGCTGCTTCTGACCACCTGAGAGCTTCAATCCTCGTTCACCGATTTGTGTGTTGTAGCCTTCAGGCAAGGAAGCTATAAATTGTTCCAAATGAGCCCTTCTCGCTGCCTCTGCAATTTCCTCATCGGATGCATCCAGTTTTCCATAAGCAATATTTTCTCTTAGTGTTCCAGTAAACAGAAACACATCCTGCTGAACGATACCGATTTGTGACCGCAACGACTTTTTAGTCATGTTCCGGATATCAAGTCCATCGATATATATGCCTCCACCATTCACATCGTAAAATCTTGGTATCAGGGAGCACATGGTTGTTTTGCCCGCCCCAGATGGGCCGACAAAAGCCACAGTCTCCCCGGCAAGAATGTTCAAATTAACATGATCAAGGACGGATTTATGATTATCGTAGCAAAAGGATACGTTATCAAAGATGATATTTCCATTAAGTGATCCTATATCCACCGCATTCTCTGTATCCTTCACGTCTGGCTCTGCATCAATTACTTCAATAAATCGTTTGAAACCTGCCATCCCCTTTGGATAAAGCTCCATGATTGCACTAATTTTATCCACAGGTTTCAATAAGACATTCACATAGAGAATAAAACCGACCAGTGCCCCATAGGTGAGTTGGCCAGTAAAACTCAACCATGATCCATAAACAAGAACGATAATGGTAATTAGCCTTGTCATCATGTAAATACCCGAAATACTAAAAGACATGACACGATATCCGCCTAACTTTGCGCCGCGGTAGGTCTGATTATTCTTTTGGAATCTAGCAATCTCAAATTCTTCATTTGTAAAGGATTGAACCACGCGACTGCCGGAAACACTATCCTCGACACGAGCATTGACGTCTGCAATGCTTGTGTACATGTGCCCCCATGCCTTATTCATTTTTAAATTACAGACAACTACTAGTAACATCAAAAATGGAAGCACTAAAATCGAAACAAACGCGAGTTTCACATTTATCGTCAACATGATCCAGAATGCGCCAACAAAAGTCATGATTGTGATAAAAACATCCTCTGGACCGTGGTGGGCAAGTTCGCCAAGATCAAATAAATCATTGGTAATTCTGCTCATTATATGACCTGTTTTCGTATTATCAAAAAAACGAAAGGATTGCTTCTGGACATGTTCAAACAATTCCTGCCTCATATCCGTTTCGATATTAATCCCGAGCTTATGTCCCCAGTAATTCACAATGAATTGCAGAAACGTACTTAGTAAATAAACCAGAAATAGACCAATGCTGACAGAAACAATCGCTTTCCAATCTCCATTCGGAAGTAATTTATCAATGAACCATTGCATTGCAAGCGGGAAGGCTAATTCAAGGGCTGCTACTATGACTGCACTGACAAAATCTAAAATAAACAGCCTCTTATGGGGTCGATAATAAGAAAAAAAACGTCGAATCATATGTAATCTCCTTTTGTGTAGAAACTCATAATTGGTTATGAATCACAATAATAGGATTATATGAAAAATTTACTAACTTTTTCAAGTTTTAAGAAAATATTTACAATAAAAAAACGCCAGTCACATTTAACAAGCGTTTTTTTGTTCTATTAATGGTGATGGTGGACGCCCATTGTAGGGTTAGTAATTAACCATTCTTCTTTCGGTAATTGGAAATATTGGATCCAGATACTATTTAAGGCAGGTTCATTTTTATCAAGAATAAAATCAATTTCTTTATCGCTTGTAACCACTACATCGTTTTCTGTTGGCGTATCCAGCATTAAATCATAATGGGCGTGGTCCCCATGAATACTTGTGACATAAACTCGGTATAGTTTTCCTTGTGCTTCTTCTTGTTCTAACATTTTTTTCAACGCTTTAGCTGCATTACGATTAACTTTTACCTTCATTTTTTGCTCTCCTCTATCTATGTATTCCTACGTATTATCCCACTTTTTATCTAAAATAGACAATTAAAAGATTTGTGACAACAAAAACATAGTTAGATTTTTTATAAAATCAACTTCCCTTATTTTCCCTCGCATTGGATATTAAATCCTTAACAAATTTGTCACAATTTAATCCAAAAACCTATATTATCATCACAGCAATATTGTTAATATAGGTTTTGAGAAAAAACAAAAAGACTAATTAATATTAAATAATAATTAATATAAACATATTTAATTCAGTAAAAAACAGAAAGGAAAATAGTTTTATCTTGTTTGTGAAAGATTTCACGATTATAATCTTAAAAGTGTACATTATGGAAGGGAGATATATACATGTTTAAAAAAAGCTACTTATTTCCACTGTTAGCTTTATTACCAATTCTACTTTTAAGCGGCTGTTCAAAAATGGTCGTCTTTGATCCAAAAGGACCTGCAGCACGTGATATTCTTGATTTGATTAACTGGTCACTTATTTTTATGCTGCTAGTGGTTGTCGTGGTATTTGGTTTATTTGGATATATCATATGGAAATATCGTGCTAAACCTGAAAATGCAGATTATCAGCCTCCTGAAGAACATGGAAGCACAAAATTAGAAATAATTTGGACTGTGATTCCTATTCTTATTGTTATTGCTTTAACAATTCCTACTGTTAAAACAATCTATAAACTAGAAAAAGTACCTGCCGGGTATGAAAATAAAAAACCAATTACCATCAATGTGACTTCCGCCGATTGGAAATGGATTTTTAGCTATCCTGAGCAAGGAATCGAAACTGTGAACTATGTGAACATACCTGCTGGTACTCCGGTACAGTTTAAATTAACCTCTGCTGGCACAATGCAATCCTTCTGGGTTCCTGCTTTAGGCGGTCAAAAGTATACCATGAATAAGATGGAGACAGAGTTGTACCTTACCGCTGACAAACCTGGAGAATTTTTAGGAAGAAATACAAACTTTAACGGCAAGGGTTATGCTGAGATGGAATTTACAGTCGAAGCAAAATCCCCGCAAGCCTTTGAAAAATGGGTAAATGAAGTCAAAGATACTGCGCCTAAGTTAACGGAAAAGAAATACGTTGAACTACTTAAGCCTACACACTTAGGACGTGAGACATTCGTTGGTACTCATCTAGTCTGGGTCAACCATGCAGATATGAATTCAAAAACGTATACAAACCCTGAATTATATGAAGTACATGGCGTAAAAGGAAAGATTTTTAAAGAAAAAGAAACAACTGGGAATTCTATGGACATGGATGGAATGAACACGGACGAAAATTCTGATGGAGGTGAACACAATGGGCATTAATTGGCATGACTTTTTTATCGTCGGCAACCCATTAATACTAGGTTCACAGATTGCTATTCTCTTAACGATGATAGGCATTGTAGCTGGAGTTACCTATTTAAAGAAATGGAAATGGCTTTGGAGAGAATGGTTGACAACTGTCGATCATAAACGAATTGGGATCATGTATATCCTTTCTGGTGTGCTGATGTTTTTCCGAGGCGGAGTAGATGGGCTTTTAATGAAGGCTCAAACATCTCGACCAGAGATGAAATTTTTAGATGCACAGCATTACAATGAAATTTTTACAACACATGGTGTTATCATGATTCTCTTTGCAGCAATGCCATTATTAATTGGTTTAATGAACGTGGTGATTCCGCTGCAAATTGGTGCTCGTGACGTGGCCTTCCCACAACTTAACGCTCTTAGCTTTTGGTTGTTCTTTAGTGGTGCGATGTTGTTTAATATTTCGTTTGTTATTGGTGGTTCTCCAGATGCTGGTTGGACTGCGTACTTCCCTCTTGCAGGTAAAGAGTTTACGCCTGGAATCGGGAATAACTATTACGCAATTGCCCTGCAAATTGCCGGGATTGGTACCCTGATGACGGGAATTAACTTTATTGTTACAATTTTAAAAATGAGAACAAAAGGCATGACATTAATGAAAATGCCAATGTTTACTTGGACTTCCTTTATTGCGTCAGTCATTATTGTAGCATCCTTTCCTATTTTCACTGTAGCTCTTGCATTAATGACATTTGACCGGATCTTTGGGACGCACTTCTTCACCTTAAGCGGTGGAGGAATGGATATGATGTGGGCTAACCTTTTCTGGTTATGGGGTCACCCTGAAGTTTATATCGTTGTTCTTCCTGCGTTTGGAATGTTCTCTGAGGTTATTTCCACCTTCTCCAGAAAAATGTTGTTTGGATATAAATCAATGGTATTCTCCATTGTTGGTATTGCGTTTTTAAGTATGCTTGTTTGGGTCCACCACTTCTTCACAATGGGAGCTGGACCAGGAGTCAACTCTGTCTTCTCGATTACGACAATGATGATTGCCATTCCAACGGGTGTCAAAATGTTTAACTGGTTATTCACGATGAGAAAAGGTCGAATCGAGTTTAGCACTGCGATGCTCTGGGCGCTTGCGTTTATTCCTTGCTTTATCATCGGTGGTGTAACTGGGGTCATGCTCGCAATGGGAGCTGCCGACTATCAATACCATAACACCCTATTCCTTGTCGCTCACTTCCACTATGTGTTAATTCCTGGGGTTGTGTTTGCGGTATTTGCAGGATTATATTACTGGTGGCCAAAAATGTTCGGCCATATGCTCAATGAAAAAATCGGAAAAATTCATTTCTGGTTCTTTACGATTGGATTTAACTTAACCTTTATGCCAATGTTCTTCCTTGGATTAGACGGTGCAGTTCGCCGTTCATACACCTACTCGGCTGAATCAGGCTATGCACCATTATTCATGTTATCTACGATTGGTGCTGTCATTTTAGCGATCGGGTTTGGTGCCCTTTGCTATAACATTTATTGGAGCGCACGCTATGCAGACCGCAATATTTCAAACGACCCATGGAATGCAAGAACCCTAGAATGGGCTACTGCTTCACCGCCTCCATTCTATAATTTTGCAAAACTACCTGAAGTAAAATCTGTTGATTCCTTCTGGTATATGAAAAAGAATAACGAAGGATTAACACTAAAAGACGACGAAATTACAGAGATCCATATGCCAAGTAATTCCGGCTTACCAATTTATATGGGTGCTATCTTTGGCATCGCTGGTTTCTTCCTTGTCTTTGAATGGAAAATTGCGGCTCTTATAGCCACTGTAGGAATAATTATTGGCTTAATCATTCGTTCATTCGATTATAACGATGGCTTCCATGTTTCTGTTGACGAAATAAAAGAGACGGAAAAAGCATGGCGTAACGTCGAAAAAGGGGGGAACAGCCATGTCAGCTAATGTGAACACAGCCTTACCACTCGAATATCAAACGGAACAAAACCGGATGAATATTCTCGGGTTCTGGATTTTCTTAGGAGCGGAGATTATCCTCTTTGGTACTCTCTTTGCGGTCTTTTCTGTACTAAATGCGAGATATGCTGGTGGTCCAACACCAAAGGACCTTTTTGAAATCAAAGATGTCATGATTGAAACGATCCTTTTATTAACAAGTAGTTTTACATGCGGTCTAGCAATCTATGAGATGCGCCGCCATAACCGTAATGGTCTATTATTATGGTTCATTATTACCCTCCTGCTAGGAGCCGGCTTCGTGTTCATGGAGATTACGGAATTTATTCATTATGTCCACGAAGGCGCAACAATGCAAACAAGTGCCTTTCTATCTAGTTTCTTTGTTTTACTAGGTACACATGGACTGCACGTGAGCATGGGGATTGGCTGGGCCACTATGGTGATTATCCAAATTTTAAAACGAGGTTTAACACCTGTAACTGCCCGTAAAACATTTATTATCGGCCTTTATTGGCACTTTTTAGATGTTGTTTGGATCTTTATATTCACATTTGTGTATTTAGCAAGGATGGTGGCATAAATGGCTAAAAATACAAAAGGGTTTCCACTTACACACGTATTAGGTTTTATCATGTCACTAGTACTAACCTTTGCAGCACTCGGTGTGGCACTAAAAACCAATCTTCCTTTTAAAACGATCCTCTGGATTATCGGTTCCTTAGCTATAATCCAGGCTGCGCTTCAACTATATATGTTCATGCACATGAACGAAGGAGAAGACGGCAAATCCCAAATCATCAACGTCGTTTACGGCTTCTTCATCGCCTTCGTAACCGTCGCAGGATCCATATGGGTCATGTCATTTGGAATGTAATTAGAAACAAAAATAGGTGTCAGGCACCATGTGAAATTTTCACATGGTACCTGACACCCTTTTTTTATTTTTTTATTCCACCATTACTTTTTCTTTTATTTCTTATTAATTGGAAGATGATAAACGCCACATATAGTGGAATCGCGACATATATGAAATATGGGAAGCGGTGCTGTTCTTTTTTAAAGACGAGGTAGATCGCGTACCCTAGGAAAAGCGTAACCAAAATTCCATATTTCGGTAGTGGAACATCTTTCAGGCTAGGAATTTTTATCGTACTAACCATCAAATAGCAAATAATAAAAAAGGCAATTGGAAGAATGATCTCTGGCATTTTCCCCTGGAATAGAGTAAGCAGAGTTAACAAGCCTCCCCCTGCAGTTATTGGCACACCGGTAAAATACTTTTTTGAAGATTTGACGGCATTAATATTAAACCGCGCTAATCGGTAGGCTCCAAATAAAGGGAATAACCCTGAAATAGCCATCCCTGCAATGCCAAAGTCAGAGAAATAGGAATAATAAGCCATCATAGCAGGTGCCACACCAAATGTAACCACATCCGCTAACGAGTCAAGTTCTTTCCCCAATTCACTATCCACATGTAACATCCTGGCTATCCTGCCATCCATGCTGTCAAGCATCATCCCTATCAAAATTAGGATGGCTGCATTTTTATAATCCCCCAGGGCGGAATACATAATGGATAAATATCCAAAAAATAAATTTGAAATGGTAAATAGATTAGGAATACTGTTTCTGATAATATGTATCACTCCATACGTTTAAAATAATTACGCAATTTCTTTTTCCTGCTTTTTATTCCTATTATAACGTTTTTCTTGATAATATTGGAAAGATAAAATCGCTGTTGTAAGCCAAAAGCCGCTAGCAAAATAGCCGCCCAGGATATCACTGGGGTAATGGACACCTAAATAGATCCGGCTGATACCAATGGCTAAAATCATTACCACACTTACGAAAATTAATATCCATCTTCCCAAACTGCTAGTAATATGCCGCCATAATAAAAACGAAATAATTCCATAGACCGTAAATGCATTCATCGCATGACCGCTTGGAAAACTATAGCCTTCTATCTCAATTAAGCGATGAAAATCAGGGCGTACTCTTTGAAAAAAATTCTTTAAGATCCCATTTAATATCGCAGACCCTGTTATTGCTGCAACAAATAAAATCAATTCTAAGCGATGATGCAGCACTTTATAGAGGAAAAATAAAAGAAAAAGGCTAAGGACAATGACAAATGGGGCAGAACCAATAAACGTAAAAAATTTCATTACATTAGTTAGATCCGTCGTTTCGAGTCCTTGAACACTATTGATGATTATCCGATCAAAATGGATGATTTTTCGGTCACTTATGAATAAGGATATCAAACTAAAGCCAATTATGGAAACAACACTTATGATAAAGGCGATAACAAGATACGATTTTAATTTCATTCAAACAAACCTCTCTGGCAAAATGGAATTATGATTCTAATTGATATGATACTCTTAGTTCCAGCTTCTACAACCTTTAGTATCACTTTACCTTTGAATAGTATGTCAAAAAAGTACTATCCTAGTTAGCAATCATAAAAAAAGGCAGATTTGTTAAGTCTGCCTTTCAAAATAGGCAAAGGCTGTGTTAAACATGTCTGTTGATTTCCGCTCCAATCAACAGAGTGGCAAAATCAACAATAACCTTTAACACTGCCTAGGAAAAAATAATTAAAATGTTTCAGGCTCTTCTCTCACTGGTTTTGTGCTCTTCTCTTTTGAAAAAAACCAACCTGCTGCAGCAATACCTACCAATACCACATAAAAGCTTATTTTCCATCCTGTTGAATGCGCAAAATCCTCGTTTAAAATAGATAACATTGGATGTGATAACGTATAAACGGCAAGTTTCACACCCACCCACCCTACGATCGTAAAGGCAGCAATTTCAAGACCTGGTCGTTTTTCTAAAAGCTTGACAAACTGATTCGCAGCAAAGCGCATAATAATTAGCCCAATGATACCACCAGCAAAAATAACTAAGAATTTACCACCATCCAGACCACCTATATTTGGAAGTGGTGTGTTTGGTAAGGCAACAGCCATCGCTACAGCAGCAAGGATCGAATCAACCGCAAAAGCAATGTCCGCGATTTCAACTTTCAAAACAGTCACCCAAAAGTTGCTTTTCTTTGATACTTTCTTCTCCTCTTGTTCTTCTGCCTTTCCTTTTATGACCTTACGGAATATATGATTACCGGCCATAAACAGTAAATATAGAGCTCCAATAGCTTGAACCTGCCATACATCCACAAGAAACGAAATCACAAACAAGGAAGCAAAACGGAATATAAAGGCTCCTGCTAAACCATAAAATAATGCCTTCTTACGTTTTTCTTCTGGTAGTTGTTTAACCATAATCGCAAGTACTAAAGCGTTGTCTGCTGCTAAGAGACCTTCTAATGCCACCAAGATCAATAACACCCAGCCGTATTCCAGTAAAAGAGTAATGTCCATGAATATTTCCTCCTTAAAAGTTGTTTCTTTTCAAAAATACTCCCTAACGCCATAAAAATAGGCCTTTACTGATTACAGCAAAGGCCTAAGAGAACACAAAAAGACCTTTACAGTAAAGTAAAGGTCTTGCTAACAACGTCGATGTTGCCAATAAAGCCGGAGAAGTGAATCCTCGGAATGACGACTTTATTGTAGCAGCTACTCCCCTTTAAAAAGGAAATATTTAATTACTATTACTTTATTATAATTCCATTAAAATGTCAATGCGAGTTTAAGTTTGTAATAAACTTATCCCCCATGACCTTACATTTACATTCCGTAAACCTCTAAGTATTTCTTCTCAAGATATTCAACCAGATATTCAGCGTTTAATTCTTCCCCAGTTACCTTTACAATCAACTCATTCGGTGTATACAGCTTTCCATATTGATGGACATTTTCTTTTAACCATTCTTGAATCAGATCAAATCGCCCATTTTCAATATGATTATAGAAATCAGGCATATCTTTTTGAATCATACGGAGGATTTGCGCTGCATAGAGATTTCCTAATGAATATGACGGGAAATAACCGATGCCTCCAAAGGACCAATGAACATCCTGCAAGACCCCTTCAGTGTCCGTACTTGGTGTGACACCAAGATAATCCTGCATTTTCTGATTCCAAATAACTGGCAGGTCTTTCGCTTCAATCTCCCCGCTGATTAATGCTTTTTCAATCTCATAACGAAGCATAATATGCAAATTATACGTTAATTCATCCGCTTCTACACGGATAAATGATGGTTCCACTGTATTCACGGCCCGATAAAATTCATCGACAGAAATATTTTCGAGTTGCTTTGGAAAATACTCCTGCAATTTAGGGTAGAAGTATTTCCAGAATTCCTTACTGCGGCCGACCATATTTTCTAAAAATCTCGATTGAGATTCATGAATGCCGAAGGATGCCCCGCTTTGGAGAACTGACTCCTCAAACTGAGGATTGATATGCTGCTCATAGATTCCATGCCCTGCCTCATGGATGGTTCCAAATAAAGCAGATCTCACATTTCTTTCTAAATAACGAGTTGTTAATCGTACATCTCCTGTATTTACAGTTTGAGCGAAAGGATGCACCGTTTCATCCAATCTGCCAGCCTCGAGGTCAAAGCCAATAATAGGCAGGATATAGCGATTGAATTCTTTTTGCTTTTCAACTGTAAACGATTGAGCAAATAGTTCTGCCCTCGTCCGCTTACCATTTTGTTGAATGCGTTCTAATAGCTTAACACTTGAATCTCTTAATTTAGCAAAAAGTGGATCTAGTTTTTTCACAGTTAATCCCGGTTCAAACTCATCCAAGAGAGCATCGTAAGGATGGTCCTCATACCCATAGATATCAGCAAATTTCCGCTTATAATCTACGATTTTCTCTAAATATGGAAGGAAGTGGGCAAAATCATTTTTTTCCCTCGCCTCTTCCCAGGCATCATTTGCCTGAGCTGTTAAAATGCTGTATTCCTGAAATAAATCAGCAGGAATGCTTTTCGATTTTTCGTAGTACTGATTATATTCTCGAACTTTTGCTCTTGTCACTTCATCTAATAAATCCAAGTTTTCTGGGAGGGTTAGTTCTGATAGCAGGTCGCCCATTTCTTGAGAAACAGAGAGTTTAAAAATTTCTGTCCGAAGGGTTCCCGTTGCCTTGGCAAAGGTATTCCGCCCTTTTTTCGGTGCCATGACCTTTTGATCCCAGTCGGCTAAACCGATGATGCTTGAAAAATGAGTTATTTTTTCATCTAAAGCCTTAAATTGCTTTAATGCCTTTTGTACCACTGGATCAATTACTTTCTGTTCCACGATATACAGACCTCCTAATCAATCTTTATTTTTTTTCTAAAGATGTTTGTTCAAGAAAACAACCACATCCCTTTTTGATTATAAAGTAAAATTTCAAATATGGGAAAAAATTAGAATTTTTTTTATAGACAAAAAATTTATAAACAATGAAATGTGTCGATTCCTAAATACTTATTCAAAAAAGAATTGGAATAATTATCATACGGCCATTTACGAATGGGCAGAATATGTATGTAAATCAGATTGTTCTGTAAAAAGGATGTGCAGGAAATTTGGAAAAACAGCATAAAAAAAAATCCAACCACCCCTTTCGCCTAAATATACTATTTTTCAGTGTTTTTTTATTATTTTCTGTGCTAATCCTACGGCTTGGCTTTGTGCAAATTGTGTATGGAGAAAATTTCAAAAGGGATTTAGCAAGAAAAGAAGATATAACGATTAGTACTCCTGTACCAAGAGGAAGAATCCTTGACCGCGATTATAGAATTATTGTTGATAATGTCCCTAAAAGTGCCATTTCCTACACAAATGAAGGATTTAGCCAAAGAGTTATGCTTGAAACTGCAGAAAGATTAGCGAAACTGATAACTATAAAAACAGATAAGGTGACAGATAGGGATAAACGTGATTTTTGGATTTTGACTAATCCTGAGCGGGCTGAAGCCAAAATTACCAAAAAGGAAATGGAGTTATACTATGCAAAAAAATTATCTGATAGCGATATATATCAGTTAAAATTAGAGCGCATCACAACCAGTGAATTAAATGAAGTATCTAAAGTCAGACTAGAGGTTCTTGCGCTATTTAAAGAGTTCAACAATGGCTACAAGTTTACCACCCAAATCATCAAGAATGAAGACGTTACTGCTAAAGAATTGGCGGTGGTGAGCGAGAATCTTCAATCACTTCCTGGGGTGGATACAACTACTGACTGGGAGCGATCCTACACATTCGACCGAACTTTAAAGTCAGTCTTGGGAAAAGTAACTAAATCAGATGAAGGACTGCCTGCCGATCAATTGGAATATTTTTTAGCAAGAGATTACAGCCGTAATGACCGAGTGGGTAAAAGTCAACTAGAATGGCAATATGAGAATGTCCTTCATGGTTATAAATCAAGAGTTAAAAATGTAACGGATAAAACAGGCAATGTGATCGAAAATCATCCCGTTTCAAATGGAAAAAAAGGAAAAGACCTTGTCTTAAGTATTGATATGGATTTGCAAATGAAGGTGGATCGAATTATTGAAGAGGAGCTTTGGGCTGCGAAAAGATTTCCAGGAACATCTCTAACTGACCGAGCTTATGTAGTCTTAATGAACCCAAAAACCGGCGAAGTATTAGCTATGTCTGGTAAAAAAATAGTTAGTGATAAACAAACTGGCAAAGTAGGAATGGAGGATGACGCCCTCGGTACGTTTACCACCACTTATAACGTTGGTTCCACTGTCAAGGGGGCAACTATCTTGACGGGATATAAAACAGGCGCTATTGCTCCAGGTACGATTTTTGATGATGCCGGTTTAAAAATCAAGGCCACCCCTCTAAAAAAATCATATGCCTACTTAGGTAGATTAAATGAAATCAATGCCTTAAAATTATCATCCAACGTTTATATGTTTCATACAGCCATAAGAATTGGAAACGGGCATTATCAATATGATAAACCATTAAATATAAGCGCAAAGGCTTTTGATACTATTCGAAACTCGTTTGCATCGTTCGGTCTTGGAACAAGAACAGGTATTGATTTACCGAATGAGCAATCTGGATTTAAAGGTCAGAGTCATCTCCCAGGATATTTGCTTGACCTTGTGATTGGACAATATGATACTTATTCTACAATGCAGTTAGCACAATACGCTTCAACCATCGCAAATGGCGGATACCGGATGCGGCCGCATGTCGTCAAACAAATGCTCGAACCAAAAGAAGGAACGAGTGAACTCGGCGCTGTCGTAAAAGAAATCTCCCCAACGGTCCTAAATACCATTGATATGAAATCGGATTGGATGTACCGTGTCCAATTAGGTTTTAAAAAAGTCATGCAAGAAAGGGGCGGCACGGCCTTTAAATATTTCGGAAATGCACCCTATTCTCCAGCAGGTAAAACAGGGACAGCTGAGGCCTTTTATGACGGACCGGAGCGGTACCAATTTGGTAAGGAGCCACCTCCAGTAATGAACCTTAGCTTGATAAGCTACGCCCCTAGTTCGAATCCTGAAGTTGCGATGGCGGTTATTGTACCATGGGCTTACCAGGGGAAAAAAGATAACCGAGCGAATCTAAAAATAGGCCGGCGTGTCTTGGATACTTATTTTCAGATGAAGAAAAAATAATGATTCCTAAGGGTGCCATAAATAGGCATCCTTTTGGTTATTTTCTACTTTCATTTTTCCTCAGCACTGATTTTACTGCTTTTTCAATTTCTGCATAGCCCGTACAGCGACAAATATTTGATTCCAGCCATTCCTTGATTAGGTCATCATCTGCATCTGGATGCTGCTCAATTAATGAGTGACAGTTCATAATAAACCCAGGGGTACAATAGCCACATTGGAAGGCAAAATTTTCAACAAAAGCCTGCTGAATGGGTGTATTCTCTAAACCCTCAACGGTCGTTACTTTTTTTCCATCCGCTTCAACTGCCAGCATAAGACATGATTTCATCGGCCACCCTTCAACATTAATCGTACATGCGCCGCAGTCCCCGTTTAAGCAGCCAGGTTTCGAACCTGTTAATCCTAGATTATTTCGAATCGCATATAAAAGGGTGTCGCCTGACCTCACCATTAAATTCCGCTTTTCTCCATTGATGTTTATCCTAATCGTGTGAGTTTTCACCTCTCCCCCACCTTCCTTTAAATAATCTATCAATCTCAAGAACCCGTTGTATCCAAAGCAGCCAACACATCTGACAATAGATTCCGCAAAACAAATAGCCTGTATGGTGCTGAACCTTCAACATCATCTAGAATTGGCTTTGGTAACTTGGCGAGGGACTCATCAATTCTTGCCACCACTGGTAGGTCTCTATTATTTAAAGCAGCCTCTAACTCCTTTGAACGAAACGGAAATGGGCACAAGCCGCTGATAGCGACGCGCATTTCCTGGCCCGATTTCAATGCGGCAATTGTAATTAATGGGTATCCTGTATCCCATTGCTGCCGACGCTTGATACTAACAAATGGTGCTGAAATGAACCGGGTTTCTGTTGCTAATTGTACGAGAAATTCCCCTTTTTTCAATTGAAGCTGTTCGTGAAAGATTTCATTAATCGGGACCATCTTTTTTCCTTCAGGTCCCACAATTAACACTTGGCTATCTGCTAATAAAAATGGTAAAACCGCTTCTCGGTAAAAAATTTGTGCACAGATATTCCCGCCTAAAGAAATTTTCCCTCGTGCCGTATGGTCGGCCACTTCACTCGCTGTTTTTGTTAATAATGGAAAAAGATTTGCTTCTTCAATCTGTGTGAGAGTGAGGGTACTGCCAAGCAGCAAATGGTCACCGCCAATTTGCATAACCTTGCATTCGGGGATGTCCTTAATATCAATAACCGCTTCGGTATACGATAAATCTATTCTCCCCAGCGTAATTAATTCCGTGCCTCCTGAAAAGAACTGCGGTTGCTTTCCTCCCTGATCTAAATATTGATATAAGTGGACTGCCTCTTTCAATGTAGTTGGCTTAAAATAATCAAAATCAAAGGGAAGCATTATTTTTGCGCCTCCTTTGCTTTCCAAATCAACTCTGGAATAAGGGGCAAATGGTGAAGCGAAACACTTGCTGCAGTTGACAAAGCATTTCCAAGTGCTGCAGGCATGCCCATTAAACCATGCTCACCTACACCGCGGGCCCCATACGGACCATCTATTTGCGGTGTTTCTACGAATTCCACTATATATTCGGGATTCTCCCCGTAGCGAAGCGGCCGATACGTTCGCAGCTGAGGGTTCAGTACCCTGCCAAGTTCGTCAAAATAAAACGTTTCCCGCCCTGCAAAAGCTAATCCCATGCTCATTGCTCCCATTACCTGACCCAATGCGGCTTTTTCATTTAAGACGCGTCCAATGTCGACAACGGTACATGCCTTCAAAAGCCGATAGGTATAATCTCTTTTATCAAATTCTATTTCAACCCCGTAAGCAGCAACCGTCCATTCAGGGCCTGGCTTACCCGCTCCTGTTTCAGGATCCAAATGGGTTAAGTGACGTAAGATATAGTTTCCCCTGCCAATGATTTGCCCGCCAATCGAATTACCATTGGGATATTGATACCCATAACAAATGTCTTTAAAAGGAATTCCGATGACAGGATCATCCCTTAAAAAGACTCTACTGTTAGCGACTTCAAGATCTTCTGTTGATGCCCTTAAAACGGTTGAAGCGATCTCCTTTAACTGCTTTATCACATCCTCAGCCGCTTCGAGGAGCGCCCTGCCCGCCATAAATGTTCCTCTGCTCGCAACTGTCTTCCAATGCTCTGGTGTTGTTTGGGTATCCACTTCCATTCGAACATGGATTTTATCCACATCCATCTTCAGCTTTTCAGCAAGGATCTGAGCAAGGATTGTCTTCGTTCCTGTTCCAATTTCAATTACACCTGAAAGTAAATTGATACTCCCGTCTCGATTAAAGGTTAATATCACTCCCGAAGGGGCATTAGGATCAATGGTCGAAGTTTTCCAACTGCAACTAATACCTTTCACTCTAACAAATCTTTCGTTTACTTCTTTAACTGCCCCTTCATCCCATTTCATTAAAGCTCTTACTCTTTCAATACACTTTTGTAAGTTGCCGACATTACTTTTGTTTAAGCGAACCCTTGTTGGAGTAGTATTTCCTGGCTTTATCGCATTGAGATAGCGAAGGTCAAGCGGGTCCATTTTTAATTTTTGGGCAAGTAAGTCCAATGTTCGTTCGATCGCAAAGGAAAGTTCGGAATGGCTAAAGCCTCTAAATGGGGCTGCATAGGGATGGTTCGTATACATGTCATAGGAATCACACCAGACATTTTGAATATTGTAAGGTCCAGTACAATCGGCCGCTCCCGCCCTTGTTAGGTCGACAGCTTTATCGGAATAAGCTCCGCCATCCCATAAATAACGTATTTCAGCTGCTTTTATTTTCCCGCTGCGGTCGGCACCTAGTTTAACTTTTGCATCTAAACCGATATGACAGGGGGACGTTAAGATATCTTCTTCTCTCGTATTAAATATCTCCACCGGTTTTCCGCCAACTGCCTTGGAAGCGAGATAGGCCAGAACTTCAAGCTGAACGGCGGCCTTTCCGCCATATGCACCGCCAACAAGTGGCGTTCGGACAATAATCTTTCCCATATCCTCATCAAAGTAATCAGCGATCAGTCTTTTCACCATAAATGGGGCTTGAGAAGAAGTGGTAATCATGATATTTCCATCGGGCAAAATTTCGGCTGACGCACATCTTGTCTCCATTGCCGCATGATCAGAAGGAGCCAACGAAAAACTCGCTTCCACCACCGTGTCAGCTTCGGCCCAGCCTTTTTCCATATTTCCTTTCCGAATTTTAACGTGTGAAGCAATGTTGGTGTCAGGCACCGGGTGCGAGTCATCCTCCTTTTTATATTTACTTAAATTTTCATGGACCAACGGTGCCCCTTTTTCAAATGCTTGTGACGGTGAATTTACGACGGGAAGTAATTCATATTGAACCTTAATCAGATCGGCTGCCATTTTTGCCTGTGCAGGTGAATCGGCAACAACAAGTGCAACCGTTTCACCGTGGTATCGTACCTTGTCAAAGGCTATAGGTGGTCGGTCTCGGATTGATTCCCCCGTTAACGGATACTCCTTCCCTGCAAGAATGGCTCTAACCCCATCTATTTTCCATGCTTCTGATGTGTCAATGTTTACAATCTTGGCATGCCCATAAGGACTTATGACCATTTTGACAGACAGCATCGGAATGGAATGGTAATCATGGGTATATTTTGCCCTCCCTGATACCTTATCCAGTGCCTCCTTGCGAATGACGCTTTTCCCAATGACCTCCAAATTTATCCCTCCTCCCACATTGGATCATAAAAACATCCATGTATCTCCAACAAATGAATCACATTCATACCTATCCTATTTATATTAGTTTGGAAGCTATTCTTAGAATGAGAAATTTTATTAGTTGGACCACGCTGTTACTTTCTCTCCTTAACTACTTCAGCAATTTTCCTTTTTAAGACTTCTGAAATATACTAGTAAATGGTATGATGTTGCAGATATTGCAAAAAATATATAGATTCTATATCCAGCAAAGGAAGAAGTTATGAAGAAAAATCGAGCATTATTTTTAACGGCGGTTGCATCGGGCACGATGTTAAATCCACTTAATTCATCAATGATTGCGTTAGCATTACACAGTATTCAAAAGGATTTTAACCTTTCCTTTTCAACCGTTTCCTGGTTAATATCCAGCTTCTATTTAGCAAGTGCAGTAGCACAGCCAGTGACGGGAAAAATTGGTGATATTTTCGGACGAAAAAAGACCTTCTTAACCGGTCTAATTATCGTTGCTTTTTCTGCGCTTGGCGCCCCTCTAGCATCCACTTTTATGATGTTACTGGTCATGAGACTATTTCAATCGATTGGCAGCAGTGCCATTTACCCCTCAGGAATGGCGTTAATTCGAGATCATATTAAAGATAGACAAGCTTCGGCCCTCGCTGTATTATCAATTTTTGCTTCAGCCATGGTCGCACTTGGACCGACGATTGGTGGATTCTTAATCGTGTTGGGGAATTGGCCAGCCATCTTCTGGGTCAATTTTCCGTTTATTATTCTCAGTTTTCTTCTAGGTTGGTATTTGTTTCCCAAGGATAGGAAGCAGGATAAGTCACACATGAAGGAATTGCTCTCCCATCTAGATTTTCTTGGAATCGGATATTTTGCTGCAGGAATGGTATTCTTTTTATGGTTCCTGTTATCCTTTGAAGAAAAAGTTCATTATCTATCAGGTATTGTTGGAATCATCTTTTTCGGTTTATTTGCTTGGAGAGAGTTAAGGGTTAAAGAACCATTTATCGACATTCGAATTTTTAGAATACATCCAAAGCTATCGATGGTATATATCCAATTTATCATTTTGAATATCTTTTTCTATTGTTTATTTTTCGGTTTGCCAAGTTATTTTCAAGAAGGAATGGGTTTAAGTGTGGAATTGAGTGGTCTGTTAATGCTGTTTATGTCCGGTATCAGCATTATTATTTCATCTGTCACCGGAAAATGGATCGACCGAACCGGTGTAAACCAGCCGATTATGGTTGGCGCTTTTATTTCCATAATTGGGGCCCTCGCTTTTATGCTGTTTTTTGTTCAGTCTTCCTATCTCGGGATTGGGATTATTTTATCGATCATGGGTTTAAGTTACGGAACTGGAAATGTGGTTCTCCAAGTGGCAATGGTAAAGGAGAGCCCAAAAGAGATTATTGGTACAACATCCGGCCTTTTTCAAACTTGCCGATATTTAGGCTCAATTTTAGCCTCGATTATTTTAGGGTTAATTTTTGGGAAAGGCATAACAGCGGAAAGTATGAAAATCGTTGGAGAAGTATTACTGATAACGGGAATCATCAGCTTTTTAATGAGTTTATGGTTTTCACGAGAGACATTGAATTTTAGAAAAATGCGGCATATTTGATGTTGAGATTCCTCAATCAATACTAAAAGAAACAGCCTCGATTGAGACTGTTTCTTTTATTTAATCGGCAATACATAAAACAATACACAAAAAAAGTGAGCCACACTTGCTGCCAATACAAACACATGCCAGACTGCATGGTGATACTTAAACCCACGCCAAACATAGAAAATGGCACCAATTGTGTAAAGAGCACCGCCAATAATTAAATAGGTCATCCCTTGCGGTGATAGATTATTTACTAAGGGTTTCCAGGCAAAAACAATTAACCACCCCATGACAACATAAAGAGCCGTTGAGGAAAAAAGGTACTTTTTCACAAAAAAGCATTTAAAGACTGTGCCTGCAATCGCAAGTCCCCATACAATTCCAAAAAGTGTCCACCCTAGTGTCCCTTTAATTACTACTAGTAGAAACGGTGTATAGGTACCAGCTATAAAAAAATAAATAGACGAATGGTCAAAAATTTCGAAAATGTCCTTTGCTTTGCCTTCCGGGAAGCTGTGGAGCAATGTGGAGGACATATAAAGTATAACCATCGTTACACCAAAGATCGTAAAACTTACAATATGCCAAACATTTCCATAATGGAATGAAAAAACAATTAATATGACCAAGGCAGAAATACTTAACAATGCTCCCACACCGTGTGTGATAGAATTGGCGAGTTCCTCTTTTTTGGAAAAAATATGTGTTGCTGCCATTAGGAATTACTCCTTTCAAATCATAAGCCTACTATTTCAATTTCATAGAAATAATATTCATGAAAATACCATGATTATAAAAGAAGGACAATGGACATTTGTCATTTATTCTAAGTAAAAAAAACTCATCCTTGAGGATTACTAACTATTATTGTTCCGATCTTCCATTATTTTCTTAATATCTTCTCGAGGGCTCCAGCAATTAAATTTGTAGTTTGTTTTTGTTTCAAATCCTAATCGACCACAAAAATAGAGCATCCCCTCTGACTTCTTCTCTGCTTTAAAATGCCTGCATGTCGCACAACAATGAAAATCTTTCATTTACACACCTTTTCTTAAACTATTAATCTTTCGTTCATAGTTTATTAATAATTATTCGTTAAGATATTAATAGGTTCACGGAAGAACCTTAAACCTCCGCCCCCTTAAAATATAGATTAGTTTGTATACCCGGCCATTGCCGGGTAATTTTTTTGTCAATTTAACCCTCCCCTTCATCTTGTATTTTTAAAAATAAGTATACTTATTCAAATCCCTGTCAATAACAATACCAATTAAAGGAAAATTGGGGTGTTAGATGATGCAGGGAATTTATTTTATTAATGATCGAATTTGTTTAAATGGGCTGACTAAGGAAGAAAGTATTTCCTTACAAGAACAATCCTTAAAAAAATTTATCAATGACCAAAAAATTCAAGTGGTAAAGTTCAATCCCTACCAGTTAAACGACTATTACACCATTCCACATGCGCTTCTGTACGACTTAAAAAAGGAAAAAGTCCATATCGATTGTTTCATGTATTACTCCTCACAAGTAATAGAAGACTTCATATACAGTTATCCAGCTAAATGGCTGATCTTAAAGAGCTTCTTTAAGGAACTTATTTCTATTGAAAAGCAAAATGATTTAAATATTCCAGAAGTCGTTTAATCAAGTGAATTTTTTGCTTGTTTCCGATAAATAATGACAAAGTTAATGATAAAAATAATGATCAAATAAACGCCATAAATGCCAAAAGAGTAAAGCTTGTTGTTACTAAATGATGCACCGGCATACGACAAAAGTAGAATATTTGGGATTTTCCCTATGATGGATGCCGTAAAAAAAGTCAGCCATCTTACATGACTTAAACCACAAATAATATTAACAACCGGTGCGGGGATAATTGGAATGAGACGACAGGTTAAGATGGCAACAAAGGAATTTCTGTTCAGAAACTCATCGTATTCTTGAACTTTTGGATATTTCATCAGTTTTTGTTGTGCATAATCGCGAAAACCATACCTAGATAAGAAAAAGAATGCCATTGTTCCAACCATTGCTCCTGTTAAGGAAACGACCATTCCTTGAGCTGTCCCAAATACAGCGCCAATCGTTCCTGCTAAAACAGGAAATGGTATAACGGGAAAAAAGACACAAATTGCTACTAGCAACATGCTTATGAGAATTGAGATCGTCCCGCCTTGTTTCATAAGGTGCAGTAATTCATCCTTTTGTATCAAACCAATCGCAATAATTACTAGTAAAATGCCAATACTTATCGCTCTTTTAAACATCCAGCTCCCCCATTAAGTTCTTTTTTTTACACAATTTTATCATACTATATTTTTAATTTTTAAAAAATAAAAAGAGCCTTTCATTGAAAGACTCCTTCTACTAGTCTATTAAAATGCAGTTCTTGCGCCAAGGTATCTTGGCTTCCAATAGGAATTTGTCATATCTGCAATTGAAACACCTTTTGAACCCGCTTGAATGAATTGGTTGTTGCCTAAATATATCCCCACATGTGTAGGTCCTGGAGCGTAAGTTTCAAAGAATACTAGATCTCCAGGTTTTGGTGTACTAACGGCTTTTAATCCTGACCATTGTGTCGCTGCAGTTCTCGGGATCGGTACACCAACTTTATTAAATACGTAAGAGGTTAACCCACTGCAATCAAAACCTGCTGGTGTATTTCCGCCCCATAAATACGGTGTCCCAATGTATTTTTTGGCTTCATCTATTACCATTTGCGCTTTTGATACTGTTGGTGTTGATGTCGCACTTGATGTTACTTTCAAAACTTGTCCAACATAAATCGTGTCAGTTGTAAGATTATTCAGTGATTTTAACTGGGTAACGGATAGATTAAAACGGACTGAGATCAGGTATAAAGTATCCCCTTTTTGGACCATATACGTTCCTGTTGCCGTTTCATGGGCATGTGGTGCTAATAATGTTAGCTTTTGATTTACATAAAGATTATCAGATGTTAGGTGATTCCAAGTTTTTAAGTCTGTGACAGTAACTTTATTGGCTTGTGAAATTTTCCAAAGAGTATCCCCAGATTGCACAGTATAGATGTTTTCGTGTGCACTTGCCGTTCCACTAAAGGTAGAAAACAGGATCCCCGCCGTTGCTGCGAATGATAGTAGATGTTTTTTCAACGTAGCACTCCTTCAATTCGTTTGTGTACTTTCATCATAAACGACAGTGGAGGGTTGTTAAAATCCCCAAAGATATGGCTTACAAGTAAAAAAAATACAGTATTAGCAAGAATAACCGTAAATATATCAAAAAGTCATGGCCAAATCCTATATATACTGGTTTTCGTGGCGTTCTTACATTATTTATTAATATTTTTGTAACATAATTGTAATAGAAAAGATGTTTAATATTTTTATAGAAATCAGACATTTCACCCTAGTAATGTAGAAATATTGTAACATTACTCCCATGCACTGCCGATTGATAAACCTATAATAAACCTATAGAAATAATCTTTATAGTTTTATAAATAAAAATGAATTTAGGTGATGAAGATGCAAGGAATAGGAAAAGGACATCCACATGCAATGGGGCATCCTCATGGAATACGAAATGTAATAGATTATGAAAAGAATCCATTTATTGTCATTTGGGAAGTAACAAGAGCTTGCCAATTAAAGTGTGTTCACTGCCGCGCTGATGCACAGCTTACTCCAGATCCCCGTGAACTAACACATGCAGAAGGAATTAATCTAATCGATCAAATATATGAAATGGATAATCCGATGCTCGTTTTCACTGGCGGGGATTGTATGATGCGAGAAGACCTTTATGAGCTTGCAGATTATGCAATCAAAAAAGGTATGCGTGTTTCCATGACACCTAGTGCCACTGCTAATGTCACAAAAGAAAAAATGAAACTGTTCAAAGATGTCGGACTTTCACGCTGGGGCTTCAGCTTAGACGGACCCACACCAGAGATTCATGATCATTTCCGCGGGACTCCTGGATCATTTGATCTAACCGTTGAAAAAATAAAATACTTAAACGAATTAGATATGCCACTACAAATTAATACAGTAATCTCCCGCTATAATTATGATTCTCTTGAGCAAATGTCCAAACTAGTTGCCGAACTTGGAGCTGTCATGTGGTACATTTTCTTACTTGTTCCAACAGGCCGAGGACAAATGGATGCGTGTATTTCTCCTGCTGAGCATGAAAAAGTATTCCGTTGGTTGTATGAATTAAGCAAAACTGCACCATATGATATCAAAACAACAGCAGCACAACATTACCGCAGGGTTGTTTTACAGCAAAAAACACGAGACCAATTGATTGAAAAAGGTGAGATTCATTACGAAGACTCAATTACCACTGATTTTGCTTCCATGCACGATGGTTTAAAGCGGGCACCAAAGGGAGTAAATGACGGGAACGGCTTTGCTTTTGTCTCTCATATCGGTGATGTCATGCCAAGTGGATTACTTCCAATCGTCGGTGGAAACATCCGTGACACCCCACTTGCAGAAATTTATCGCGAGGCTACAGTATTTAAAGATTTACGGCAACCTGATAACTACAAAGGAAAATGCGGCGTATGTGAATATAACAAAATGTGTGGCGGTTCCCGTTCACGTACATATGCAGTAACAGGTGATTATATGGAAAGTGAGCCGTTCTGCGTTTATATTCCGCAAGCAATGAGAAATAAAGAAACTACAACGAGCTTATAACCTTTCGTTTCAACCAAGAGGGATTCTATATTAGAATGCCTCTTTTCTATTTTAATAATTCTGGTTCTGGCTTTGGCCACTTGTGTTTAGAAATTTCCTAAGTTACTTTGAAATTTGAACATTAAAAGTTATGATTAGCTTACGGATAACCACAAACTAAGGAGTTAACATGATTAGAACAATTGCAGTAAATCAAGCGTTTCAATTAATTAGGGATCTTCCAATTGAGGAATTGGTTAATGGTGAATTCCTTTGGTACTGGATTGATTTTCACCAGCCAACCACCGAAGAAATTGAATTCTTAAGAAGCCCCCTCAACTTTCACCATCTAGCAATAGAGGATTGTATTCATCATTTACAAAGGCCCAAGTTGGATTATTATGAGAACTACACTTTTTTTGTGACACAGGCCCTAAATCAACAGACATTTACTAGAGAAGAGATTAATTTCTTCCTCGGTGAGAACCAAATCATCACCTTTCACTACGAACCCTCAGTCGAAATTGATACGGTGTGGAAACGATTTAACCTATCAACAAGTATTGATCAGTGGGATCCTTCCCACGTTTTATACTTTATCCTTGATAAAATGGTGGATAATTATTTCCCTCTAGTCTATCAAATTGAGGATATGTTAAATGAAATTGATGACAATTCAAAAAGGAAAACGATGGAGGCATTGCTTGAGGATTTATTTGAAATTAGACATCATCTCCTTTCGTTACGGCATACTATTACACCGATGCGTGACCTTATTTATCGAATCCTCAATTCTGAGCGAATGACTTATATCAATGGAAAAAAAGAATATTTTTCAGACATTCATGATCATTTACTTAAATTAACAGAAATGATTGAGGCAAACCGTGAACTTACCACGGACATCCGCGATAGCTATATCTCACTTAACTCACATCAAACCAATCATGTCATGAAGGTTTTAACAGTTATTACTACTATTTTCATGCCGCTCACCTTTATAGCTGGATTATATGGAATGAATTTTCACTATATCCCTGAATTATCCTGGAAATATGGTTATTTTGCCACGCTGATCCTGATGGTATTAGTTGCGATAGGCATGTCTCTTTGGTTTAAAAAGAAAGGTTGGTTTAAATAAAAAGAAGGACTAGCTCCAGCTAGTCCTTTCCTTTTCCCTAAGTCATCGCTTATTTCCACTCTTCATAGTCAACCGTTCCACCTGTTAAATCAATCGTGTTCCGCTCACCTTTATAATATGTTTTTCCATCTTTTTCAAAAATCAACTTTTCATAAGTATATACTTTTTGCCCATTAGGCAGATGTATAACAACCTTAGGGCCAGGGTTTTCTATTGGTGCTTCAATTTTGATTGTGTTTTGGTAATATTGACGAAAAACAAAGAAACTGGCAGTAACTACAAGGCACATTACTATGAAAAAAAATAAACCCTTAAAGGAAGTTTGCTTCGGCTTAGAGTGATATAGTTCAACTCTGGTCAATTTTTTCTCCTCCTGCTGTTGATTATGCTTTAAATAATTTTTCAAATAGTTTGAATACTCCATTCTTGCCCAAACATTTATTATTTAATCCATTAAAAAAATTTATCACCTGTTAATTTATGCAGTGTCTTTACAATAGTTGACTATAATCGCTAAAAAACACATGAAATACATAATTATGTATAATAGTAAGGAAAGATTATTCAGAAAGGAGAATTGGCTATGCTAAATACAAATACAAAAGAAACCATGAAATTAATTGCTGATTTAGTATCTATTCCAAGTCCATCAGGGAATACGAATGAAGTTATAACCTTTGTTGAAAACTACCTAGCCGAGTTACAAATTCAAACTTATCGAAACCGTAAGGGCGGATTAATAGCAACCATCGAAGGGAAGGACTCAAGTAAACACCGCATGCTTACAGCTCATGTGGACACGCTTGGTGCAATGGTAAAGGAAGTAAAATCTAATGGGCGCTTAAAGATTGATTTGATTGGGGGATTTAAGTACAACTCCATTGAAGGAGAATACTGTCAAATTGAAACAAGCAGCGGAAAAAAGATTACTGGAACCATTTTAATGCATCAAACTTCTGTCCATGTCTATAAAGATGCAGGGAAAGCTGAACGGAACCAGGATAATATTGAAATTAGAATTGATGAAAAGGTACATAATGCTGAAGAGGTTCGTGCGCTAGGAATTGAAGTAGGTGATTTTGTTTCGTTTGACCCTCGTGTAGAAATAACGCCAAGCGGCTACATTAAATCACGCCATTTGGATGATAAAGCAAGTGTGGCCATCCTGCTTCAATTAATGAAACAAATTAAAATGGAAAATATCGCCCTGCCTTATACAACTCATTTCTTAATTTCTAACAATGAAGAAATCGGATACGGCGGGAACTCAAATATTAATCCAGAAACAGTGGAGTATTTAGCAGTCGATATGGGCGCCATGGGCGACGGCCAGTCTACTGACGAGTATACTGTTTCGATCTGTGTTAAGGATGCAAGTGGACCTTACCATTTTGAACTCAGAAAAAACCTAGTTAGACTTGCCGATGAGAACAACATCAAATATAAATTGGATATTTATCCTTTTTATGGTTCAGATGCTTCTGCCGCTATCCGCTCTGGTCATGATATCGTTCATGGGTTAATCGGACCTGGTATCGATTCTTCACATGCATTCGAGAGGACACACGAAACTTCCATTGAAAATACAGCAAAACTACTGTATCATTACGTACAAGCAGATTTAATCCAGTAGGAGATGAATATATGTTTTCAAATATTGGTGTACCAGGATTAATATTAATTTTAATCGTGGCATTAGTAGTCTTTGGTCCAAACAAACTTCCGGAAGTGGGCCGTGCCTTTGGCAGATCGATTCGTGAATTCAAAAAAGCTACAGAAGGAATTGCGGACGACATTAAGGAAGAAATAAAAGAAGATATCCAAGAGAGCAAACAAGCTACCGTTAATTTAAAAAAGTAATTTTTTTAAAAGTATACTTAAGAAAAACATCCCCTTCAACTATGAATGGGGATGTTTTTGATTCTCATTTCTTAGTAAAAGCTTGGACCTGATTCATTAATTTTTTCCGTGACTTGGGATTTCGGAATAGATATGCCGCCCCTAGAGCAACAGTAGTCATCATTAAATTTTTTCTTTTCATAACAAACCTCCTTGGTGGTTATCATTCTTAAATGTTCCCTTTATCAAGTCATTTTAACAACTGTAATTATTAACAATCTGAGCGGAAAACAATGAAGAGTAAATACAAAAAAACTAATTCACGAGGAATTAGTTTTTTATTGAAGCTGATTACTTTTTTAGTAATTCTTTGATTTTCGCATTATGTTGTTTAGATTGGTCTAACAATTGATTTAGGAGTATTGCTGCTTGCTTGTTGTCCTTCTTATCAACTGCCATTTTTAATTCATGCAACGTTTTCCAATGGGAAGTTTCTTTTCCGCCATGAGCTTGCTTTAAAAACTCTTCTTTCGTTAACTTTCCGGCATCAAATTGTTTTTTTAGTTCTTCTATTTTTGCTCTTTTTTCATTTTTCCATTGCTCACGTTTGGCAGCATTCTCAGGACTCATCCATTGGTCTCTGAGTGTTTTCTTTTCTGCAAGGACTGCTGTCCATTCTGCTTTTTTATCAGGCGTATACAGGTCTACCCAGGAAAGAAGCATTTTCTGTCTTTCCTCCATTTTTGCCTGCCAATCTTTGTGCATCATGTGATGATCGCCGTTCTCTTTACAATCACATGGGGCTTTTTCTCTTTGAATACCCTTGCTGTTGTCAGGTGTTGATGGGTTTGCAGAAGCCATTCCAGGTATTGAGAATAATAAACCTAGTGATAAAAGTAATATCGGTAACTTCATGAGTATCTCCTTCCATTTCAGTTTTTTAGTAAATTCACCATTTTTTGGTACGAATTTATCATTCCCAATTTGTGAAAAAAAATTTACCAATTCGACAAATTTTTAGTTAAAAACCACTTGTGAATTTATTTTAATTCACGTATTCTATGAATATAGAAGGTATGTGATATAATTCACAAATAATATATGAGTTTTAGTTTTATTTTTATTTTTTTCCCTTCCAGATGGTCCCCCCTTTCTGGAGATTGAATAGAATATCCCTAAGTAATAATGCCTTCAATCCCCCCATTAAAGGCAGACAGCCCCATTCCACATCTATGGAATGGGGCTGTATTTTCTAGTGCCATTCTAATAATTCAAGACGATTGCCAAAGGGGTCATGGATGTGAATTCTGCTTGCACCAGGAAGAAGATCGTCTTCTGTAAATGTCACTCCTTTTGCAAGAAGATGTCCTTTTAATTCCTCGATATTTTCAACAACAAAGGCAGGATGTGCTTTTTTAGCTGGTGAAAATGGTTCCTCTACACCAATGTGAAGTTGGAAGGTCCCAAACTCGAACCAAACGCCACCACGTTTCTTTAATTCCACAGGCTTTTCAACTTCAACTAGTCCTAGTATATCACTGAAAAATTCCCTTGCTGCTACTTCACAGTCCTTAGGGGCAGCCAGTTGGATATGGTCAATTTTTTTTATTGCAAATGCCATAGACACTCCTCCATTTGTCAATTATTCTCTCCCATATTTTATTAATTTTATAATTTTCTTTCAAGTTAGAACTTTCATTATTTGGTTTAAAATGCTGTGTTAAACTTGTCTGTTGATTTGCGCTCCAGGCGCTTCGCTTTCCGCGGGCGTGCCGGGGAGCCTCCTCGTCGCTTCGCTCCTGCGGGGTCTCCCCTGCCCCGTCCTCCCGCAGGAGTCTTCGCGCCTTCCGCTCCAATCAACAGGGTGCCACAATCAATAATAAGCTTTAACACAGCCAAATAAAAAAGGCTATTCCCGTTCAAAAAACGGAAATAGCCCCTCTTTAATAGACATCTCTTTTTGTAAATACAAAAAATGACACGAATAAACCTACTGCCCACCAAACAAGGAGGACTTGGATGGAGAATGAAAGATTCATCCCTTCAATGGGTGGGGCGGTTCCTTTCATAAAATCAGTTAGCCGTAAATTGACCATAAAAAAGTATTTGGCGGATTCCCATGAGGATACCATATTTGTTAAGATGGCTCCTGAGATTAAGGAAGCTAGCATTACACCCATACCTGCTGCGGTACTACGAATCAATACTGACAACATAAATGAAAGCGTACCGACGACAATGGACACAAACCAAACTAGTCCAAAGTCCATTAATAAAAACTTCCACTGACTGATCAGTTTGACTTCTGAGGTATTTAATCCTGTTTCAGTCACATTAAATCCAGTAAGAATCGGTGCTCCCCATCCTTTATAACCAAAAACCAAACCTGAAATTAAATAGGAAAGAATCCCTGCGATCGCAATAATTAAAGATACAGCTAAACATAAGGTTAAGTACTTACTCAAGAGTACCTTCCACCTTTTGACGGGCCTAGTCAAAAGCAGCTTTATCGATCCTAGGCTATGTTCGGATGAGACCAAATCACTAGCTATGACCATAACCATTAAAGGAATAAACAGGTCTATGGAGTTTTCCAAGAAGATTCTCATAAACGTTGGTGCTCCTGGTTCAGACGGATTAATATTATGATCCAGATAATATTGCTGCTGCTGTAAAGAGATTTGCAACTGTTTTTTCCATTCATCAGTGATTCGACTGCTACTTAAACGATTCGTTGTATCAACAATCTGCTGTTGTAATATCGTGCGCCAATCACTGGTTCCTAATTTTTCACGTTGTGTTTGAACTTGTTTGTATTGTGCATATGTAAATAACATGACAAGTACGCCGATAATGATGGCAATGACAAAAAGGCGCTTCTTGGCAACCAGCTTCATCATTTCATTCTGAATCAATTTATTCAATCGTGTCACCCCCCGTTAGTTCGAGGAATAAATCTTCTAGAACTGGTATTTTTCGATTCATTTCCGTCACTGAAACACCAGCTTCAACAAGCTGTTTATTCCATTGAGGTATCTTTTGTTCATTAAATTCAGTCATGATGGTTCCATCTTCTGTTTCTTCAATTTTTGTTAATGAACGTAATACTTCCTTTCCCCGCTCCAAAGGTTGTAGATGCCAAATTACGCGTTCACGATTTGAAAGCAAATGTTGGACCGTATCCGTCCGTATAATCGTCCCTTTTGATATAATTGCGACCCTATCACATAATAATTGGATTTCACTTAAGAGATGACTTGAAACTAAGACACTTAAACCTTCTTCCTCTGCAAGATACCGAATAAATTGACGCATTTCACGAATTCCTGCAGGGTCCAACCCATTGGTTGGCTCATCTAGGATCAGCACTTTTGGTTTTCCCAATAATGCTTGAGCAATTCCAAGCCGCTGGCGCATTCCTAGGGAATAGGTCTTTACTTTATCATGAATTCTTTCCGTTAAGCCTACAAGTTCGGTCACCTCTTTAATTCGCTCTTCCCCTATTCCTTCGAGCATTCTGGCAAAATGAAGCAGATTATTATAGCCAGAAAGATAGGGATATAATTCGGGATTTTCCACAATGCAACCGAGGTTTTTCATCGCCTCCTGGAAATTCCCTTCAATATTAGAGCCACAAATAAAAATACTTCCGGATGTTGGTTTGATTAATCCGACGAGCATACGAATGGTAGTTGTTTTCCCTGCTCCATTGGGTCCTAAAAAACCAAATACTTCACCCTCACGTAAATCGAAAGTCAGTCCTTTAATGATTTCCTTTTTTCCGATGACTTTTCTTAAATCCTTTACTGCTAATGTAATTTTCTTCTCCATTGAATTCCTCTCCTTACCAAGTGAGCAATGAGGCTACCCTTTCGGCAATTAAACGATACCCTTTTGAGTTTGGATGAAACTTATCTGAATATAAATAATCATTCACCTTTAACTCAAATAAATCGAAAGTTGGGACAAACACGATTTTTGGAAAAGAGGCACTGACTTCAGCGCTGTCGTAATTCCAGTGTCGGACCACTTTGGACATTTCTTTTCCCTGATCTAAATTTATAAATGGATTATACAATCCAATGAAAAACACATTTGCATTGGGATTATTCTTGCGTATTTTTTCAAAAACATATGTTAAATTGTCGAGGTATTTCTTTTCAATATTTGCAATGTCAGCTTTTTCAAAATCCATTAATACTTGTCCCCCACGGAACAAGTCGTTGCCGCCAATCGTTACCAGCACCATGTCAGCTTTTTGAATTTGGCGCCCTACTTCTGTTTCCTGAACTTGCTTCCTAAGAGAATCTGATCTTTGACCATTGATGCCAAGATTGGTAAGTTGAACCGGACGACTTGTTTTTTTCTTGATTTCATCAACCAAGACACCCACATAACCCTTTCCAGTCTCATCACCTGTTCCTCGAGTTAATGAATCACCGAGCGCCACGATGGTTAATCCTTTTTTATTTTCTACCTTGGAAACAGTCTTTACTTCCGGAACCTTTTCCGGTTTTCCAGCATAATACTCACCGACTGCCCAGCCAAGCCCGATCAGCCAGAGGAGGCAAAATAATACAGCGATGCCCGTGATCGAACGTATGACATTCTTATTCATGAAAATAACACCCTTTCTGGCCATTTCTCTCTTTCATTTAATCATAGTTGAGAAATGAATCAAACTTTCAATACCTATAATTGCTAACAATCTTCGAAAGTGTTGGTAATTAGTAACTTTTTAAAATACTCCCATAATAAAAACAAAGGAACCTTCAAGAGGATTCCTTTGTTATGAATGGTTCTACTATTTGGTCCCAGTTTCAATAGCAACATTCCTCAATTTCTTAATCAAATAAATGACTCCTATTAGGATGAACAGAATTATTCCTGTAAGAATCAAGTATCGCTTAATGACTTCAAATAAAGTCCCCCATTGAGGTCCGAGAATTTTCCCTAAAAATATAAAACTGGAAACCCAAATCGTCGATCCAATTCCTGTATACAAGGTGTAAACCTTTATTGGAACACCAGTGATCCCTGAAAAATATCCGATAAAATGTCTAAATACTGGGATGAATAATGAAATGATTAACAGTTTATTTCCATACCTTCTTAACCAGTTTGAGATTGCCTGTAACCGATCAGGTTCTAGATGAACACGTTTGCCATACTTTTCAAAAAAACGGATACCGAGCTTGCATCCAACCCAATACGATAGCAACATCCCTAAGGTACTTCCTGCCGCTGATGCAACAATACTACCGATCCAGTTGAGCTGTTCAAGAAAGGAAAGAAACCCTGCATACGCCAGCACAGCTTCCATAGGGATTGGAAGTGCCAATATTCCTAAGGCAATCGAAAGAAAAAGAACAAGATATCCATACTCGTTCATCGTTGTGGTTAAGTAGTTCAATGATAAAAGCCCCTTTCGATTATTCGAATATATGGCAGTAACAAGGCATAAAACCATATAGGTATTTTATCCATTCTTCCCTAATCTAGTATTGTTTTAGATGATTTCTAAGGGTTTTTTAGAAAAAATGTTTGTAAAAATACCTTAAAAAACAAGCCGACTTCAGTGGAAGTCGGCTTGTTTCTCTTCTATTCTTCTAGATTCCCCATCGGACCAAAAAATTCAAAGTGAATTTTGTCCTCCGTAACACCTATTTCCTTTAAGGAACGATTAATGGCTTTCATAAATGGTACAGGTCCACAGAAATAAAAATCTGCGTCCTGGATATCCATTTTTTCTTTCAGCCAATCATGTGTTACATAGCCTTCAACATCAAAACGATTATTTTTGCGGTCCTCTTCGGTAGGTGAATCATAGAAAAAATAGGAATTTACATTGTCTAGGTTCGATAAATCCTCTACTTCATCTCTTAAAGCATGCACATTCCCATTGGCAGCCGCATGAACAAATGTTACCTTCCTTTTTGGCTGAACCTCAACAACAGTTTTTAGCATACTCATCATTGGTGTTAAACCAACCCCGCCGCTTAGTAACACAACTGGGGTATTTTTTTCAGTATCAAGAACAAAGTCCCCTGCAGGTGCACTAATTTTTAAAATATCTCCTTCATTCACTCCATCATGTAGATAATTGGACACCAAACCATCTGGATTTTCTGTTCCTGCTTCACGTTTGACACTGATTCGGTAATAATCTTTACCAGGAGCATCTGAGAGGCTATATTGACGAATATGGGTGAACTTTTCACCTGCTATTTCTAATTGGATACTAATATATTGACCAGGAGAAAAATCTGCAATTCCATTATTATCTTCAGGTTTTAAGTAAAATGAGGTGATCACTTCACTTTCAACTACTTTACGGTCCACAATAAAGTTGCGAAAACCACTCCAGCCTCCCTGTTGTTTTTCCGTTTCATCATATAATTCAGCTTCTACACTGATAAAAACATCTGCGATGACATTATAAGCTTGTGCCCATGCATCAATAATTTCATCCGTTGCCGCATCTCCCAATACATCCTTAATTGCTAACAAAAGGTGCTTCCCAACAATCGGATAATGCTCTGGCAAAATTCCAAGGCTTCTATGCTTTTGCGCAATTTGTTTTACAACCGGAAGAATAGCCTCCAGATTATCAATGTACATAGCAGCTGCATAAACCGTTCCAGCTAATGCTTTTTGCTGTCTCCCTTGTTTTTGATTGGCATGATTAAAGATATTTAATAATTCAGGATGGTTGCCAAACATCAATTGGTAAAATCGAGTAGTAATTGTTTCTCCGTGTTTTTCTAATACAGGTACCGTAGATTTAATGATTTCAATTGTTTGTTGATCTAGCATGAATAACACTCCTTGTGTAATTACTATTTCCATAGTGATTATATGAAATTTACCACAGAGAATAAGTGATTTAAATCACTTATTGATATATTTGAATAATTCGAACTATATATTTTGTCACAAAACGTTAACTTTTTAACATGACAAATATAACTTGTTGCAAAATTTTCATTCTTGTAATGTGGATTCTAGTTATCAATAAACTTAGTAACTACACTAAAAGTCACTTTTGAGGTAATAGGATAACTTAAATTGGAGATTTTCACTGGAGGAAGAGGATGAAGATGAATAAAGCTAAAATTGCGTGGATAACTGACACCACGGCTTCTCTCAGCACAGAATTTATCGAACAAAATAATATACATGTAGTTCCCCTTTATATTGTAATAAACCAAGAATCCTACAAGGAGACAATCGAAATTACACAAAAAGAGTTTTACGAGCGAATGAAACATGAAGATTCGAAATTTCAAACCTCGCAGCCGGCACTCGGTGATTTTGTGGAACTGTATACAAAATTAAAACAAAACTATGACTTTGGTATCGCTGTTCATGCCTCCAGTCTATTATCTGGTACATTTCAAACCTCTGTGATGGCAGCGGAAATGGCTGATTTTAAATTGGTACCTATAGACTCGCTCACAGGTTCCTACCCTCTCTCATTTTTAATAAAAAAAGGGATTGAACTAGTGGAAAAAGGGCATGAAATCAATGAAGTGGTTGAGGAACTCAATGGACTACGTAAGCACACTCGCTTATATTTAGTCCCATCAAATTTAGACCAGCTCAAAAAAGGCGGCAGAGTATCTGGCGGTCAAGCGATTTTAGCTTCTTTATTTAACATCAAGCCAATTTTAGCCATTGAAGATGGAGGAGCCAAGATTAAAGATAAAGTTCGAACAGAAAAGAAAGCAATCGCCTGGCTGATTAATAATTTAAAAACCGACCTAGAAACAAAATGTGTCAAGAAAGCAGCCATTGTTCATGCAAATGATTCCGAACGGGCGGCTGAGTTAGAAAAATTAGTGAACGAAGCCTTCCCGGATATTGAAACTGAAATAATGATGCTGATTACGGTTGCCGGGGTGCACACGGGGGTTGGAACGCTGGGACTCTCGTGGGTATGCGAATAAAGATTCGGACTGAGCTTCAGTCCTTTTTCTTTTTTAAATATGTTATTATTTTCCACAATCTTAATCTATTATTTTGTATAATAAGCTTAATTGGTTTATAAAAAACATGAAATGGATTTGAAATGATGAAAAATAAGAAAAGAGTGTTTTTATTGGCAGGAGTTCTTATAACTTTAGGTTTGATTTATATTGGTATTTTACAATTTAAAATTAGTCAATATAGTCATAAAGAAGTACCTAAAAATGCAGACTATTTGATTGTTCTTGGGGCAAGGGTTAAAGGAACTGTTCCTTCTCTGGCGTTTGCGAGTAGAATAAATGAAGCAGCTGAATATCTAAAGAAAAACGAAGAGACATTCGTTATTGCTTCAGGAGGAAAAGGACCTGGAGAGGATATTTCCGAAGCGGAATCGATCAGGAGAGAACTTGTCGATCAAGGTATTAGCGATGCTCGGATTATTTTAGAAGATCAATCAACTGATACATATGAAAATATTAGTTTTTCAAAAAGACTTATTCCTGAAGGTGCCAGGAAAGGTCTTGTGGTTACAAATAATTTTCATCTTTACCGGGCAGTCTCAATTGCCCGAGATAACGGCTTAGTGGTGCAAGGACTCCCCGCAGAAACTCCGTGGAGTGCTGTGATAAAATCCTATTCCCGTGAATATTTAGCGATTACAAAATTCTATCTAAAAAGATATATTCTTAACTAGCTCCTAGTTATGAAAGATCAAACAAGAGTTCTGTGAATCAGTACTCTTGTTGTTTATTAATCTTGGGTTGTTTTTGCATAGATACATGTATCTCGTAATTCTTGAGTATCTGCAGAAATTCCATCATTTCTTAAAATGCCTTCTAATGTAAATCCTAACCGTTCTGGAATGGCCCGGCTTTTAATATTTTTGGAGTCGCAGCGGATTTCAATCCGTTTTGCATTAAGTTCTGTAAAGGAAAATTTTGTTATCGCTTTCACCGCTTCGGTTATGTATCCCCTCCCGTTATGACGCGTATCAATCCAGTACCCTATCTCAAACTTTGGTATTGTCCAGTTGATTCGATGCAAACCTGATGAACCTATGAATTCCCCTGTTTCTCGATTAAATATATGTAACCTCAAATCCTCGCGGGTTAAAAACTTAGCATGCGCTTCACGCATATTTGCTTCTACATCTTCTTCTGTTTGCTCGCGGTGGGCCCAAGGCATCCAGTCTTTAAGTTCGTTAAATGATGCCTGCATTGCTTGGTACACTGCTTTACCATCTCCAGGCAGCGGCATACGTATTAATAATCTTTCGGTATAAAACTGCTCTGGAAAGTCTAGTAGTATCGGATTCATTTTTTTGCTCTCCTCCTGTACTTATTCTAATCGCTCAAAAACCACAGAAATTCGCTCATTGAATTGAAAAATTCGCTCATAAAACAATTTTATCAAAAAAAACAGTCCAATATGTTAGTACATTTTATAAAAAAGACTCTTCCCAATTAGGAAGAGCCCGAAAAGTCATAGTTTTAGTATGCTTTTGCCCAATAAACCATCTTGTCTGCATCATTTCCACAGCAAACGCACTTATCCGATACTTGTTCTTGCTCAAAGGGCATACATCTAGAGGTTGCCCCAGTATCTTCTTTAATTTTTTCCTCGCATGCTAATTCGCCGCACCACATTGCCTTAATAAAACCTGGTTTAGCTTCAAGCGTTTCCTTTAACTCAGCAAGAGTTAAAGCAACGGAGGTTCTCTCCTCCCGATGATTCAGTGCTTTATTATATAAACTCGTTTGAATTTCATCTAATAGTTCAACCAGCTTTGTTTCTAATTGATCTAAAGGAACGAACACTTTCTCTAAAGTATCGCGTCTTACTAAAACAACCTGCTTGTTTTCAATATCTTTAGGACCAACCTCAAGACGAACTGGAATGCCTTTCATTTCATACTCATTGAACTTCCAGCCTGGCTTTTTATCACTAGCATCAATATCGACACGGGCAACCTTACCAAGCGACTTTTTCAAATCATAAGCAAAATCAAGTACGCCTTCTTTATGCTGCGCAATCGGAACAATCATCACTTGAGTCGGTGCAGCTTTTGGTGGAATCACTAGACCGCGGTCGTCACCATGAACCATGATTAAGGCCCCGATAATTCTTGTTGTAAAGCCCCAAGATGTTTGATGTACATATTGAAGCTTTCCTTCTTTGTCAGTGTACTGAATACCAAATGCTTCGGCAAACCCTGTGCCAAAGTGGTGAGACGTACCGGACTGCAATGCTTTACCATCATGCATTAAGCTTTCAATGGTAAACGTAGCTTTCGCACCAGCAAACTTTTCTTTTTCCGTTTTTTGTCCCTTTACCACTGGAATTGCAAGGATTTCTTCACATACAGCGGCATAAACGTTAAGCATTTTAATCGTTTCTTCCATTGCTTCTTCGTCAGTCGCGTGCGCCGTATGACCTTCCTGCCATAAAAACTCTAATGTCCGTAAGAACGGACGCGTTGTTTTTTCCCAACGGACAACGTTTGCCCATTGGTTATAGAGCTTTGGCAGGTCTCGGTAGGAATGAATGATGTTGCTATAATGCTCACAGAAAAGCACCTCTGACGTTGGACGGACAACCAATCGTTCAGCAAGTGGTTCAGACCCGCCATGTGTGACCCATGCTACTTCAGGTGCAAAACCTTCCACATGGTCTTTTTCTTTTTGAAGCAAGCTTTCAGGAATAAACAATGGCATATACACATTTTCATGCCCGGTTTCTTTAATTCGGCGATCCAGCTCATTCTTTATATTATCCCATAGAGCATAGCCATAAGGTCGAATAATCATTGAACCACGTACGCTTGAATAATCAATCAAATCAGCTTTTGTAACGACATCTGTATACCACTGGGCGAAATCATCGTCCATTGCAGTAACATCTTTAACAAATTCTTTTGCCATGTTTGACACCTCATTAATTTTTTTAAAATATGAGAATGGGCGCTTCCGCTTTTCGACGCAAAAAGGCCTTGATCCTAATAAGGGACCAAGGCCTGGCGGTACCACCCTAAATTCATAAAGCAAAATTGCTTTATACTCTTTACCTGATAACGGACATGATCCGCATGTATCTTCAAATTCATCCGATACAGAACTCAGGAGGCAGGTTCAAATGACCGTCTTAAGAAACCTCACACCAATGGTTTCCTCTCTTGATAAGACCACTTCACTTTACTAATCCCCGTCACAGTTTCAATAGTATTTTTGAAAATTATATATTTCAAAGTAAAAAAAGTCAATTTTTTTATGGAATATTTTTCTGAAGTGAGCATAATCCGATCGAATTCACTTTAAACGAAGTTTCAAATCGGTTAAAATGCTAGTAATTAGAAAAAAATGGGGTGGTTTACATGGAAAAAGAGAAGGATGATCTTCAAAAGGAAGAAGAAGAAAAAGAATTTTTGCTTGAATATATCAAGATGCAAAATGAGGCCATGAAAAGGATTTATAAAAATACCCTGGATAAAGAAGAAAAAGAATAAAGTGATCTCTCAAAAATCCTCATTAGTAATTTTACCCTTAACAATATTCATAAAACGTTCATAATAATCACTGAATATACAAATTTGAATCGTTTATTTGCATTTATAATACTCTTATGTTGTTAATCATTTACTCATAAGAGGAGACCAAAAATGAATGTATTTGCGATTATTACGGCAATTATTGTTGCACTCGGGACCAGCTATTCCATCTATTCTGTTTACCGTCATAACAAAAAACTAGCAAACCAATCTGGAATATTGATTAGTATGGTCATTGCGGTGATTACAGGTTTACTTACCGGAAGTATCATTGGCATCATTTCCGGTGAGATTTTTCTAGTAGTCGGAGTCAGTATGATTATAGGTTTTGTCGTAGGTTTCTTAGCTGGCCATCCAGTTGGTATTTTAGCCATCCTAATGGGATCTATTTCTGGTTTGATGGGAGGAATTATTGGTGCCATTCTAGGTGTTTTCCTTCAATTTATTAATCCCACTATTTTATTAGGAATTTTGTTAGGATTCTATATTCTAATTATCGGATTCGTAATAATGTATATTTTCGTAGAATCCAACAATAAATTAACGCTTGATACCCAAGAGCTCTCGCCATTTGCGATCATCGCAGGAGGAGTAGTACTGGTATCGTTGTTTCTATTTATGTACAGCAGTGATATGGTGGAAATTCCAGGTCAAAGTAAATCAGCCCAAACAAATTCTGCACAAACAAATGCGAGTCAAGCGGTTGCCAAAACGGAAGTTGATGTAACAAAAGAAAGCAAGCCGCTTGTTAAGATGGAAGTAACCACTCAGGGGTACGAACCCAATGTCATTCGAGTCAAAAAGGGAGTACCAGTCGAGCTAGAAATTAAAAATCCACTTGATAGTAGTAACTGTATTTCTACTTTTATGATTCCTGATTTTGATATAAACAATGTCAACTTAAAAACTGGTATAACAAAACTAACCTTTACTCCTGATAAAACAGGCGAGTACACCTTTAGTTGTGGAATGCAAATGTTTAAAGGAACAATCATTGTAGAATAAACATGTCAATAAGCACACGAAATTGAATTCGTGTGCTTATATTTTATTCATCTATTCAAATAAGCTATCGACTTCTCGCTTCTTACGCTTACTTTCGGCAGCGAGGACTTTAATAGACAGATAGATTCCTGTCCCAGTTAAAATCATTAAGGCCACGGCAATTAAATCAATTAACCATTTCACATTTGTATTTCCAATTCTACCTTCATGAAGTCCACGGATAGTGGACATAATCGAACCTTGCCCCGAGCCTTGTTCGCGAATTCCTTCAGGCATGTTTCCATTTCCTCCAATTCCACGTTGCCCATGGAATTGACCATTTGCATTTGTTCCATTCTGACCATTAGCTTGTCCTCTAAATTGACCACCTTGCTGCCCTGAATTTTGTTCATTTCCTTGCGTAAAACCACCATTCATTCCTTGTGAACGCTGTCCTTGATTAAATTGTCCTGGTTGAAAATTCCCTCGCATATTTTCGATTTGCGTTTGGCCGATTAACCATGGTTCATTCATTACCAGGCCTGTCAAGGACTCGATAAAGATGAAAATGGAAGCAATTAGGCCAATCCAAAGATGCGCCCTTCTCGTTTTCTTCATGTTCAGATTTCTCCCTTCAGTTTTACATTTCATCATGTGATATGCTTGTATTAATAAATATCAACCACATTATGAAGGGCTTTCCTTAAGATTTTCTTAAGAAACATCCGCCTCGCTCCATCTTTTTTCATAGAAAAAACCCAAAATCAATGTTTTTGGGTTCTTGGAAAAATAACTTCAATTGTTGTTCCTTTACCGAGGGTACTTTGCACCTTTGATTTACCATGATGTTTCTCAATAATCCACTTCGCAATTGATAAACCCAGTCCTGTTCCTTCGACAGCAGTCCTTGCTTTATCGCTTTGATAGAAACGGTCAAAGATTTTTGGAATATCATTTTCAGGAATTCCGATCCCGGTATCCTTAATTTTAAGAAAGATAGATGAGTGATTCTGTGAACATGACAGTAGGATCTCTCCGCCTTCATTCGTATATTTCATAGCATTATCCAGTAAAATGACGATTAACTGATGAATCCGTGCCTTATCTGCAAAAAATATAACAGGTTCAGATTCTTGCAATTGCAGCGACTTTTCTTGATACAGTGCAATTTCCTCATAATGTTGAAGAATTTCTTTCAATAGTTCGTCCAGTTGAAAAGCTTCCTTTTTGACTTCAATTTGATCAGAGTCAGATCTCGCTAGGGTTAATAAGTTCGTTACTAATTTAGAAAGCCGCCTTGATTCATTTGATATGGTTGAAACATCGATAATTTTCTCCTGAATCGTTGCATTGGGTGCCCTAAATAGTAAATCCGTTTTTGCTTGAATGACCGCTAATGGGGTTCGTAACTCATGTGAAGCATCAGACACAAACTCTGTTTGCTTATGCCAGGCTTTTTTAATTGGGACAAGTGCCCTTCCCGCTAAAAAATAGCCAGAAGCAACAGCACAAATGATTCCAACACCCATTCCAATCAACATAATTAACAATAGCCTGTCCAATAATTCTTGTTCCGAGTTAACATTGCGAATGAATTGAACGGTTAATCTTCCTAATTCAGGATGATTTACTTCAATGGCAATATATCTAAACGAAAAATCTTCTACATCAACATCCTTTAACGTATTTAATTCTTTTGGTCGAATCAATTTCTCATTACCAGCGAAAATGTCTGAATCCCGGTTTTGTTCCAACAGAAGCTGATGGTCGGCATTCCAGATTAGGGTTAATATCCGTGGGTCTCTCTTAAAAAATCTTAGAAATCCTCCTCCATTCCCCTCATGAATTTCACCTGGTCCTGCCGGCTGCTGTTGAAAATGTTCAATCGATTCAAGCAGTGATTGATTCACATCTTTATATAATTTATTATCTGTATAAAAATAAATAACGGTCCCGAGTATGCTAATAAGAACGATAAATACTAATGAATTTAGAAATGTCAATTTAATAAGTGTTTGCCGAAACATGTGAGCTCCTATTCTTCGTTCAACATATAGCCGACGCCACGAATCGTTTTAATATCAGTATGATATCCTGATGGTTCTAGTTTTTTACGGAGATGGTGCATAAAAACCTCAACAATCGCGATAGTTGTATCTGAGTCAAAGCCCCACACCCGGTCATAGATTTGTTCTTTTGTTAGGATGGCTCCTTTATTTTGAATCAGATATTCTAACAGCTCGTATTGCTTTGCAGTGAGTTTTAACTGATTTCCATCGACAATAATGTCTCTTTCCTTGCCTAACAATTCTATGCCACGATACTGGATTGTTTGATTGGTTGTTAAACTGCCACTTCTCCTTAACAAAGCACGGATTCTTGCCTTTAATTCTGCTGCTTGAAATGGCTTCACTAAATAATCATCCCCGCCGCTATCAAGTCCTTTAACTCGATCTTCAAGTGAATCTCTAGCGGTAAGGAAGAGGACTGGTATTTTCAATCCTTCCTTTCGAATGGTTCGTAACACTTCAAAACCATCAATCTCAGGAATCATGACGTCCAACACGAGCACATCATGAATATTCTGCATGGCCAAAAACAATGCATCCTCTCCATTAGAAGCTTGATCCACTTCAAATTCATCGGATAAAAGTTGAACAATTGATTCAAGTAATGACAAATTATCCTCAACTACTAATACACGCATGTCTATCTCTCCTATGCAAGGAATTATTATAACTGTAATTATATAGAAAACAAAGCGATCGTAACATCCTTACGACCGCTGTTCTCATTCTTAACTTACTTGAAAATGTGATGTTCTTCCAAGAACACCATCAGAATGATTTTTCCTTTAGTTTCTGTTTTTTTCGCCAAATTGTCCATTACCAGTACGATTCATCCCACCTACATTACCAAAGCCGCCGATTCCAGTTCCAAAACCGCCTCCTTGCAACGTTCCTTGCGTTTTAGTTGCTTTACTTCCAGTAGCTAGTTGAGGTAATTGAAGGATTTCACCCTCTGTGACTCCTTCCGTAATTTCGACATAATCTTCGTTTGCCAATCCTGTTTCGACTGTTTTATGCTTCTTATCAGAGGTTTGTTTATCCATTTCAATAGAGGTTACAATTACATATTTTTGATCATTTGAACTGTAAATGGCATCAAGTGGTACATAAAGGACATTTTCTTTACTTACGGTAAGAATACTCGCTTCTGTGCTCATTCCTACCATTAATTTATCTGGTTTGCTGATGTGAATAGTGACATCAAAAGTGGAAACACCAGTTTCAGCTGTTCCCTCATCCGCAATCGCCGTTACTTTACCTGTGAAGGTTTTATCAGGGAAGGAATTCACATTTACACTTACTGTTTGCCCTTTCTTGATTTTTGAAATATCCAGCTCATCAATTTGGACCACCGTTTGTAAGTCTTCATAGTTGGTTACATGGGCGACAACTTGTCCGCTCGTTACGCGCTCACCTGCGGTAACTGGAATAGTCGTAATAACTCCAGTCGCGGAAGCCGTCACAGGGTCACTCCCATCCGTAAAAGTTATTATTTCATCTCCTTTTTTTACTTGCTCACCAGATTCTACTAATACCTCGTCTATTTCTTTGTTATTAAGCTTGGATTTAATGTCCTCGCTCGTTACCGCTTGAACTGTTCCCGAACCGCTAATTTTGACCTCAAATGTTCCTTTTTGGACAAGGGCTGTTCGGACTTGGGCGGACGCAGCCGCCTTTGTTGTTAATTTCGAGGTATACCATTGATAACCGGCAAAACTAATAATAAGGAAGCCGAATATAATGATGATCCATTTTTTCATCCTACTTACTCCTTTTCTAATCCTCTCCATCTCCCTGGTACAACTTATTTTTTGGAATAAGTTTATTATTATCTCCTTTCCTTAACTTTTCCTTAATAGATGGTACAAACACGAAAAGAGAGACCCTGCCTGTCCGAACTTGATTATTGATTGACACTGTTTTTTGTTTATTATATAGTTTAACAAGTGAATAGTTAAACAGTTTAACTATTTTTATTATAAGGGGTGAAAACAACCATGGATAAAAACATCATCCAAGAGTTAATCGACCGTTATGTGTCCGTTTCTTTTCAAGTACACAAAAAGGCGGAGTATTTAATCAAGGGACAAATTGGCGACGAACTCACGAACGATCAGCATTACATACTAAGATATATTCATCAGGCAAAGGAATGCACTTCCACGGAGCTGGCCGATGCTTTCGAGGTCAATAAAAGTGCCATTACGGCCATCATTAATCGGATGGTAGACCGAGGACTAATACAAAGAACTCGTGATGAAAACGACCGCAGAGTGGTTTACTTATCCCTAACAAAGGAAGGTTACACCCTTTACGTGGATTGCCAAGAAAAAGTTCAACTGCTCGTTGAATCAATCATCACCCAATTTGAAGAAAACGAAATTACTGCTTTTATTAATACGTATGAAAAATTAGCGCAAATTTTAGTCAACAAGAAAAACGAAGAACTGGGGGAATAAAAAATGAGAGCAATCATAAAAGGAAAATGGCTCATATTAATTGCGTGGATCCTTGTTATCACTGCACTATTTATGGTAGCTCCAAATATGGAAGCGCTTGTTCGGGAGAAAGGGCAAATTACTGTACCAGAAGGATATTCCTCAACTATCGCCGAAAAAATCCTCAAGGATGTTCAATCCAGTGAAAACAGCGAAAGTAATTTGCCAACTGCCCTGGTTTTTCATAGTGAGAAAAAGTTAACACAGGCAGACTTTACAAGTGCCGAAAAAGCCGTTAATCAGTTGGAACAAAACAAGGAAAAACTAGGGATTTCCGAAATTTTAACCCATTTTAATAACGTGGACCTAAAGGATCAGCTGGTTTCAGAGGATGGGAAAACGATTCTGGTTTCCCTTAAAGTCGATGTAAAAGATCGCGAAGCCAAAGAAATTGCAGATGAATTGTATCAAGAAATTGACGATGTAAAACTCGATCATTACTATACAGGAAACTGGGTGATCAGCGATGACCTAGTAACCAACTCTCAAGAAGGATTGAAAAAAACAGAGGGGATTACAGTTGGGTTCATACTGATCGTGCTCCTTCTTGTGTTTAGATCCGCGATTGCACCAATTATTCCGTTAGTTACTGTAGGCTTCAGTTATCTTACAGCACAATCGATTGTGTCTTTATTAGTGGATAAGGTAAACTTTCCACTCTCCACCTTTACACAGATTTTCTTAGTCGCTGTCCTCTTTGGAATTGGAACAGATTATTGTATCTTGCTGCTGAGTCGTTTTAAAGAGGAAATGGCAAAGAATGATAGTGTAACAGATTCGATTATAGAAACCTATCGAACTGCCGGAAAAACCGTTTTCTTTAGCGGAGTTGCCGTCATGATTGGTTTTGCTTCAATTGGATTTTCAACCTTTAAACTTTATCAATCAGCCGCAGCTGTTGCTGTAGGCGTGGCGATTCTTTTAATTGCACTTGTTACGATTGTCCCCTTCTTTATGGCTGTGCTTGGTAAAAAACTATTTTGGCCATCCAAAGGCAAACTCGAACACAGTGAAAGTAAATTTTGGGGATTTGCAGGTAAATTTGCACTTGTACGTCCATTGATTGCTTTTATTATCGTCGGCGTTATCTCTGTTCCCTTCTTATTCACGTATAAGGATCAGTTATCGTTTAATTCACTAGAAGAAATCAGTGATGATTTTTCTTCGATCAAAGGCTTCAATATTATTTCCGATTCATTTGGCCCTGGTGAATCGATGCCAACCCAAATTGTGATTAAAAATGATGATCAAATGAATACTTCCGAATATATGGCGATCACTGAAAAAATAAGCCAAGAACTCACCCGCGTCAACGACGTGAATACAGTCCGGTCCGTAACCCGTCCAACCGGTAACACACTTGACGATTTATATCTTTCTAAACAGGTAGCAAGTCTTGGTGATGGACTTAGCCAGGGTAATGATGGAATTAAAAAAATCAGCGATGGCTTAGAGGAAGCTGGCAGTCAGATGGCAGCCAATCAGCCTAAAATGCAGGAAGCCACCGACGGAATCAGCGAATTAATAACTGGAACAAATAAACTAAAAACGACAATGGGAGACATCCAAGACGGCCTTACAGAAATTGAGAAGGGTCTTAAATCGGGTTCTGCTGGTTCTACCCAGATTAAAGATGGTTTGGCCCAGGTTAAGACGAAATCTGAAGAAGTTCTAGCTGGAAGCAAACAATTGTTAGCGGGCTATCAAAAAGCAAGTGCTGGATTAGACACACTTAACGGACAATATGAAAAAGTAGCTACTGGATTAAATACATTGCACAACAATTTATCTGCCACAAATCAATATTTTACTAATCTAGAAAAGCAATACAGTGATATCGGTCAAAATCAAAACTATCAAGCTATTAAAATGACAGTTCAGGGCTCGCAAACCGCGACAAAAGAGTTAGCGGGAGGAATGCAGCAATTAAATGGAGAACTTAAGAGTGCCCAAGAAGGAATTCAGTTTGCGAATAGTAAATTTGCCGAAATTACAAAAGGCCAAAAAGCACTGATTTCAGGGATGCAAGGTCTTTTAAAAGGGATTTCCGGTTTGGAAACTGGGCTCGATAAAATGGCTGAAGGACAAGGAAAAATCATTGCAGGCCTTCCTCAATATACTGGTGGACTATCTGGATTAAATAACGGGCAAAAGCAGCTTCTAACGGGCTTCCAGGATATGGGTAGTCAGATCACTCAGCTTTCAGATGGATTAACCCAAAGTGCTGATGGTTTAAATCAAGTTTCTGACGGACTGAATTCTGCTCAAGATTACCTGTCTGAGGTCTCCAAGCAGCAACAAAATGGATTTTATATTCCACAGGACGTTCTTGACAGTAAGGACTTCGAGCAAGCACTCGACGCTTATATGTCAAAAGATAGAAAAGTAATGACCATTGATGTGATTTTTAGTAAAAATCCTTATTCTAATGATGCGATCGACCGCATTCCCGAAATTAAGGAAGCAGTAAAACGTGTGATTAAGGACACCAAGCTTGAGAATGCCAAAGTAGCGGTAGGCGGTGTATCAAGTATGCATAACGATCTTGATTCCATTTCAAAAGCGGATTATTCTAGAACCGTTGTGCTCATGCTTGTCGGGATTAGTATTATCTTAGTGATTCTGCTCCGTTCTCTAATTATGCCTCTTTATCTGATTGGCTCATTGGTGTTAACCTATTATACTTCGATGGCCATTTCAGAAAAAATCTTTGTCAATTTATTAGGTTACTCTGGAATTAGTTGGGCGGTTCCCTTCTTTGCCTTTGTTATCTTAGTAGCCTTAGGTATAGATTACAGTATTTTCTTAATGGATCGCTTCAACGAATATCGAAACCTGCCAGTTGAAAAAGCCATTCTACTTTCCATGAAAAAGATGGGTACGGTTATTATTTCAGCAGCGATCATCTTAGGCGGTACCTTTGCCGCGATGATGCCTTCTGGTGTTTTATCCTTGCTTGAAATTGCTACAATCCTACTAATCGGATTAGCCTTGTATTCCCTGGTTGTGCTTCCATTGTTTGTACCTGTCATGGTGAAAACATTCGGCGAAGCCAACTGGTGGCCTTTTATAAAAAATAAAGATCATTCGAATCATATAAACTAATATAATGATTTTATAAAACTATGCCCCCTAAAAGCTCAGTTAAAAGACTCCCATCATAGCAGTAAACTGATGACTCCGGAATTGTACCGGAGTCATTTTCTTTAAGCTACATTGAAGGTTGATGTCTCCTCTATTTATCCTCTGGCAACATTGTCATTTTGTTTTGGTCTATTTATAGGACTTTTTTAATAAGATTTTAATGAATGAAGCATTAATTAGGGGGTTTGACATGATTGGGGATGGAGGTTATTTACATCCAGATACGGGTGTAACATCTGGAATGTTCGTAGAGCGATCTTTAAATGAAATTCGTTTTTGGGGCAGAATTATGAAAGAGCATTCATTATTTCTTCGCTTAGGTTTTAGAGCCGAGGATACTCAACTTATTCAAGAGGCTAATCAATTTTACCAAACGTTTGAACAAATTGAACAAGCTGCCTATTCCTTTAACAATCAAACTGATCCTGAACAAATAAGAAGATTTAATACAGAAGTACAACTAGCAGCAACCAATATTTTCCTATTTAAACGAAAAATACTAGGATTAATTCTCACATGTAAAATGCCAGGGGCAAACAATTTTCCACTATTAGTGGATCATACAAGTCGGGAAGCTAATTATTTTAGAAAACGATTAATTGAATTGAATGAAGGTAAATTGAAACCTCTTCCTGATGCCATTATTAAAGAAAATGTCTTTTTCTTAAGGATCATGGCCGACCATGCTAAGTTTATTGGTCATCTGCTAGATCCGTCTGAGAGGAAGTTAGTTGATATGGCTCGTAATTTTAGTAATGATTTTGATCAATTGATGTATCAAGCGATAGATTTAGAATCTATGCGGCCACAATCTCAAACAGTTCCTCTTCTAGATCAATTCCTGGATCAGAATCGTGTATCGGTCTCATCGCTTAGGGACTTTAAGAAAACGGCACGTGACCTAATAGAGCAATGTAAAATCAAGAGTATCATTCACCCGCTCTTAGCAGACCACGTATACCGTGAAGCTGATAGATTCCTTGAAATAATTGATATGTTTGATGCTCATCTTACCAGTGGTAACCCACAAACTTGATAGTAATTGATAAATAGAAAGAGACCAACTTCCAAAGTTAGTCTCTTTAATTTGATTTTTCCATGAAAACTTGAAACTTTTTTCACTCTAACCTCGTACATAATGGTGACCTAAATCATGAAGAAATTTTTTCCTTTTTAAAAAATACATTATAATGTACATAGGTAAATAATCGATGAGGAGTGAAAACAGTGGGTGTTACACTAAGCAAGGGACAAAAAGTAGATTTAACAAAATCTCACCCTGGCCTGCAAAACGTCGTGGTTGGGTTAGGCTGGAATATTAATCAACAAGGTTCAAACTTTGATTTAGATGCATCTGCCTTTTTATTAGGGGAATCTGGGAAAGTGAACAGTGATCAGGATTTTGTGTTTTATAACAATCCTTCAGGTGGAAATGGCTCGATTATTTATAGCGGTGACAACCGGACGGGTGCAGGGGCACAGGATGATGAACAGATCAGGATTGATTTAGCAAGGGTACCTGCCCACATTCACCGGGTTGCCTTCACCATTACCATCCATGACGCTCAAGCGAAGCGTCAAAATTTTGGACAAATATCAGATTCCTATGTACGTATTTTCAATGAGCAAACACATGAGGAATTATTGAGGTTCAACTTAGGAAGAGACTTTACGGTAGAAACAGCAATTGTTACAGCTGAACTGTATCGCCACAATGGGGAGTGGAAGTTTAATGCCATTGCCAGTGGCTTCCAAGGAGGATTGGCTGCACTTTGTCGGAACTTCGGGATTGCGGTGGATGACCCTCCAGCGAGTGTGTCAACACCAACACCATCTCAGCCTTCAACGTATCAACCAAGTCAAAGGTATCAGCAGGCTAGTCCATACCAACAAAACCAATCAAACGGTAATTATCAGCAGCCTGTTCATCTGCAGCCTGAATCATCTTACCAACATCAACAGCCTGCCTACGGATATCCGACACAGTCTTATCCCGCGACAGTAAATTCACACCAGACATACGGTGGAGATGAAATCATTTGTCCGCGCTGTCACTCGTCCAATGTTAGGACAGGCAAGAAAGGGTTCGGTCTGGGTAAAGCCGCAATTGGCGGACTAATCCTTGGTCCTGTTGGCTTACTTGGCGGTTTTATAGGAAAAAATCAATTGAAGTTTTCATGTAATAGCTGCGGCAATTCCTGGTCCCCTTCGCAAACCGATTACGCAGAATGGGCAAACAATCAAAAGAGAAAAGCACAGGAACTCTTTAATCGTTATAAAAGTCAGGATGTCCTTGATGCAGTGGTAGCTGCCTGTGCCTTAGTGGCGATGGCAGATGGATACCTAGATGCATCTGAACGCCAGAAAATGATCGAGTTTGTCCATCAAAGTGAGGAATTACGAGTTTTTGATACCACTAAGGTCATCCAAAAATTCAACATGTTTGTTTCTCGAATCGAAAATGACCGTATGATGGGTCGTGCTGAGGCCTTCCGTGCTCTTGCAAAAATAAGAACCAAGCCCGAAATTGCTCGTCTTGTCGCCCGTTATTGTATCGCCATTGGCTATGCGGATGGAAATTTTGACAACAATGAGAAGCAAATGGTTAGCGATATCTGTAATGAACTTGGCCTAAACCCTGCAGAGTTTTTATCTTAAATAAAAGCCTCAATTCCATCACGGAATTGAGGCTTTTAAGCTAATTTTTCCAAACTCGTTTATTCTCCACTCTCTTGGTAAGTCCTAAAGAATCTAATCTTTCTAAAAACGGGATCATATATTTCCGTGATAGATCAAGAACGTCTTTCGCCTCGCCGACATCAAATTCTGTTCCAGTTTGACTGCGGAGTTTAGCAACTGCTTGCTCAAACACTTCCCCATGGTAAGCAAACTGTTCATCCAACTGGACAAGTAATTCTTCCTCTTCTAAAAAGCGTCGTAGATCAGCCACAAGATTATCAGGAATACCGGCATCTGCAAAATAATCTTTTAAGTAACGAACCTTTAATCCATCCGATTTTAAATCAGAAATCAGATTTTCAGTCCGCTTTGCCCAGTTTTTCGGGACATGTGGGACGAAGCTTGCCAACGAAACAAATTGCCCTCTTCTGTTAAAAATGTGATTCTCCATTCCATTTTCGACAACAAAATCTAGTAAATGTTTTGGAACTCTTTTTTGCATTGTTTGCAAAAGCTCTGCTTTGTTTATCCCGATTTTCATCGAATAAAGCAGATGGAAATCCTGTAATTTATCGAAGATATCCTCCTCAATCGAATTGATCAGCAATTGGAGTGTATATTCCTTCCCATCAAATAAAACAAATTCTTCCTCCGCTAATTGCTCGGTTAATGTGGCTTCGTCTAAAGAAGTTCGTTTGATTAACTCAGTCAAAGGCAAGCATTTCGCTTCCAATAAAGCAGCAGAAATCCTCTCCTTAGGTGAACCGACCTTTTTCTTTTCTAGGTCTTCAATCGTCTGATTTCCAAAACGATATTTATCACCACGTGGGTCAATCACCCAGCCCCCGCCTATCGTTTCTTGCGGGCTAGGACGACGTAGAATAAAACGATCGCCGCGTTTTGTAAGAATTTCTACCTCAAGTCTGAGTTGACAGAGAATTTCCCCATTTTCCTCTTTGATTTCATTGCGGTCAAAAAAGACAATTCTCCCCATTACCTCCGCGGTTCCGATATGAAGTTTAATTGGCATCCGCTGTTTGACCATATGCTCAAGGTCTTCAACGACACGAATAGCAACATCTAGGGTTTTCGTTACGAGGAAATGTTCCGACGAAACAAGCACATCTCCCCTTTCTACTTCTTCCCTTGAAACACCCGAAAGGTTAATGGCCGTCCGTTGACCCGCATAGGCCTTTTCGGCGGGGTTATGGTGGACTTGAATCTGCCGCGCCCTGACCTCTAGCCCTATAGGCATGATTTTTAGCGTTTGTCCCTCTTCGACTGTTCCTTCGTACACAGTGCCTCGAACGACAGTCCCTTGGCCTTTTACTGTGAATACCTGGTCAATTGGCAGACGGAATGCCCCTTTAGCATCACGCATTTCTTGTTCCTTTAAAGTTTTAATGATTAATTCCTTAATCTCGTCGATGCCTTTGTTAGAAAGACTATCTATTAAAACAAACGGTGCGTGCTCAAATACGGTTCCACACAGTTCATCCAAAATATCATCTTTTACAAGTTCGATAAATTCCTCATCTACTCTATCAATTTTTGAAATGGCGACCAAACCATTTTTTACCCCTAAAAATTTCAGGATATCCAAGTGCTCCCTCGTTTGCGGCATCACACCTTCGTCTGCTGCTACGACGAGCACGACCAGATCAATCCCAGCAACACCAGCAATCATTTGTCGGATAAACCGTTCGTGCCCTGGAACATCTATAACCGAAATTTGTATTTCATTATCTTCGTATAAGGGTGCAAACCCAAGCTCGATTGAAATTTGACGTTCCTTTTCTTCTTTTAACCGGTCTGTATCTACATTGGTTAACGCTTTAGTTAAAGACGTTTTCCCATGGTCTATGTGCCCTGCCATACCAATTGTAAAATATCGTTTTTCCAAGGATGCCACCTACTTTATCGTTCTTCCTTTCTAATGTATCTATTATGACTCTATTGTTCAAGAGGAGATTTTCTGACATTTACACCCTCTTTTCAATATATCTCCGTATTTTAGAAAAAAAGCGACTAAATTGACAAAAAACCAGAATTCATCTGGTTTTTTTCATTTCCTTATTATCACCTTGTAAGAATCGATAAATCACTACTAATAAAGATTGAATAAAAAGATAAGCACATATCGAGTAAACAATATTGTTCCCGTTTTTATAATGAAATACCCCCATTTTATGGTAAACCCACTCTACCCCTACAGCAACTGCAGTGAAACATGATATGAAAAACACTAAGTATTGATCTTTCAATTGATACTTTTTATAAAGATACAGAAATAGGTACGAAAAAGGGGGATAAAGGAAATAAACGACTACATCCATAACCGTGTACTCAGGACCATCCATAATATCGTAAAAGTCCAACGGCGGAGCTCCCAACGAGTTATCAAAAAGACTTGCTACTGTCACGCTATAAAGGAAAATAAGGATGGTCAACTGCTTTGAAAACACTTTTGGCAAAAAGAAATAAATTCCCCATGAGATAATAATCGCAAAAATAACAAAATAATCATTTTGGTCAAATTTATTTTCTACCAACATCATCCTTGTTTTTCACCTCCTGACATTGCAATCCCCTAAACCACTTAAACGCAAACATCACAAAAAACAAATAAAGAAGATAATAAATCACGGTAATAAATTGATTCCACTTTTTAAAATTATACAACTCACTATTCAAATTAATTTTATCGATGCCGATGATAATTAGGCAGTACATCAAAACAAGTGCTAAAGCTTTTTTCAAAGTATTATTAGTAAGATGCAATGTAATATAGGAAACAAATAATGGGATAAAGAGGCTCCGAAAAAGGATAAATGCGATATATAATTTCGGAGTTGTTGTTGTTTTCAACCATTTAAATGTTTCAAAAAATCCTAAATAGGTATGAGTGTTAATCAAACAAGAAAGGAGGACAAGAAATAAAAGGTCGCTTCTCGAGATCTGGGAATCTTGGCGATTAAAAATAAGCAATCCCATCATTAGCCAACTTATAGTGAAATAAAAGGTAATTACCATGATATCTCCTCTTCTAAACCTCTCAGGGTTTGTTCCTTTCTCTATCTTTTCCTTCTTTTTCAAAAAATAGAATGATTTCATAATTTCAAACCTCTAAATATTAAATAAAAATGACGAGTGAATTGGTCATATCTAGAGTTATAAATAAACAGGCTATTTTATTAGGACTACAGCTCCCCATGAAGTTTTTTAAGATCCTCACGCTCAGCGGTTAGCAAATTAGTTGCATGAGGGGACCCTTTCAAGAAAAGCGCTTGATTGTGTCCCCTTATTGCATTCATATCAGATTGAATAATCACCCAAAATTTCCATGTAAGTTATGGTATACTTAACTATATTTATTTTTCTGATAATTCACTAAACAATCTGATAGTTTCATAGGAGGGGGGAAATTAATTTGAATTTTGACGTGATAGTGGTTGGCGCGGGCTTAGCTGGTTTAGTGGCAACAGCTGAACTTGCAGATGCAGGAAAAAGAGTTCTGCTTTTAGATCAAGAACCAGAAGCCTCTCTAGGTGGGCAAGCGTGGTGGTCATTTGGAGGTTTATTTCTCATCGATTCTCCCGAACAAAGAAGAATGGGGATCAAGGACTCACGTGAACTCGCCTGGCAGGACTGGTTAGGGGCTGCTGGATTTGACCGAGAAGATGATGAGGATTATTGGGGGAAAAAGTGGGCAGAGGCTTATGTTGATTTCGCCGCAGGTGAAAAACGTGAATGGCTACAAGGAATGGGAGTTCGATTTTTCCCTGTTGTAGGTTGGGCAGAGCGTGGCGGCTATACGGCTGAAGGACATGGAAATTCAGTACCCCGTTTCCATATTGTCTGGGGAACAGGCCCCGGTCTTGTTAAGCCATTTGAGGATCGAGTTCGTAAAGCGATAGAGAATGGACTTGTTGAGTATCGTCCCCGACATCGCGTAAATGAATTAATCAAGGAAAATGACGCTATTATCGGTGTTCGAGGTGACATCCTCATTCCAAGTACCGCGGCCCGTGGGGAAGCAAGCTCCCGCGAGGTAATCGGGGAATTTGAGTTTCATTCTTCGGCTGTAGCGGTTACAAGCGGCGGGATAGGTGGAAACCATGAGTTAATTAGAAAAAATTGGCCGGATCGGCTTGGTAAAGCTCCTCAAAATATGATCTCAGGAGTACCGGAACATGTGGATGGTAGAATGCTTGGCATAACGGAAAAAGCCGGCGGACGGATCGTCAATCGTGACCGAATGTGGCATTATACCGAAGGAATCAAAAACTGGGACCCAGTTTGGCCTAAACATGGTATTCGGATCCTGCCTGGTCCATCCTCGCTTTGGCTTGACGCAAAAGGGAAGCGTTTTCCCGCGCCAAACTTTCCCGGATTTGATACTTTAGGGACACTGGAAGCTATTATGAAGTCAGGATACGACTACTCTTGGTTCATTTTAACTCAGAAAATTATCGAAAAAGAGTTTGCCTTATCAGGATCAGAGCAAAATCCTGATTTAACCGGAAAAAGCATTAAAAAAGTGTTAGCCCGGGTCCTACCTGGTCCAACTGCACCTGTTAAGGCATTTATGGATAAAGGTGAGGATTTTGTTATTGCGAATACCCTGCCTGAACTTATAGATGGGATGAACAAAATTTCCGGTGATAACTTGTTATCGCTTGATGAGATTGAGCGCCAGATCCTTGCAAGAGACCGAGAAATAGAAAATAAATTTACAAAGGATCTGCAAATCACCGCCATGCGTGGAGCCAGAAATTATCTTGGTGACAAATTGATCAGAGTGGCTACCCCACATAGAATTCTCGATCCCAAAATGGGTCCATTAATTGCAGTTCGGTTAAACATTGTCAGTCGAAAAACACTTGGCGGACTGCAGACTGATTTATCCGGCAGAGTCCTTGATGCAGCTGGCAAACCAGTTCCAGGTCTTTACGCAGCTGGAGAAGTATCAGGTTTTGGCGGAGGCGGAATTCATGGCTATCGCTCGCTGGAAGGAACATTCGTCGGGGGCTGTCTATTTACTGGAAGGGAAGCTGGACGTGCAATCGCAAAAGAATTAATATAATGATTATAATGATGTGAACCTTAATTAAAGGAGGTGAAATAATGTCATCCTTAGTGTTCATGGCACTTTATCGTCCAAAACCGGGCAAAGAGGGAGAATTAAAAGAAGTCCTTAAAGTACATATCCCCACCCTCCGAGAAGAAGATTTAATCACAAATCGAGAATTATTGACGCTTCAAGCAGAGGATGGAACGATCATCGAGATTGCTGAGTGGAGGTCAACGGAGGCGATTGAAAAAGCACACCAATCCGCGAATGTAATGGCCGTTTGGGATAAAATTGGTTCCTTAGCGGAATTAACGAGTCTTTCCACACTCACTGAAGCCCAACACCCTTTTCCTAACTTTAGGCCATTATAAGGTTACAGATCGTTGAAAATACAAAAAGCAGTGAGATTTCAGATTAATGAAATCCACTGCTTTTTTGCGTTCGGGTAAGAGGGTCTCTTTCTTACCGTCAGACGCCTTTTTCCTGTTTAAGAGTAATTATAAGCTCCTCTTTCTTACCCGACGGCTCTTTTTTCATGCTCCAGGGTAATTATAAGCTCTTCTTTTTTACCCGACTGTCCTTTATTTCCACTCCAGGGGAATTATAAGCTCTTCTTTCTTACCCGCCTATCCTTTATTTCCACTTCTAGGGAATTATAAGCCTCTCTTTCTTACCGTATGGCTCTTTTTTTCTGCTCAAAGGGAAAATAAAACACTCAATACCCAAGATCTAAACTTTTACAAACTACTGAACCACTAATTTGTAAACACAAATTCCGTTCTACTTCCGGTCTGATCTGCCATGACTTCGAGTCTGATATCAATTCGCTCTTTCAACTCCGGAACATGAGAGATAATACCAACCAAGCGGCCGCTGCTTTGAATATCCATTAATGCTTCAATTGCCTGATCGAGTGACTCAGGATCCAGTGTACCAAAGCCCTCATCTATAAACATCGTTTCTAACGATACCCCGCCGGCATAATTTTGAACGACATCAGCCAGACCGAGGGCGAGTGATAAGGAAGCTTTAAAACTTTCTCCGCCCGATAAAGTTTTGACATGACGTTCTTGGCCCGTATACTGGTCAAACACGAGCAATTCCAAACCGCTTTGTGCATTTCCTTTGGACCGATCAGTTTTTCTAAGCAATTGAAAACGGCCGGAAGTCATTTTTCTGAGGCGACCATTTGCTTCTCGTAAAATATCATCCAGGAATGATGCTAGAACGTACCGTTCAAAGGTAATCCGGAAGTTATTTTGGCCTTTAGCAATTTCATAAAGATGTCCAATTAACTTGTACCGTTCTTCCATAACCTTCATTTGTTCATTCAAACTTACCACACGATTATATATTTCTTCGTTATCCCGCTTTTTAACAAATAGACTCGTGTGTTGTTGAGTAAGAGCCTCGATCTCTCTAGTCATTTTCACTAACTCAAGTTTCAATCCATCGACATCAGGTGTTTTTACGTCCATTAAACGATCTGTTAATTCTTTCAAACGGTCAGAAACCGATCGTAACTCTTCACGATAACTGCGGATCTCTGCTTCAAGACGGTTAATTTCTTCTTCCGTCCGTTTAGAATCAGCATAGGTGCCGTATTTTTCAAAGCCCTGCTCTGACAGTTTGTTAATAAAGATTTCTCTTTCCGATTTCAGTTCTTGTTTCTTGCTAGTATGGTGCTTCTGGGCATCTTGTAATCTCGCTGCTTCATTTGAAAGTTTTTCTTTCACATTCTGTAACCGCTGCTGAGCTTCTTCCAATTGTTTAACCAGCAGTTCCTGCTGGTTTTTAGCAATCAAGAGGGCTTTTTCGTATTCTACTTCCGAACGAAGATTCTCTGGAATGACTTTCATCATCCGTGCAAGATTGGTCTTCTTTTCAGTAAATTGTACCGTTAACTCATTTATCAGATCGGAAACCTGGAGAATCGTTTTTTGCGCCTTTTCTTTTTCAACTTCTCTGTTTTCAATTTCGCTCTTCACTTTATCGAGCATCTTAATCTGCTCCGCAAGCCTTGCTTGAGACTGAACAAGCTGGTTCATAGCAGTAACTGCCTCAATTTTTGCATTAGCTAATTGATCTGCTGTAAAATCTGCACGGTACAAACGAATTTCGTTAATGATCTCTTCAACAGCTTCCTTGTGTGTTGCCTCAGCTGACTGACTTTGGTAAAAAGCTGCTTCATCCGCTGACTTTTCTTTTTCCCACTTGGCACTTTGAGCCTTAGCCGCCTTCATTTCCTCTTCAGTCGGAATAGTGTCACCCTGTTGGACTGCTGGAGTTGGATGGTGTTCCGACCCACAAACAGGACAGGCTTCACCCGATTGGAGTCTTGCTGCTAATATGGACGCCTGACCATGCATCCATTTTCTCTCTAATTGTTCCACCAATGCTCTTGCGTCTGTAAATCTAGCAGTAGTATTTTCATATCTAGAAGTTATCGACCTTAGATTTTGCTCGGCTTTTTGATGACGGTCCAGCAACATTTCGTATTTTTCCAAGCGATCAAACTCAGACTTCAGTTTATCTATTTTACCTGCATTTTCTAGATAGAGGAGTTTCCCTTTCTCAATTTCTTCCTTTTGCCGTTTAAGGTCAACTATTTTCGCTTCTAGTTGTTCAAGGATTTGTTCTGCCTTTCTATGCTTTTGTTGCGCTGCTTTTAATTCAGCATCCTTGTTTTGTGTTTCTTTAAGCAGTGCGGAAAACGAATAGACATCCTCCCTCATATTGACTAATCGATTTACCTCATCAAGGGCTGTTTGACGTTCCCCTTCTCGTGCAAGTTCTTTTTCTAGATCTTGTTCATGTTGTTGTGCAAGTCCTGCCAATTTCTCTATTTCCGTCTGGATCGATTTTAAATTTCCATCAAGTTGATCTACCTCACGCTTTAAACGGTGGCATAGCTCTTCCTGTTTTGCTAAAAGGGCAGCCTTATGGGCACGTTGCACCTGCTTTTCTTTCTCAGAAATCACTTCTTCTTGAGATAAAAGTTGTGCCTTTTGCACTTTTAACTCCTCTTGCATTTGCAGCTGTTTTAACACTCCCTCTGCTTCAATCAGCTGGCCCTTTAATTTGTCCTGCTCCTGGCCCTTTTCTTTTAATTGGAGGTTCAATTGTTCTAACACTTCACCCATACCCATAATTTCTTTTTGTAAAAGCGGCAGGATGATCGTATCATTCAGACTATCTGCATCCAAATATTCTCGTAGTTCTTCATTGGTTACGGCCTGAATGCGTCGAATCTGCTCATTTCTTGCCTGGACCTTGTCCTCAACTGACTTTTTCAGGTCTATAGCCTCAGCTTTCAGTTTCTCTTCAACCATCTTATATAATTGTGTATGGAACAGCCGCTGTAAAATTACTTCTTTATCCTTACTATCTGAGGTGAGCAGTTTCCGGAATTCCCCCTGGGGAATCATTAATATTTGCCGGAACTGATTTGCATCAATCAGCATAATTTCCTTAATTTTTTCCTCAACATCATTGATTTTAGAAGCCAGCAGCTTCTTTTCGCCATTTTCTGTCCACATATATAACTCAGCTTTGGCACCTATTTGTGTATAGCCGTCACCTTTGTCTTTCTTCTTTAGTTGCTGCGGTGACCGTGTAATTGAATAAGCCTTGTTACGAAGGGAAAAATCAAGAGAAACCTCGGTTAATAACTCATCATTGGCAAACTGGCTGCGCAGATCGGGGCCATTGCGGTCCTCACCACTCGCTTTTCCATATATCGCATAACTGATTGCATCAAAAATGGTTGTTTTTCCGGAGCCGGTTTTACCGGAAATAACGAACATTGTCCGATTGCCTAGTGCGGTAAAGTCGATTTCTTCATGTCCGGCATAAGGTCCGAACGCTTGCATCGTCAGTTTTAACGGTTTCATTTCATTCCCTCCTCCCTCAGGACTTTTTCAATTACCTCTGTCATGGCCCCTTTTTTATCAAGCGAAAATTCCGAGGTTGTCATTTCAGTGTAAAATTGTTCAAACAACTCAATCTCGGACTTCTTCTCACTTCGAATCGATTTGAAAGATTGCTTTTTCTTTAAATCGGTAATATCGAGTTTTCGTTCCAGATGGAGGACGTTCGGATACACTTGACGCAGCTTATTTATTGGGTCGATCAAAGCCCCTTCATCAAGAAGAGTAATTTTTAAATAATCATGAACTGTTTCTTTTTCATAAAAAAAAGGGTCAAGTAATTCTTCTAGATGCCCTTCTAATTCACGCATATCATGTTTTGGCGTCAGCGAGCGGTAACGGTGCGTAAAGGTACCATTATCGTCCATTTCAATAATTGAAATCGACTTTTTTTGTTTAGCTTCCGAGAAAGAATATTTTAAGAGGGAACCTGAATACTTCACTTTGTCATGGTTAATGGCGTCCGGACTGTGTAAGTGACCAAGTGCTGTATAAGAAAAAGGTTCGAACAATTCAGCACCCACACAACCGGAACCTCCTACAGATAAGACTCGTTCAGAATCGGACGTTTGCCCTCCTAGTACAAAGGCATGTCCAACCAAAACATTGGGCTCGTTAGGATTAATAGTTTCCTCCATTTTTCCAACTAGTGCTTTCATCGCTTCTTGATGGGAATGGATGGAATCATCTTCGAGTAGTTGACGGACTACCCCTGGTTCTGCATAAGGAACCAGATAAAAATTAACCCCGTTTATTCGCACTGGAGTAAAATTGTTTGTTAATTTTCCTGATAAATAAAATTGGCTGTGCTTATACCAGGAACTGCCAAATGAAAGTCTCTCTGCACTATCATGGTTCCCAGCAATCGCCACTACCGGTGTTTTCAATTCCACATTAATTTTAAAGAGAATTTCATCGAGTAATTCCACGGCATCAGTTGGCGGCACCGAACGATCGTATAAGTCACCTGCAATAACAACAGCATCCGGCTTTTCTTCCGCGACGATGGCCACAAATTGCTCAAGTACTTCGCGCTGATTTTCTGTCATATAGACCCCATGAACTAGCTTCCCTAGATGCCAATCAGCTGTATGGATAAATTTCATCTGCTCACCCCAATTTATCATTCTGCATTTTTCTAATACTACTATTATAGCAAAATACAAATAGGAATGAGATTGGAAATGCAAGCAGATTACTGGAATATTGGGTATTTTATACTATAAAAAAGTTTAAAATAGCTATTAAAATACAAAAAACAGCCCGGAGCATAGTCCGGACTGTTATAGTAGATTACAAAATTATTTTTTAGTTACGTTAGCAGCTTGTGGTCCACGAGCTCCTTCAACAACTTCGAAAGATACTTCTTGACCTTCTTCTAAAGTTTTGAAACCTTCTGTTTGGATTGCAGAGTAATGAACGAATACGTCGTTACCGTCTTCAGCTTCGATGAATCCAAAACCTTTTTCTGAATTAAACCATTTTACTTTACCGTTTTTCATGAAAAAAAATCCTCCTATTGGCTTATAAATGTAAGCCATGTGTAAATTCACCAAATTACAACGTGATAGCTTTACCTTCATTTCCTCATCCAAACATCAGTTAAAACTTTGAACAAGCTTGTAACATAAATCTAATCTCGTGCAACGGCTGACTAAATTTTAGCACTCTTTTCGCTTAAATGTCAATAAAGGACAAACCAACATAAACCTACATATTTCTACATTCTCACACTGTTTTCATGGTTAATTCGACAAAAATCAACACCCTTCTTTTTGGGCCAATTTTATAAAAAACGATGCCTATTTATTCTCTGTTGTGCAATAAATTTGCTACTTTTTATTATTACTATTTTACGATGTTGGAAGAACTGCTGTATTCCGATAAATCTTTCCGATCCGACACTTTATCCCCTTAACAATATCCTTCACTAGTAATTCCAAACCGATATACGTTAAGGATGGAAAATCAGCAAACAGCTTTTTAACCTCCCACTTTAACTCATTTTTTCCGCAAATACTATGTCGATTAATTTTGTCGACTTCTTCTTTAATTTTGGCCATTTGAAGAATTTAATTCTTCGGCATCGACGGCTCTTCCTCATCTTCTTTAAATTTGTCTAATATCGTGATCGTATCCACAAGATGATTGTTAAAGATTTGTCTTGCAACGGCTAACAATTCGATAATCATCGGGTCCTTTAGTGTATAAATGACCTTGTTACCCTCTTTCGTTCCAGAGACAATATTCTTCGCTCTTAGGATGGTTAGCTGCTGTGAAACAGCCGACCCTTCACTGCCAACAATGGTTTGAATTTCATTGACATTCTTATCCCCTTCAGCTAAGAGTTCTAAAATACGGATTCTCAATGGATGTGCTAGTGCTTTGAAAAATTCCGCCTTAAATTGCTGCATTTCAAGATTCAATTTGTCCACTCCCATGCTTTTTAGAAAGTAGCAGTAAGCTTTGTCCTGCTGCCCTCTACTGCCTCTGCTGCGGATAGTTTTTTACATTCCCTAAAGGCGAAATGCTTACAACCGAGGCACTTATTTTTGTTAATATGCTCAAGGGCATATTGGATGGCTTCTCCGGTATGTTCAAAGAAATGTTCCTCGCCGATCATTTGATATAATCCTGTCTTTTTCAAGACACTTTCCGGCTGCGGATTTAAACCTGATATCATGATTATACCATTTTTCGAAAAATGGCGAACAATACTTGATAAAGTTGCTTCTCCCGTTGTATCCATTAATGGAACCTTACTCATGCGCAACAATAGAATCTTCGGCCGATAATTGATGGTGCTCATGATTGTTTTTTCAAACGTTTCCGCAGCCCCAAAAAATAATGGACCCTCTACATTGAAGATACTAATTTGGGGGCAATCATTTGTATCAGAGACTATTCCTGACTCTACCTTCTCATGTTTATGTTTTCTATTTGGTAATGCTTTTGCCGTAACCATAACGTCACTCATTCGTTTTGCAAAAAGAATCGCGGACATAACCAACCCAACTTCCACAGCCATGGTTAAATTCACGAAAACTGTTAATAAAAACGTAACCATTAAGACTAATGAATCTGTCGATTTTGTTTTTAAAATATGTGAAAAAACTTTTCTTTCACTCATATTCCATGCTACGACCATCAAAATTGGTGCCATACTAGCTAAAGGTATATAAGATGCATAGGGTGCAAAAAACATCAGGACTAACAAGACAACAACTCCATGGATTATTCCAGAGAACGGTGATATCGCTCCATTCTTAATATTTGTTGCTGTACGTGCGATGGCACCTGTTGCTGGAATTCCGCCAAATAAAGGGGTAATCATATTGGCAATACCTTGCCCGATTAACTCTTTATTACTGTTGTGCCTGCTATTCGTCATTCCGTCTGCGACAACGGCTGATAACAATGACTCAATCCCACCTAACATCGCAATGATAAATGCTGGCTTTAGCATTTTAACAATCATTTCTACATTCAGGTTGGGAATATGGAGTTCAGGTAATGTACTTGGAATTTGTCCATAGGCTGTTCCGATCGTCGCAATTTGTGTTGGATAAAACAAAGTTGCAATGACGGAGGAAACAACTAAGCCAATCAACGGGCCTGGAACTCTTGGTGCTATCCTTGGCGTGATGATGACAGTTCCTAGGCAAATGGCCGAAGTTAAAATACTAAACATATTAAAGGTGTCTAAATGAACAAAAATTTCTTGAACATTCCGAACAAATTCCTCGTGTTTTTTAATTCCTACTAAACCTAGGAAACTAGCAATTTGACCAGTAAATATCGTGACTGCAATGCCTGTGGTAAATCCAATCGTTACTGGTCTTGGAATATATTTAATTAAAGATCCAAGCCTGAAGATGCCCATCAACAACAGAATAACTCCGGCGAGAAAGCCAGCGATGAGGAGATTTTCATAGCCATAAGTCATCACAATACCAAATAAAATCGGAATAAACGCTCCGGTAGGTCCTCCGATTTGATACTTCGATCCACCAAATAAGGAGATAAGAATCCCTGCAACAACTGTTGTATAGATTCCATACTCTGGCTTCACCCCTGAAGCAATCGCAAACGCCATCCCAAGCGGAATCGCGATTACCCCGACAATCAATCCTGACAGGAGATCTTTTGGCACACTCCTTAAGGAATAATTATGGAATCTCTTATCCTTTAACATATTAACCCTTCTTATCTTCTTATTTTTGTATATCTGATTATTTGAATATATGGTAATTTATCTTCCAAATCAAGCATTTTGTTTAAAAATATATTTTTAAGAAATCACTTGTTAGATTGATGAGACCGTGTTACAATAGCTAAGCGATGAGCTGAGTTGTGTAAGTCGAGAAACATTCCTTTTGGAACGCACTATGTGGAGTGTGGTTTTTCGCCTCAATACGCGAAGGACGTCTGTGTAAACAGGCGTCCTTTTTTATTTTTGTTAAAATTAGCACTTTTTTCCTAAATTTTTTATAATATATATAGATTTGCCAATATTAAAAGTGGAGGGAAAAGTATGAATAACCACGAAATTGATTATAAAATCTATGGGGATGACATGCAGTTTGTTGAAATTGAGCTGGATCCACAAGAGACTGTCGTTGCTGAAGCAGGAAGTTTCATGATGATGGAAGATGACATACATATGGAGACGATATTTGGTGATGGAAGCGGCCCAGGTGGCGGAAGCGGGCTGATGGGCAAACTGTTTAGTGCCGGAAAGCGAGTGCTTACTGGTGAAAGCTTGTTTATGACAGCCTTTACTAATAATGGCATCGGCAAGAAGCGTGTTTCGTTTGCTTCCCCTTATCCTGGAAAGATCATTCCAATGGACTTAAGCCAATATGGAGGGAAAATAATCTGCCAAAAAGATGCCTTTCTGGCTGCGGCTAAAGGCGTTCAGGTTGGGATTGAATTCCAACGTAAAATTGGTGCCGGCTTCTTTGGCGGCGAGGGATTTATCATGCAAAAATTAGAAGGTGATGGTCTTGCTTTTGTTCACGCCGGCGGAACGATTATTAAAAAAGATCTCCTGCCTGGTCAGTCCTTGCGAGTGGATACAGGTTGTTTAGTGGCGATGACAAGTAGTGTTAATTACGATATTGAATTTGTAAAAGGAGTTAAAACAGCATTGTTTGGTGGTGAAGGCTTGTTTTTCGCGACACTGCGCGGACCAGGTTCCGTCTGGATTCAATCATTGCCATTTAGCCGTCTAGCCAGCCGGGTATTTGCTGCAGCGCCTTCTCGCGGCGGGGCAAAAGATGAAGGCAGTATTGCTCGAGGAATCTTTGATATGTTTAATGGGGACTGATTTTGGGGCGGGATCATTTGATCCTGCTTTTTTATTTGACCAAAAAAAAAACCGAGCAATTGCCCGGTTTCTCCGAAAAGCCAATTAACTTAAGATATTTTTCAACCAAAACAAAATGCCTATTACTTTTGAATAAACTCAAATTGATTAGAGGTATAAGTAAGCATTTTCGGATCTAGGGCCTTCTTCTTCCTCTTAACTGCCTTTATCTCATATAAATTTTCTTCTAATTCTTTCTTTATTACATTCACGATGACAATTACTACAAAAAAACCTATCACAGGACTTAAGATAGACCATGGAGCAGGAACAAATTCGCTGAAATTTTGACCAATTAAACCAGCCCATTCATTCGATATGGTAGCTGGCTTTGGCGGTTCATCATACCCCATTACCCCCGCTCTATTACTCCCTCCAAGAAACATCCCAAACAGACCAAGCTGCATCGTAATGTGGAGTGTACTAATAAATTGCTGAACAGTAAATAATATCCCGTAAGAACGGATATACGGCATCAATTGTTTTCTTATAATATGTAGTTTCCCTGCCCCCATTAACTTAGAGCTTTGCACAAAAGACGTTTTTAATAATTCATCGATTACATCTGAAGCGAAAATGGTCACAGAGGGAAATCCGATAAAAACAAGAATAATCATTTGACAGATAACAATGGAAGAAACGGCCACATCATTAAAATCACCCACAATCGGAAACATTAAAATGTAAGCAATCAAAATCGATGGGACGTAACGAAAAGTTAAGAAGAAGTCTTTCACATAACTTTTTAAGAAGGGAGCCCACAGAGATAGGAAAATACCAAAAATACCTCCAAGAACAACTCGTAAAAGCGCAACTCCAAGTGTGGAGACTAAAGTATATTTAGCCCCATATAGAAGGAGCCAGTGCATATCCTCACCATTTCGATTGGTACCCAATATATGCTGTTCTGATGGAGGAAATGGTGCCCTGCCGAGTATCTCGCCCTGTTCATTTTTTACAAGTACCTGATGATTAAAATCTTGGGGTCCATACAAAGGGTATAAAATACTCACTATTAATAGGAGCAATAGTAAAGTGGAGCCTATTATTGTTTTTTTATATTTTCTCATAGGCTTACTGCCTCCTTCCCTTTAATCAACTTAGAAATCAACCATCCTGCTGCCTCCATAACTAACAGTGGCATGGATAACATGAGCAAACAAGCAACAAGTGAAGGGAAATCTCCACCCATATTGACAATCTTAATAAATTGTTGATTAAACCCATTTATGTTAAACAAAACTTCTACTAGATAGATATTAGATAATAATACCCAAACGATGGTTCTAAACTGGAAGATTAAGAGCGGAACAATGTTTCTCATGATATGGACAAGCAGTGTTCTAATCCTCCCCATTCCCTTTGCCCTCGCATAAAGAACATACTGTTGAACTTGTTCCTCATCGATAACTTTGATTAGAAACTGCAGCAAAAAGAAAAAAGGCAGAAAAGAAACAGTCATGATTGGCACAAAATAAGGCTTATGGCCAAATAAACCATAGAGTTGTAAAAACTTTAAACCCGTAGATTTATATAGTGTGATAACAAAAAACTGAAATAAAAAGATTACTAGTAAATCAGGAACCGCTTCAAAAAAATTAATCCCGCTTTTTAAATGTTTTCTTACTTTTTCAGGAGAAATAATGATCAATACAGCCGAAACCGTGGCAAGACAACTGATAAAGAGGAGGCTGACCAGGAGAATAGTCATAGTGTATTGATAACTCTCGGCAATTTCTAATTTCTTGAAAAAATCTAAGTAACCAATCCCTTTAATATCCACTAATAAATGAAAATCCGCCTTTACATTGATCCAGAGTGTTTTGAAATTTAACACCACATGATTTTTTCCAATTCCTAATAAGGATGGAAGATTAAAAATAAAGAGAATGCCAGATACTATTAATATAATTCTGATAAAAACACGAAAAAACCGTTTCATTCTATCCCACCTACTCATTTTATCCGAAAAAATACAGTCCATTTCCTTTGTACCATTTAATTGCTATTTTAGCAAATTTTCCAATTTATTTAAAAATAAAAAACGATTCGGAGTTCCGAATCGTCTTTCAACTAATTAATATCCAACTTCCTAAGTTCAGAGAATGCCTGCTCTCGTTTAAGATTATAGGATTGCCATTGGCTGTCTTCAGCAAGTGCTTGCTGCTTTCGCTCGATGAGAATAGTTTTTAAATCCGGTATAGTCTGATCTTTATCATATAGATCGATTAATCCTAGAACTCCTGTATAAGACAAGTTATTGAGGTAGTGAACATCAATTTTCCCGCTCAGTTCGTACCGGTTCATATTTTCATTCACGACCATCTTATCTAAGTCAATCAACGTGATTGCTGTATAATAGATTAATGAGGTTATAAAATAAAAATGAAATAACGACAGTTTCTCAACCCAAATTTTCACCAGGGTGTACGTAAAAATGACAACAAGAAAAATCATAAACGAATGGACAAGAACTCTTGTGAACGTAAATCCGTATGCATCTTCATACATACCTAACCGCAGGAATGCGGACGTAAGCATAACAGAGCTTGCGAGGACGAGGATGGTTAACATCAATTGTGTTGCTCTTTGAATAAACCTTGTAGCACGATTTACGAAGGTTAACACGATTACTGTGATCGATAAATTGATTAGTGTAACAAAAAGGAGTTCAAAAAACCCCTTTCGTGCGTATTCTGCATAGGTAAAGTCCACTTGTAATGCTCCGCTGAAGAAATACCGAAATTGGACGAGAGTAAACAATAGATACACTACATTAATAATAACAAGAACGGTAATTGTGATAATCCCATCAATTTTATAGGGTTGCTCGTTTGCTTGCTGTTTTATCACGTTCGTATGTCTGCTGGAAAGGATTTGCAAAAAGCCAAAAAAGACTACAGTTAAGATTAGAATGACAATTACTCTCATGATCCGCTCAATATTAATGACTTGGAACCATTGTGGAATCCCGCCAATTAATTGTTCAAACTGAGAGTCTGCCGATATGAGTAAGTTTAAAACAACAAAAAGGATAGGCAGTGAGATCGCAATCCCGAGGATTATCTTTTTCCATATTAATAATTTGTCTTCATTGACGCCAGATTTAAAACTCTTCCCAAATAAGGTAACGAAGCCAATATTAAATTTAAGTGATTGGAGGAGACGCGTGAATATGAACTTTACAAATGCTAGTTTATTCCATTGAAGATTTTTGGGACTTGTGATTAACACTAAATGAAAGATTACCAACCCTGGTATTACCATGATATTTAAACCATAAAATAAAAAGTTATTATTTAGGAAGTAGTTGGCCGACATCAGCCAGATGCAACAGAGAATCAAGTATCCTAACCGTTGATGGGAAAATTGATAGCGGCGGTACCTCCAAAAAAATACCGAGTAAAAAGCAGAAATAAACACGAAGTAGGATATCCCTATCTCACTGCGAAAAAATGCCTCCTCCGCTAAGATCCCCAGTAATAAACATAACAATAAAAAGATCCAAGCAGATTTACCAATTTTCGTTTCTATTTTCGTTTCCATCTTCATCCCTCTTTCAGTATAGATTTTCTATATATATAGTTTTACTAGGTATATATCCAAAAAAAATGCTTATACCGAAGCTTTTCTCCCCCATCGATAGCCAATCCAACTGACCGGATATAAGATGATGGTAAAAATGATACAAGCAATTATAAACGTCTTCGTTAACAATGGGGCAAACCAGGAATGCGGAATAATTTGAAAAACCGTTAAGACCATTAATAATAAATTGGGAATAAGCGAAAGTAAAAACGTTTTATTAAGAAGCACCTTTCCGTTATGACCAAAGCCCTTTCCAATTTCATAGCCTAATAACGCCCAAAAAAACATATACAAACAGGCAATTAAGGTTGGAATTGCGGTTAAGTGATTCCAAGTAACCGAAAGCCATTCCCATTGATAGATATTATGTGCCAAGGTTAGTAAACTGCCCCCTCCAAAAAATAAAACATTTAAAAGGATAAACAGCCATTTCATATTGCTGGGGGTAACAGAAAACTCTTCTCTCCAAATTTGAATGATTTCTTCTGGACTGCCTAGGCGGGATACAATCAGATCATAAACTGTTTCCTCTTCCTGACTTTCCGATTCAATGAGAATTTCATCAATATGTGACTCATACTCACGGAGAATTTCCTCTTTATCTAACTGGTTTCCTAATCCCTTTGCCAACTCTTTAAGAAACCTATTCTTCGGCCGTTCCATGTTTCGATCTCCCTATCACTTTGTTCATTACTTTAACAAAGTCCTGCCATTCACGCGTTTTCTCACCCAATAATTCTTTTCCTGCTTTTGTGATCTTGTAATACTTACGGGCTGGGCCCTTTTCTTTTTCCTGCCAATAACATTCAATGTACTCTTGCTTTTCAAGCTTGTGAAGTGCTGGATACAAAGTTCCCTCTTTAACACTTAAATCATTATCACTGCGTTGTTCCAGTTCTTTCACTAATTCATAGCCATACATATCCCGTTCGTTTAATAACTGAAGGAGGATTAATGAAGTACTGCCTTTCACTAATTCACGGTTGAACATTTTCTCACCTACCTAGATATTTTAGGTACATAGAAATTCTATACCAAACACATTACATTGTAAATAGCTAAGGCTCTTTTCGTAAACTTTGTTGCATTTGGAGCTTAATAAGGGTCATTAACTAAGTTTCAATGCAATTTTCGCATAAGTTTTTACGAAAAGATGCCACGAAGAATATAGCTATACAGGTTGACTTATATGAAAAACAATAATCTATGCGAAAATAGCCATAGCGAATAAAAAATAGTGGCAATATTTTCATCGCCACTACCCTTTACTTTATTTTACCCGTCCATTATTTCTGAGCACCTTTATATTTTGATCACGCTCGCCACCGTCAGATAATTCCTCTGAAAACTCATGTTTTGCTTCGTTTCCAACTAATTCCCCTTGCTTGATGGTCCTCGCTGATAAATTGTTATTTGGTGCTGCTTGTTCATTCCATTTTCCCATTATAATCACCTCAGGTAGTAGTATTTGATTTTTGTTATTTCTTATCCACATACAAAAACGCATGGAAAAACCCATGCGTCTTCACAAAAATATTAGATAACCATTTTTTTATTTTCATGCAATTGTAATTCTTGCTCGGCTGTTCCATCTTCTTCGCGGTTCTTTTTTATTCTAAAATGATAAATTAAATAACAAATAGCTACAAACGGAACCCCAAGATATAGTGCCAAACGTTGTGCTGAATCAAAAGCTAAGCTCACGAGAACAAAACAGTTTAATGTTAATGCGATAATCGGAAGTGCAGGATACAGAGGTGTTCTGAATTTAAGATCTTCAACCTTGCCGCCTTCACGGATAAATTTTCTGCGGAAAGCCATTTGCGATGCTGTAATCGAAATCCAACCTACCTGAGCACCTAATCCCGCGACAGAAAGCAACCAAACAAAAACAGTTTCTTCGGCAAAGAATCCTGACAATAATGATAATAAAGCAATCCCCATTGTCAAAATTAATGAGTTGATTGGGACGCCTTGTTTATTTACTTTCCCAAGTGCAGGTCGAGTCATTTTCTCTTTAGACATGGCATATAACATCCGTGTAGCGGCATAAAGTCCAGAGTTTGCAACAGAAAGTAATGCTGTTAGGATAACAAAGTTCATAATGTCGGCTGCATATGGAATTCCGATACTATCAAAAACGACAACAAACGGACTTTCCACGACTCCAGCTTGTTTCATTGGGATTAAGCTAGCTAACACGAATATTGCTAAAACAAAGAAAAATAACGTACGCCAGACGGTTTGTTTGATTGATTTTGGAATCGTCTTCTCTGGATCTTCACTCTCACCAGCTGCTATCCCAATTAATTCTGTCCCCTGAAACGAAAAGTTAACAGCAATCATTGTAATAATTAAGGCTGTAAATCCATGTGGTAACAATCCATGTGCTGTGAAATTCGAGAAAAATGGTGCTGGTTGTCCACCTTTTAAGTGAATTAAACCAAACATCGCCGCTCCCCCAAGGACGATAAAGGCGATAATTGCGAAGATTTTAATACTAGAAAACCAAAATTCAGTTTCACCAAACGCACGGGCTGAAAGTGCATTAAGTGAAAATAAAACGATTGCAAAAATCGCACACCACATCCAAATAGGTGAACCCGGAAACCATCTTTGCATAAGCTGTCCTGCAGATAATAACTCCAATGCTACTGTTACGGACCAGCCTAACCAATAAAGCCAGCCAAGCGCAAATCCAGTTCCTGGGCCAATAAACTTCGTTGTGTATGTTTGAAATGAACCAGATACCGGCATTGCGACAGATAATTCACCGAGACATAGCATCGTTAAAAACATAATCAAACCGCCGACAATATAAGAAAGAATCGCACCAGTTGGTCCTGCTTGGCTAATCGTATAGCCAGAACCTAAGAAAAGACCTGACCCGATTACCCCCCCTAAAGAGATCATGAATAAATGTCTCGTCTTCATCGTTCGTTTTAATTCATGATTTGAATTGTTTTCCTGCAAATTCATTAAATTTCCCCCTTCTCCACCAAAAAAGAATACGCTTCCAGAACTTTTAGTGCCAAATAATAGGATAATTTTTTTAAAGGCTGCTGATGAAGAAACCTTCGCATTAGAAATTATACGGAAATAGTAGTCTATTAACAAGAAATAATAATTTCTAAATTATCACTATATTTTTAAAATATTAAAATGCAAGTTTCATGCCAAACTTAATTTGCTTATATGTGAACATTTTTTGAACAAAAAAGCAAAAAATCTTTGCATATTGAAAAATTATTTTGCACCTAAACTGCAAAAATACTTTTTCCACAAAAAAGGAAGAGTAATATTCTTCAAATTTATCTAAATAACGGTTTAATCTTTCTAATGCCAATTTTCTTTGCTAATTTCTATGTTATTTCGATAAAACTGCAAATTTTTTTTGCATTATTACGATTTTTTTGATTAAATAAGTGAATAAAGGATTAAACAAAGGGAATGAATCAAGAATGGAGAAAACAAATACAGTTAGTCATTTACAATTTCTAAATCAGATGTATAAGCGGATTTTAGACGAGGTCGATGTGGGTGTCCATGCCGTTGATGAAACCGGGAAAACGATTATTTATAATAAAAAAATGATGCAAATGGAGTCGATGGACCTTCAAGACGTCATTAATAAGAACCTTCTTGATGTGTTTATGTTTAAAGACGACCAATCTAGTACACTAGTAAAAGCGCTTCAGGAAGGCAAAGAAGCTAGTAACGTAAAACAAACTTATTTCAATAATAAGGGCCGTAAAATTACTACCATTAACAATACCATTCCTATTTATCAGAACGAAAAACTTCAGGGTGCTGTGGAGATAGCTAATGATGTTACTAAGCTGGAGCGACTCATTAAAGGTAATTTGAATAAGGGGACTACCCGATACACGTTTGATAAAATTATTGGGGATAGCCCCGCCATTAAAGAAGTGATTGAATCGGCTAAGCGAGCGACCCGAACCTCTTCTTATGTTCTGATCGTTGGAGATACCGGTACCGGGAAGGAACTTTTTGCTCAAAGTATTCACAATGGAAGTAATCGTTTATCTGCTCCGTTTATTTCACAAAACTGTGCGGCTTTACCTGATAATCTTATCGAAAGTCTACTGTTTGGTACAAAGCGCGGTGCCTTCACGGGGGCTGTTGATACCCCAGGCTTATTCGAACAGGCCAATGGTGGAACACTGCTTCTTGATGAGATTAACTCCTTGAATTTAAATCTTCAGGCAAAATTACTTCGTGTTCTTCAGGAAAAAACGATCAGACGAATCGGTGATACGAAGGATACCCCTGTAGATGTTCGAGTTATTGCCAATATGAATGAGGATCCAATCGATGCAATTGCCAATAATCGCATGCGCAAAGACTTATATTATCGACTTGGAGTCGTTACCATTTTTATTCCAGCGCTAAAAGACAGGAAAGAAGATATTCCATTATTAGTCCAGCGTTTTATTCAAAAATATAATGAGCTATTCCAAATGAATGTAAAAGGGTTGTCCGAGGAGGTTCAACAATCTTTCTTTGAATATGACTGGTTGGGGAATGTTCGGGAACTTGAGCATATTATTGAAGCAGCTATGAATATTATGATGGATGAAGAATTGATATTATACTCCCATTTACCCTATCAATATCGAAGCAAAATGCAGATGAAAGAGAGAATGATTCCCTTATCGACCGTTGACACTTTTATAAAGGAAAATTCGGATGTCGCTGTACCGCTAAAATATCAAATGGAATTATTTGAAAAATCCTATATTGATCATGTTTTATCTAAAAATGATTTTAATATTTCTCGAACGGCTAATCTCCTTGGACTGAGTCGACAAAGCCTGCAGTATCGAATGAAAAAATTGAACATGAATGGAAAATAAGATTTACGAGGATAAGAGTGGGAAGCGATTAAGCTTTCCGCTTTTTTTATTTGATTCAGCACAAAACGAAGAGAATTCACATAAAATTATTATAGAAAAGTAAATTAGTTTGATAAATGGAATCTTTTATTCCAACGATTTTCCCATAAGCAATTAAATAATACAAGCATAATAATTCCATTTTTTCTCCATACTAAGAAGAAAAAAGCTGAGGTGAATAAAATGGGACTACTCAATACTTTTAACCAATGGAAAGAGACAAAATACCAAAATCATGTCTCTAATATGAAAGACCAAGGCAAATGTCCTGATTGTCATGGTCGGGGCTATACCGTGTACCCTTATAATGAATTTGCCTACTTTAATTCGCTCGAATGTCCAGGGTGTCAAGGCACAGGTCAATATACAGATTGGGAAGAAATGCAGTAACAAAAAGCGGTGGCTCCCGTTTAGCGAGTCTGACTGAGCGCTCCAACAAATCCCTTTACAAAAATAATAAATCCCTTCATTATTACCGTAGATTCGGACAATGAAGGGATTGTTTTTATGGCATCATTTCATTTGGGAAATTCACAACTTACTAGTTAGATTCGTTTCTTAAGTTGACTTTGATAAGTTTTTGACGTTCTTACTTCAACCGTGAGTGACCCTCCGTTTACAATTGCTTTTAATAGTATAGGTACACCTGTCGTATTTTGAAACCTAAAATCTTTACCTCCATAAGAAACAGTCGCATCTCTGCCTTTTGGCACGTAACCCACCGTTAATGAATGATGATGTTTTTCGATATATTTTACTGCCAATTGATCGATAGCATTATACAAAGTAGAAGAAGTTTGGCAGATGCCTCCACCATAGCCCTCGACTAACTTCCCGTAATTGATCTCAGGGGCTTTTTGGTAGCCGTGCTCGGCATCACTCGGGCCAACGGTAGTATTATATGAGAAAGAATCATTCACGCCAAGGATGACATTATTTATCGCCTTTGCCGATAATTCAATATTTTTAGTTCTTCCCACCGTACTACTATTAAAATGAGTGGTATATGTGGCGACTACAACATCATCTAATTGGGATGCTTCCTCAGCCTGATATCCGCTTGCGTTCACATATAAAGGTAATTCCACATTGCCGCCTTTTTCTGATACCAACATAATTTTTTCAGCTAACTCTTCTTCATCAAGGATTTGTTGAGGAGTACCCTTGATAATCTCACCATTTTCATCGAGTTTATCAAGAACCATTCGTTTGTCGTAACCCGGTTTCGATTCGGTTCCCCGAGCCAATTCTCTTGTCAATTTGGCTATTTCATTTTTATAATCGTCAGAATTCGTTATATATCCTAAATCTTTCGTATTAAATGTTTTAATTATATCTTTCGTATTCGGATCAATAATATTTACGTATATAGGTCTTGCTTCTTCCCGTTTTCGTTCTTCCTCTTGTTTCTTTGCTTCTGCCAGTTTCTTTTCTTCTTGTAATTTTTTCTCTTTTTCGGTTTTTTGCTGCTGTTCGGCTGCCTTAGCTGCTTTTTCTTTTGCTGTAAGTTCCGTGCATCCAGTTCCAATTAAACAAATTGCGACTAATAGTAAAATTACCCAATTTCGTTTCGCCATTTTCTCCTACTTTACTCCTTTTTGTATAGCCCTATGCCCTTTTATATTGTTAGACGATATCCAATGATTTTTGTTTCATCTGACTCTATTATTCTATTCCACTTTTAAGTCCAATTTCCTGCAAAAAAATGGAAATCATTATTAAAAATAAAAAACAGAGTGCCTGACACCCAATACGTGGAAGTATCGGGTGTCAGGCACCACTTTAATATATTAATCTTTATCTAGAAGAGCCGCACCTGATATTCCTGGTTTGGTCATTTCATAGATATTTAAAATGATATCTAACTCTTCTTCGCTAAGAACATCATACTTTAAGCAAAGTTCGCGAACTGATTTCCCTGTTACCGTTGCTTCTCTTGCAATCCTCGCGGCCACTTCATAGCCGAGATGTGGATTAACCGCAGTTATAATCCCAACGCTCTTTTCGACATTTTCTTTTAAGCGTGCCTCATTTGCCTCAATACCTACTAAACAATGATCAGTAAAGGAACGGAAGCCGTTGTTCATAATACTAATAGATTGAAGTAAATTAAATACCAATACTGGTTCCATAACGTTTAATTCAAGTTGACCTGCTTCTGATGCGAGGCAAATGGTATGATCATTCCCGATTACTTGGAAGGCAATTTGATTAATCAATTCTGGCATGACAGGATTCACTTTCCCCGGCATAATGGATGAACCTGGCTGACGAGCTGGCAGTGAGATCTCCCCTAGTCCTGCACGTGGACCTGAGGCCATTAATCGAAGGTCATTGGCAATTTTTGACATATTCATCATACACACTTTAAGTGCAGCTGAAACCTCAGTATATGCATCCGTATTTTGAGTAGCATCCACTAAATGTTCTGCATTGACTAATGGTAGTCCACTTATGACTGCCAGTTGTTTGACGACATCTTCAATATATTTTGGATCTGCATTTAATCCAGTTCCTACCGCCGTTGCACCCATGTTAACTTCAAATAAATTTTCACGGGATAGATTGATTCGCTTAATATCACGTTCAAGGACACGGGAATAAGCTTCAAATTCTTGACCAAGACGAATGGGAACGGCATCCTGGAGATGGGTACGCCCCATTTTAATCACTTTTTCAAATTGCTTCGCTTTGTCCTTAAATACCTTATGCATATCCTTCATAGTCACTAGTAATTTTTCCAATAATCTTAGTGTTGCAATATGAATAGCTGTTGGAAATACATCATTGGTCGATTGCGACATATTTACATGTGTATTAGGACTCAAATGCAGATAGTCACCCTTTTCATGTCCAAGCAATTCTAGCCCTCTGTTGGCAATCACTTCGTTGGCGTTCATATTCATAGATGTTCCCGCTCCACCTTGGATTGGGTCAACGATGAACTGATCGTTCCATTTCCCTGCAATAATTTCATCCGCAGCCTCGCTAATTACGTTACCAAGGCCACTATACAACCTCTTCGTATTCATATTGGCAATCGCTGCTGCTTTTTTGATCATTGCAAGGGCGATTATCAATTCCTCATGGATTCGATAGCCTGTAATTGGAAAATTTTCCACTGCCCTTAGAGTTTGAATACCATAATAAGCATCTGCTGGTATCTCTTTTTTTCCTAAAAAGTCTTGTTCGATTCGTTTAGTGTCCATGATCATCTGTCTCCCACCCTTTTTAAAAACAGTCGATATAAAAATGTTTATTACACAAAGATAATACCAGTTTAGAGTACCAATGTCTCTCTTTTTAAAACGATTATTCTGTTGATATAATATTCACACAAAAACCCTTTCGATCCATACAAAAATGAAAACGAAAAATATCCAATCAAAAACTTACATTTTTTATAAGATTGGTAGACAAAGCCTGTTTAATCATCACTGTTTTCTGTTGACTTTTATTCGTTCCATGCCGAAAACGAAAAATATGAAGAAAATTGTCTTAAAATTTTGTCTTCTCTATCTTATATAAACAATCTATTCGTGTTATAATCTATCTTAATATTATTTTAATATTATAAATTTTATAATCATTTTGATTATGAAAGGAATTTAATCAAGATATACATACCATGGTATCTCTTGTCGTCCGGATTATTGAAGAGCGTAAATTAGGTGAGGACCCTGGGGCAGAGGACCTTCTTTCTCGAATGCTTAAAAGCGCAGATCCGGTAACAGGTGAAAAGTTGAGTGATGAAAATATCCGCTATCAAATAATTACCTTTTTAATTGCTGGGCATGAAACAACTAGCGGTTTACTCTCATTTGCTTTATATTTCCTAATGAAACATCCGGATAAGCTTGAAAAAGCCTATGCAGAGGTGGACCAGGTTCTAACGGATGCAATTCCAAGTTACCCTCAGGTTCGAAATCTAAAATACATTCGCATGATTCTGAATGAATCACTGCGACTATGGCCTACAGCCCCACTTTTTTCGCTATTTGCAAAGGAAGACACACTGCTAGCCGGAAAATATCCGCTTAAAAAGAGGGATGTTGTCAATGTGTTACTTCCTAAACTGCACCGCGATCGAAATGCTTGGGGAAATGACGTTGAAGAATTTAAGCCTGAGAGATTCGAGGATCCAAGCAATATCCCACACGATGCCTTCAAACCGTTTGGAAATGGACAGCGTGCGTGTATTGGGCAGCAATTCGCTATGCATGAAGCAACCTTACTAATTGGGATGATCCTTAAACACTTCCATCTTATTGACCATACAAATTATCATTTAAAAGTGAAGGAAACCTTAACCCTAAAACCAGACGGATTAAAAATGCAGGTTCGGCCCCGTGAGACTTTTAATAATGTTCCCCTTGTAATGAATGAAACAAGTACAACATTAGAGCCTACTAAAGAACAAGCATCACAGGGGAGTCCATCGATTATTGGTGCACATAACACACCACTTCTTGTCCTATACGGTTCTAATATGGGTACAGCAGAGGGCATCGCACGTGACTTGGCAGTAACCGCTCGGTTTAAAGGATTCCGAAGTGAAGTTGCACCATTAGATGAATTTGCAGGAGGACTACCAAAAGAGGGAGCAATCCTTATCATTACTTCCTCCTACAATGGGAATCCGCCAAAAAATGCCCGTAAATTTGTAAAATGGCTAAAGGAAGATGATGCGGATTCTTTGAATGGTGTCAAATTTGCTGTTTTTGGCTGTGGTGATACCAATTGGGCTAGTACGTACCAAGAGATTCCAACTTATATTGATGAAAAGCTTTGTGAAAGAGGTGCCACACGGTTGTTCCACAAGGGTCAAGGAGATGCGAGCAGTGAATTTGAGAAGCAGTACGAAGAATGGCATGCCCAGGTTTGGCCAAAGGTATTTGATGTTTTTGGGTTAAAGAGTATGAACCATAGTAGTTCAGTGCACAACACCTTAACGGTTCATTTTGTTAATGGTTTATCAGGTAGCCCGTTACCACGTGAAGAGGTTCCCAATCAAGAGGATTACACGATTGGATTCATTTCTCAGAATTCGGCAGAACTGGTTGAACGAGTCCTTAATCGTTATGGTCTTGATAGAAATACGCAAATTATCTTAAGCGGAAACCAGGTTGAAGTTAACCATCTTCCACTAGATTTTCCTGTTCGTGCGTGGGATTTACTAAGCTTTAGTGTCGACTTGGCGGATACTGTCACCCCTGACCAACTCCGTGTCCTTGCTGAATTTACCGTCTGTCCACCACACAAGCTGGAATTAGAGTCACTCCTTAGCAATGAAGCCTATCAATTGCAAATTGCTAGAAAAGGAATTTCGATGTTACATCTATTAGAAAAATACCCAGCCTGTGAACTTCCATTTGAGAGATTTATAGAACTTTTATCACCTTTGAAATCCCGATAAAAAAAGAGGTTGATCCAGAAAGTTGTTTTCACAACTTTTCGGATTACCTCTTTTTTTCCAATCCATATACAAGTTATCTAAATGACCGATTAAATTTCTTTAAAAGTTTCGCAAATTGTTCGCGGTCATCATCTGACCAATCTTCTACTAGTTCGGTAATTCTCTCTAAACGTGCCCGTTTATAATCGAACAATTCCTTTGTACCCTGTTCAGTTATCTCAAGATAGTATGCCCTCCCATCCAAAGGATCAGGGATTCTGTATAAATAACCTTTATGCTCTAAAGCGGCTGCTTGTCTACTAATTGTTGATATGTCTAACTGAAATTCTTCAGCCAACACTTTGACCCCTACTGCCCCTTTTTCGACGATTCGCCGAAGGATGAGATAAGCAGATCGATCAAGATTACCGAATTTTTTATTAATCGAATTTGAAGTGGTTCGGCGAATCAGAATGGCCAACTCCAGTTCGATCATCTCTAAGGAATATTTATCCATTTCTTTCCTTCCTCACTGTTAACCTAATTTCTTCATATATTTATGATAACATACGAACTTAATCAATTGTAAACACTGACATAGCCTTATTGCAAAAGGACTATTGACGTAGTGGAAATTGATTGTATAATACAATTATATACTTTCATCATACAACTAATTCAAAAAGTTGGAAAGACTCAGGAGGGATTGAAAAATTAATTGACCTCAAGAGAAATTTTACAAACAATAGGGGGAATTTAAATGTCAGCAACACCAGAATCTAATATTGGGACTCCACAACCGATATTGGAGATAGCCGATAAAAAGGCTGGTTTACTTAACCAACCCAAAGCAGTTTGGGCCGTTTTTTTTGCGAGTATTATTGCGTTCATGGGCTTGGGTCTTGTAGATCCTATTTTGCCGGCAATCGCACAACAATTAAATGCCTCTCATAGTGAAGTTACCTTGCTGTTTACTAGTTATAATGCTGTTATGGCAGTAGCCATGCTTATTACGGGAGTAATTTCGTCAAGACTTGGCATCAAATGGACATTACTCACTGGAATTGTGATTATTGCGATCTTTTCAGCCCTGGGCGGGTTTTCAAACGGGATTTGGACACTCGTTGGACTTCGAGGAGGCTGGGGCCTTGGGAATGCGTTGTTTGTAGCAACAGCTTTATCGGCAATCGTGTCACTTTCTAATAGCGGAACAGCAAAAGCGATCATTCTATATGAAGCAGCAATTGGTCTTGGAATTTCAGTGGGCCCACTATTAGGCGGCTGGCTTGGCGCAATTGTCTGGCGAGGTCCATTTCTTGGCGTTGCCACATTAATGATAATTGCCTTCATTGGTCTCTTCATCCTCATGCCAAAATCAACTGCTCCAAATGGGATAAAAACTCGATCTTCAGTATTGGATCCATTTCGCGCCTTAAAACATCGTTCTCTTCTTGTTTTCGGGATTGCAGCAGCACTCTATAACTTTGGCTTCTTTACCTTGCTGGCCTATGCACCATTCGTTATGGGCTTGGATGAACACGGTTTAGGCTTCGTATTCCTTGGCTGGGGAATCCTACTAGCTCTCACCTCTGTTTTTATGGCTCCAAAATTGACTGAATGGTTTGGAACCATAAAATCAATGTGTCTAATGTTAATTTTGTTTGCACTACTTTTGGTCGCTATGGGTGTATGGACCTCCACCCAATGGGTAATCATTGGAGCTGTTATTTTAGCCGGCGCCTTATTAGGAAATAACAATACCCTAATTACTACAGCCGTAATGAATGCAGCCCCGGTTGAACGATCGACGGCATCTGCTGCCTATAGCTTCCTCCGGTTTATTGGAGGTGCAATTGCACCATTTACAGCGGGAAAACTTACTGAAATATATAATCCAAGTGTTCCATTTCTCGTCGGAGCAGGTTTTGTCCTTATTTCGGTACTCTTTATCTGGGTTAACACGAAACATATAAGACATGTAGACAATCCCGGCCTGGGCCACTAATTTTGATAGAAGGATCTGTGATTAAAATGGCAGATCCTTTTTTCTGTTAATGGATGTCTTTTTTCTTAAATCGGCCTCCACGAACTTCTGATATGTCACCAATTGCTAAAAATGCAGAAGGATCTATATCTTGAACAATCGTGTTTAACTTAGACTCTTCCAACCTCGTAATAATACTGAAGATGACCTTTTTATTATCTCCAGTGAATGCACCTTGACCTTTAATGTATGTTACTCCCCTTCCGAGTCTAGCATTTATGGCATCTCCAATCTCCTCTGCTTCATCACTAATAATCCAAACAGATTTTGATTCTTCTAAACCAGCTACAACGGTATCAATAGCCTTTGAAGCAATAACATAGGCTAATAAGGAATACATTGCGCGATCCCAACTAAACACAAAACCTGCTGCTCCTAAGATAAAGATATTAATGAACATGATGATTTGCCCAACTGAAAATGGGACTTTTTTCGTTATCAAAAGTGCCAGGATTTCTGTTCCGTCCAGCGCACCGCCATTACGGATAACAACACCTACACCGGTTCCTAGGATCATCCCTCCAAAAACGGTTGCCAGAAGAATATCGTCGGTAAAAGCGGGAATGGGGTGAAAAAATGAAGTGAAAATCGATAAAACGATAATTCCATACACGGTTGATATAGCAAAGGTTTTTCCCAGCTGCTTATATCCCATATAAACAAATGGTAAGTTTAAAATGAGGAGGAAGAATCCTAATTTCCAACCTGTGATATGAGCAAGCATAATTGAAATACCGGTGATTCCACCATCAATTACATGGTTTGGAACTAGAAATATTTCTAACCCGGTTGCCATAAGAATGGCTCCAATGGTGATGGCGAATGCTCGGAGAATGATCTTCCTGAGTGGTAACTTTCGGTGTTGGACTTTTTCTTGAATGAATTCTGTCACATAATCACTTCTTTTCGTTAGAATTTAGCCATTAATTATTTCCGTTTGAATATAAAATAATCTATATCTATATGATAATTATTTCATTTTTACAACTAAAGATGAACTCAAGTTCATCTTTTTTATCATTACTTTGCTTAATCTCCCCATTTTTTCCAAAAAAATAGCTAAAATCATATTGATTTTAGCTAATGGTTAGAATTTATTCACTTTTTGTTGCTCGTTCAATGATAATATCTTCAATTACACGATGTTTGCTTAGCTGACCAGTGTGAATAATTTGCTGACCTAGTTCAAGTCTCTGTCTGACCATTTGGTCCACTTCCTTTAAAAGGAGACCGGAAAATAATAAATAGGGAATAACGATGATTTTTCCAGCAGCATGTTTTGAAATGGTTTCCACACCTTCTTGAAGCCGCGGCTCAGTTGCCGCTAAAAAACAAACCGCACAGTTTTCTATTTCAAGGCGTTCACTAATCCCTTGGGAAATCGCGGCGAAGGCAGAATGAATGCTCTTGTCACTACTGCCCCTTCCGACAATTAAAATCGAATCATGTGGCGATAGATCAAAGACCGTATTCCTAACCAACTCAGCAATCCCATCAAGAATTTTCCCCTGAACGCCAAATGGATCCCTTATATTTACATTGATATGCGGAAACCTCTTACAAAGGTGTGAAAGTGCTTGCGGAATATCCTCTTTAATATGACCAGCAGCTAACAAAAATAAGGGAACGACTGTAATTTCCGTCGCTCCCCTATCTACACAGCGCAGAAAGCCCTCTTCTATACCTGGCTTGGTCAGCTCGAGAAAACTGATTTCCTGAATCTCCACATCTATTCGTTCCATCACTCTATGTATAAAAGATTTGGCTTCTTCAGCCCCCTCTTTTGAACGTGTCCCATGGCCAATGTATAGAATTGCTCTCACCCTCACTGCTCCTTCCTAGATTTCTTTCAGATCCTTTACTAATCGCAACATCCCATACCATCTCTTCAAAGAAGAGATGGTACCACGATGAATTTAGATGATATTCTTCTCTCTTAAATAAGCAAAGACTTGTCCCACTGCTTCTTCCACTGTGACTTGATCAGAGTGAAGAGTAATTTCCGGCTGTTCTGGTGCTTCATAAGGAGAGTCGATTCCTGTGAAATCCTTGATCTCCCCACGGCGTGCTTTCGCATATAATTGCTTGGGATCACGACGTTCACATTCCTCGATTGGACATTGAACAAAGACTTCAATAAATTCACCGTCTTCAAACAAAGCGCGCACTTGATCTCGATCAGATCGGAAGGGAGAAATAAAGGCAGTCGTCACTACTTTTCCACTGTCAACAAACAATTTGGCTACTTCACCAATTCTACGGATATTTTCAGTTCGGTCAAAATCAGAAAAACCAAGATCCTTATTTAATCCGTGGCGAATGTTGTCCCCATCGAGAACATATTCACTGATTCCTTGTCGGAATAATTCGTGGGAAACAGCATTTGCGATGGTTGATTTACCAGACCCCGAGAGTCCAGTAAACCAAAGGGCGCAGCTTCCATGCCCATTTTTTTCACGTCGATTTTCTTTTGAAATCGATGTTTCATGCCATGTAATATTCGTTGGTTTCGTCATAGATTTATTTCCTCCTTACACGGTTGCTGTTTCTTTCATTCCTTCGATTAGTACTTCTACAACCTCTTTGCGGCTAAAAGTAGATGGTGGAAGTACGCCTGCGCGAAGCATCTCTCTTACCTTTGTGCCAGATAGGATTACCCTGTCTTCCTTGCTATGCGGGCAAGTTTTATCAGAAGCCATTCCTTCGCATTTAGTGCAATAGAAGCTATGTTCAAAGAACAACGGCTTAATTCCAAGCTCTTCTTCGGTAAAATTACTAAAAATGTGCTGTGCATCGTAAGTTCCATAATAGTTTCCTACTCCAGCATGATCACGGCCTACAATGAAATGGGTGCAGCCGAAATTCTTACGGGCAAGCGCATGGAAAATGGCTTCCCTTGGTCCTGCATAGCGCATTGCAGCTGGATAAACACCTAACTGGACGCGTTCGCTAGGGTAATAATTCTCAAGTAAAACACGGTAGCTTTTAAGACGAACATCCGCCGGAACATCATCAGACTTTGTTTCTCCAACAAGGGGGTTTACAAACAAGCCATCGACTGTTTCAAGAGCAGCTTTTTGAATGTATTCATGTGCGCGATGAATTGGATTTCTGGTTTGGAAGCCAACAACTGTCTTCCATCCCTTTTCTTCGAAAATAGCCCGAGTTTCCTTTGGCTCAAACCATACATCACCGAATACGCCTTTTTCTGATTTTTTTACTAACACGATTTCACCTGCCACATAGACAGGACCTCTTTCATAAAGTCGTTTCACACCTGGGTGGACAAGTTCTTCCGTCCTGTAGACTTCAAGTGCTTCCTTGTCTAAATCGGGTTCATACCACTCAGAAACCTTAATAACTCCATAAACCTCTTTGTTATGGACAAGTTTGAATTCTTCTCCAACAACTAGTGTACCAGCTACTTCATAAGAAACTGGGAGTGTTACTGGGATGGACCAAATCGTATTATCTGCTAAGCGCATATTGCTTACAACGGATTCATAATCAGCTTTGCCAAGAAACCCTTTTAAAGGACTAAATAGCCCGATTCCGATTAGTTCCAAGTCACTTAAGGCAATCGCATCAATTTCTAGTTCTTTTTCTACAGATGTTAGATCGTAATTAGGGTTAAACGCTTGAATAAGTTCTCCCCCATGTGGTTTTGGTAAGTATGACATATTTATCAACCTTTCTTTACTAGTTTTAATTCATTCGTAACCTTCGAGTTGGGTACTATTACCTTCGGAGGTGTTTTCTTCATTAAGAATAACACGCCAAAAACAGAGATTAGCACACCGGCCATTGCGATAATTGGATAAAAATTTCGTTCGATGACTAATTGGATGATGGTGTAAGAAAGAACCATCGATAAAACAGGTGATACAATCCAAACTGTTAACAACTGCACGACAATATCTTTTTTCAGTACTGCCTTCCCATATTTAGCAAAGCCAATTCCTATTATAGAGGAGGTGGTAATTTGCGTTAAAGGGACAGGAATACCAAAAATAGAGGCAGCTGTTACAATACTTGCTCCTGTACTAGAAATGATACAACCCTCTTCTAACTTGAGAGTAGTTATCTTTTTCCCATTTGTTTCAATGACACGATGGCCAAGAAAAAATGCACCTGCTGCAACGGCCAGACCGCCCCAAAGGACTGCATCTCCCTTATGCATTAATCCTGCTGCAACCAACGGCCCGACCGCGTTAGCCACATTGTTCATTCCTGCTGAGAAAGCCTCAAACATTCCCATGAAAACAACAATAATCACTAAAACAGGACCCGCTTTTGATTTCTCCATCCATGTTTTGATGATTGGCTGTTTCAAAAGTAATGCTGCTAAAATGGCAATTACAAATGCAACAAAAGGAGTGAGCAGCCAAAACATGGCAATCCACAAAATTTTTGAAAAAAATACTGATTGGTACACAACACCGGCACCAATAACAGAACCTACTGCCACTTCACTCGTAGAAAGAGGAATCCCAAAAATATTAGCTAGGAACAAAGATAATGCGGCTGAGGCTAAGACAATCAAAGCAATAGCAACAGTAAAGGTACTACTCGGGACAATCCCGCTCCCAATGGTTTTGACGACTTCCTCTCCTCCGAGCCAAGCTCCAAGGAAAACAGCAATCGCACAAAGTGCTAAGGCCCTTCTTTTCGTGATTACACCGGCTCCGTAGGATATTCCCATAGATGCAGCAGCTCCACTAGCCCCAATATTTACTGCAAAAAATAATCCTATTGAAACCGCAATGATTGTAAGCGTTGGAATGACCTCCTTTACTTAGAGTGCAATCCGCACTCTGTTTTACTACTGCCTGACCAACGTCCTTCGCGGGAATCACCATTAGTTCCAACCGCTTGAGTACAAGGAAAACAGCCAATACTTGGATAGTTTTGGTCATGTAATTGGTTATAAGGAAGATCTTTATCCCTGATATACTCCCAAACCTCATCCCAGGTCCAGTGAATTAAAGGACAGATTTTAATATTTTGAAATTTATCATCCCTGTTTATAAATTGAGTATCCTTTCTTGTTGGCGACTGCTCCCTGCGAAGACCTGAAATCCATGCCTCTCTTGGGGTTAGTGCCTCACGTAAAGGTATAACTTTTCTAATTTGACAGCATTGGTTAGGATCCCTTTTCCATAATGCTGAACCGTATTCCGCTGCTTGCTCGTCTAAACTCAAATTAGGTGTTTTTCGCTCAATTTGTAACTCTGGGAAACGTGCTTCAATTTGATCGATTACCTCATACGTTTCAGGAAAGTGAAGCCCTGTATCTAAAAAAACGATTTGCGCATCTTTTTTGACTTGATAAATTAAATCAATTAATACTATGGCTTCGGCACCAAAACTTGAGGCATAGATTATTTTCTCTTCAGGATACTGGCTGTATGCCCATTCTAAAACTGACAGTGCACCCTTTGTCTTGTCTTGAATGGAAAAAGTATCCGAAATTTGATTCCAATTTTCATAAGTTACAGCTTTTGTCATCCTATGGACCTCCTTTTAGTAAATGTGGCAGGCTTTCTTCCCGCTTAGGCGCAGACTGCCTCTAGTTTGTCTAGTCAGGATTTATATTTGATTGAAGACGAACTTTTTCGTTTATTTGATAAAATTAATCCTACCATACGCATAGGAATTGTCAAGATGATTTATTATAATATTTTAAAAAGTCTTGGAGAATTCAAAAAATTTAATCACTTGAGGAGAGGAATAACGAAACCAGGCAGACATTTTATCATGTCTGCCTGGTTTCGTTATTTTAGTTAAATTTTTAGTGCCTGACACCTTATACGGCTTTTTTCTTAATCAACATCATTGCAATGCATAGGAAAAATAGGGGAAAGGCAGCACCCATGATAATATTTATAGGTACGTAAGACTGGAACAGAAATTCATTTATCTCGGAATAGTTTTTTGCGAAAAAGAACGCTCCCACGCCGATTAACCATGCAAATGGGATGACAAAAGGTTTGTATGTATTTGTCTTAAAAAATTGTGCAGTCCCTAGACACAATCCGTAAAAGAATAATGAGATACGAATCATTAATCCCACAGTCCAAAAGAGAATGGCGATTGCATCAAAGCGATTAATTACATCACCCGCTTGAATATATCGTACTTCAGAAAAAGTAGGGAAGGCCATTTTAGCGGCTTCCTCTGGCCCAAATAAGGCAATAGGCCCTGTAATTGGCCCTAAAAAGAAAATCAACGTAATAAGCGCACTATAAATCCCCGTTTTAACTAACTTTGCAGGATGTTGAACATATGGCAATACCATGCCCATAATCGCAAATTCACCAAACCACCCCATAACTGCGAGTGCTCCTAACGACACAGGATATATTCCATTCCCGAAAAAAGGTAATAGATTAGAATAATCCTTCTTTTCATCCATAGTTAGGATCACAACAGCGATGGCGAAAAGGACTAAAACAGGTAACATCACTTGGTTCAATCTCCCGAGTGTTTCCAGACCGTTATAAACAATATAGATCGATAATAGAAGGATTACTGTTATCACAGCCCACATAGGTGTTTCCATCATTATTCTTTTATAAGCCTCAGCATAAAGTCTGGTTGCCAAACAGGCCATGATAAAAAAATAAACTAAATAGAGGATACCCACTAGTTTCCCAACCACTGAAAAATGTTTGAAGAGAATTTCAATTAAAGTTAACCCTGGAAACCTCTGAGACAACTTAACTAACGAGACTATTCCTATAAGCCCTAGTGCACTCCCGACTATTCCTGCAATCCACCCATCTTGCTTACTATGTGCCATCACAACCGTCAAAATAATTAAATGGCCGATGATCGTTAAAGAGGTGATCGCTAACATTGATGCTTGAATATTACTAATTCTTCCCTTTTCAATCATAGGAATTTCCCTCCAATTATTTTAAAACGGGCTGATTATGTTAAACATTTTTGATATAGAAGGAAGCTGGATTTCGTATATAAGCACACCGCCTAATACAATAGCTAAACTAAGGATACTAATTTGAATAAACATCACTTTTTTATCTTTCTTTTTCCAAGAAGAATATAGTTGAAAACTTGATGTTATACCTATGAGTAAGAGAAATAGTAAGAAGAATAACGTCTTCATTTTTGCCCTCTATTCTTATGTTGTTCCTTTCTGTAACCCAAATCTCGTCGTTGAAAAATCAATGGTAATATCAATGTCTGCATTTTTAAAACCATCCTTACTCCAGAACGAAGCCATATCCCGCCAATCTTCAGGATACTTACGGTTAATCCGTTCACCAAAACCAACTAAATCGGTATTCCAATCATATTTAATCTTCCTAAATAAAAGATCAATTTCAGTTCTTATATTGTCCTCAACCCGTCGATTAAGTTTTGCTAAATCACTACTTGATATGGAAGGCGTTGAACAAGTCATCTCACTTATTTCACCGTCCGCATGAATATCAACATGGAGGGTAATCTTAGAATCACTCTTTACAGGTGAAATTGTCGTGTTAACCTTTCTAATAATAAGACTCGTGTTTCCTTTACTTGAACCGTCGCCACAAGGAATTATAATAACCTCTTTAACCAACTCTCCTTTAAGCCAAAGCAATCCATTTGTTTCTTCCTTATCCAAGTATCCAACTAATTTTCCTTTTTTAAACACAGCAGTTTCATTTAAAATCAAGGAAGTCTCTACATTTTCCTGTGGTTCTATTTTACCGCTCTCTTTTTTAGATGTGCCTGAAGGTTCTTTGGGAACATCCTTATCTCTCCCGGAGGATGAAAGGACACCTGTATATGGGTCAGTTGAAACGTTGCTTAATGAATCTGAAAATTTACTTATGTCCTTTACCATGGCGGAGGAAACATAACGATTTGACTGAAACATGCCTCTTATCTCCAATCCAAGTGTAGGCTTTAATTCTGGTTTAGTTCTTACGATATCCTTTGCCTTCCCCTTGGTTACAAAAAGTTGAATATTTGGACGAAAATCATTTTCTCTTCTAAAAAAATCCAAACTTGACCTCATATCTTCCTCAACTGTAAAAGTGTTGCCTAAAACGAGAACATTCATATGGCCAAAGTACAGTCGTTTCGGTAGTGTGCTTGCTAATTTTGATATAGCTTCGCCAATACTTCTACCACTTGCAGAAATAATATAAGAATTCTCTCCCTTTCCATCTGAACTATTTTTCGATGTTAGCGAAAATATCTGGTATGTCTTTACAATGGATGCAGTCAGTTCATATTCTCCTTTTTCATTTTTATCAACTCCCATGATATCAATGACGGCATTCTCTTCGATCTCATGTGAACTCCAACAGGCTGTTAAGGAAAAAAGCATAAGAACATAAATAACGAGTTTTAATAAAAATTTATTCCGATTCATCTTCTTTTTTCTCCCGACTTCCTATAGAAAATGGAGGACCATCTCCACTTCTATGAAAATTGTTGATATTCATTCCTGGAATACGCGTCTTCATTCCCCACCACGGAGCCCGAATAAAGACATCCTTCCAGCCTTGATAGATAGCTGGAGATACAGGAGTAAAATAAGGTACACCAAATGAGCGCAAACTAATGATATGAGTTAGCCCGAACATCAGACCAATCAGAATGCCCATGAAACCAAATAAACCAGCCAATATAAGCAAAGGAAGGCCCAACATTCTTATCACTTGATGAAAAGCATAATTTGGCAAAATAAATGAAGTTAAAGCCGTAACTGAAACTACAATACTCAAAACAGAACCAACGATCCCAGCTTGCACAGCTGCCTGACCAATAATAACTAGTGCCAAAATGATAACAATGGGACTTCCAAAGGTTTTAGGCAACCTTAAACCGGCTTCACGAATCAGTTCAAACGTCATGATCATAAAGATTGCTTCAATTAGGACTGGGTACGGGAGACCTTCACGGCTGCCTGCAATCCTTAAAAGCGTTGTTGTTTGCAATAGATCGGGATGAAAGGTTGTCATTGCTACATAAAAGGCAGGAAGAATTAAGGTAACAAAAAGGCCTAAAAATCGAACCCAACGGATCATCGTTGCGGCGAGTGAATGATCATAATAATCTTGACTCGTATGGAGGAATTCTACAAACAGGGCAGGCGCGGTCAGAGCAAAGGGTGACCCATCCATGATAATGGCTACCTTTCCATCTAATAAATTACCACACACTTTATCAGTCCGATCGGTATTATAAATAGTTGGAAATGGAGAGTATTTAGAATCTTTAATAAAAGACTCGATATATTGACTCTCAAGTATTCCGTCGATATCGATTCTTGAAAGTCGTTCTTTGATTTCTTGTACAATATGTTCACTTGCAATGCCAGCCATGTATACAATCCCAACTTTTGTATTGGTCTGGCGTCCAAGTGTAAGAAAGTTTACTTTTAATTGTGGTGTTTGGATTCGTTTTCGAATAAGTGCTAGGTTTGTGTTTAAATCCTCGACAAACCCTTCTCGCGGCCCACGGACGGTTCGTTCTGTAACAGCCTCTTCAATAGCCCTTCCCGTATATTTTGCTGTTTGCAGTGAATATGCGTGGTCCTCATTATCTATTAGTAAAATCGTAGTCCCTGATAACAGCAATTTGACAATCGAATCAATACGATTCGTTTGTTTTACACCAAAGGGTGAAAAATTCTTTTTTAGAACATTTTGAGTGTCTTGTTCTGTTCGAATGGTTTGATGATTATTCATAGCTAGGACATGGCCTTCGATGTCGTTTAATAATCCTAAATCAATCATCTCTGGTAGATAAATTAAGCATCCCTCAACATTCGATATCTCAATAGTTTTATATTCCATATCTTCACAGGAGTCGAATAAACTCCGGATGGCGGCCATATTTTCTTCAAGTGAAGAAGACAAGAGACAATTATTACGATTGATTAGTAGTTGCTCACTTTCCACAAACTCCACCTCCATTAGTTACTAGTGTTTATTTTTGTTTAGATAATATACGCAAAAACTAATCCGGCAAATGAAAAAAGCTTATGTCCATAGATGAACCAAAGCTTAGAACTTTTATCTCGTCCTACGGAATAATCTTAGATGTTCTTGCCTTTTCTTCTGCTTGTTGAATCCGTTTACTTAATGGTTTTTTTAAAACTAGTGCTAAAAGGAGGCTTAATCCAATAAAGACCACCAAGGCAATACTATCTCTTATCACTACATCGACAATCATTCCTCCTACCGTTTCACGGAGCATACTCACTGCATAAGTAAATGGCATAAAAGGGTTAATCGTTTGAAAAAAAGGTGAGGTCAAGCTTACTGGAAACGTTGCACCAGAACTTGAGATTTGCAGAACTAAGAAAATGATCGCTAACCCTTTTCCAATATTGCCAAATACCGAGCACAAGGAATAAGTGATCGTGACAAATACCAGGCTGATAAACATACTCAATAGTACAAACCAGAGTTTGTCCACCGCATAGGTATGAATGAAAAACAAATCACCAATAGACACGATGGCAGCTTGAGATATTCCGATAGTTATAAACGTAAAAAGCCTTCCTAAAAAAAGCTGGTACCCTTTAAAACTAAGGTCCGGATTGTCCACATCCACTTTGAGTGAAGCAATTAAAAGTGTTGCCCCTACCCATAGTGCAAGTATGGTGTAAAACGGTGTCATTGCCGATCCATAGTTCGGAATAGGAAATAGCCGCTTAGTTTGTAATAAGATCGGATTCTCAAAGAAACTACTTTCCCTTTCTGGATCATGCTTTAGAAATTGGATTAAATCGTACATATTGACACTGCTCTCGAACTTTCTAATTTTATCAGCAGCACTCCTTACTTTCTCTTCAAATCCTGGTAAATCATTACGAGCCAGGTCTGCTGCTTTATGAACAGCTTTCACTAAGTCTGGAAGTCTTGTTCTAATTAACTCGGATCCTTTTCGAATGTCCTCTTCAAGAATTGGTAAATCGGTTCGCACGAAGTCAGCCGCTCTATGGATTTTATCCTCATAGTTTGCAAAATCGTTTTTAAAAAAATTGGCGGCCGAATTAATGTCCTTATTCATATTATCTACATTTTCTTGAAAATCTGACTGTGCTTCATTTACATTACGATGAATTTTTACTAATTCATCGTATAGCTGACTAAGCTGTTGTTGATTTCCTGAGAATCCACTCTGAGCTTCTGGTGCTTCCTTCATTTGGTTAAGTGTCTTTTGAATTTCGTTTTCAATTATAGATAAATTAGTGACACCGCCTGCGATCAGTTCCTTGGCTTCCTGCAGACTTAAAATTTTCTCTTGCACGGTTATTACTTGTTCGCCTGTTTCTTTAATAAGCGGTAAACGCTCTTCAACCTTTAGGATATTGGTACCAGCCTTCTGAATCTCTGGTATTCTCTGCTCCAACAGGATAATCTTCTGTCCTTTTTCCTGTATATCTGGTAACTTCCCCTCTAGTTCAATCGCTATTTTTCCAATTTTCTCAATCTCAGGCAAAGCCTTTTCTAGTTCAAAAATCTGTTTTTCTACATTATGTATGGATGGCAGTGCTTGCTCCAGTTCAATACCTGCTTTATAAAATCCTTTGAAAATTGCTTCACTGACTGTTTTTATAAATGCCTGGCTAATTTGGGTGGTTACGCTTGAGGCCCCTGAACTTGCTATTTTCGGAGCTACAGCATTGATTTTTTCATTTACAGCGAATTCGATTTCTGGTTTTCGGGGATTTACCTCTAAAATACTGGACAATTTCCTTGAAAAATCATTGGGAATGATGAGATAAGCATAATACCTTCCTCTTTCCACTCCACTTTCAGCTTCCTCCCGATTAACAAAGACCCAACCAAGCTGATGATTCTTTTTAAGGTTTTTGACCGTGTCATTACCTACATTTATTTTTTTCCCTCGTATTTGCGTTCCTTCATCCTCGTTACTAACAGCCACACGAATCCCTGATGTATTGCCGTAAGGGTCCCACATGGACTTAATGTTAATCCAAGCATAGGCAGAGGGCAGGACCATAAGTGCGCCCACTAACAACACAACAGTAGGAACACTAAAAATATTTTTCCAATCTCTTTTATAAACGTACCACACCTTCCAGATCATAATCCCCCCTATACAGACATCCCACTTCCTATATCTTTACACTATTTGAAAAGATTGATTCAAAGTGAATATGAGGATTAGATAAAAAGGTATATACAAAAAAACTGCCTGAGAAATTTTTCTCAGGCAGTTCATATTTTTAGATCTATTTTTTATCGCCACTATAGTTGTATTGTGAACGGTCAACTGGAGTAAAGTTTTCAGGTTTGTAGAAACGTAATAAATCTCCATTTACGACTTTATCTGAAAGCTTTAATTTATATTCAACGATTTTCTGATCTTTTTTAGCTTCTTGATTTTTAGCTGGATCTAATTTCATTCCCGTTTTGGAATCATAGAATTTCCCATCGATAGAAGTGATGGTGGAACTTACAAAGTCTCCATTTCTAAAAGGCACCAAATCATCATGTTGCTCAGATAATAGGTCCGTTCCAAATTGGACATACTCTTTGGTGTCTGTTCCTAGCAAGTGAAGAAGTGTTGGCAGAAGGTCGATTTGACCGCCGTATTCGTGGTTCACTCCACCTTCCATTCCTGGGACTCGAATAAATAATGGTACACGCTGCAAACCAGTATTTTCAAATGGTGTAATTTCTTTTCCCATTACCTGTTCCATTGCTTTATTATGATTTTCAGAAATTCCATAATGGTCACCGTACATGACGATAATGGAACGATCATATAAACCTGATTTTTTCAGGTAATCAAAGAATTGCTTCAATGCTTCGTCGGCATATCGTGCCGTTTGAAAATATCCATCGACGGATTTATCACCAGTTGTCCCTGGTGCAATCGTTGCGTCTTTTTCATTAATTGGATACGGATAATGATTAGATACAGTAATAAATTTGGTATAGAAAGGCTCTGGTAAGGATTCCAGAAGTGGAATGGATTGTTCATAGAATGGCTTATCCATTAGCCCATATTCAGCAAGATCTTTAGAATCTATATTATAGTAATTTGAGTCAAAGAACTTGTTGTAGCCAAATGATTTATAAATTTCGTTACGATTCCAGAAGCTTCCTGAATTTCCGTGGAACACTGCTGAAGTGTAGCCTTGCTGACCTAAAATTGCGGGAGCAGCTTCATACGTGTTTAGACCTTTTGTGGTATAGGCTGAACCTTGTGATAATCCATATAATGAATTTTCTAACATGAACTCAGCATCCGACGTTTTACCTTGTCCAGTTTGATGGAAGAAATTATCAAAGTAAAGCGTATTTTGATCCTTCGTTAATGAATTTAAAAATGGTGTTACCTCTTCCCCATGTAATTTGTAATTAATAAGGAAGTTTTGCATGGATTCCAGGTGTAAATAGATGACATTCATTCCTTTTCCAGCACCAAAATAAGCTGGGTTAGGCTCAGCATAATTAGATTTTGTATAGTTAATGACTTCAGTACTATCATCACTGCTGGCCATTACCCTTTGAGCTGATGCTTTCGTACTTTGAAAGGCATCATAAATAGTATAATTGTACATCCCTAAATATTTCACGATATAATTTCGGTCAAATCCTCTTGTTAATAATTGAGGCCGGTCTGTTTCAGCTAGTGCTAAATTTGCACTTGAAATCGCAAGCGCCATTGAAAATAGTGCCGCGACTTTTCTACGATTCATGTCATAAGTTTCGATTTTCACAAAACGAGTACCAAGCAACCCGATTAAAACAATGATGTCAAGGAAGAATAAAAAATCATATGGTCTTAATAAGGAAGTAATACTACCGCTAACATCGCCAAAGTTTTGTGTCTGTGTTAACGTTGGTAAGGTAATAAAATCACTAAAGAATCGGTAAAACAATACATTTGCATATAAAAGAAATGATAAAAGAAAATCTATGACAATCAGCCCAATATACTTTTTTCTTCCTTTAAGAAAGAAAGAAATACCTAAGAAAAGTAGGGCAGATCCAAGCGGATTGATAAATAATAGAAACTTCTGAAGAGAATTTTCTATTCCTAAGTTAAATTGCGTTAATTGAACGATATATGTTTTGATCCAAAGAAAAAATACTGTCAAAAAGAAAAAGCCAACATATTTATTAAAAATACTTTGACCTCTTTGTAATAAGTTATTCATAAAGCACCTACCTTGTAATCTAAGATTATATAATTTCAGTCATAATTTTTTTTAAATGATGGATACTGCTCTCATTAGACTAACATCAATAGTATCAATTAAATATGAACAATCTATGAATAATTCAAGAATAAATCAAAATAACCAACACAAGTATATTACTATACTCTTTTTTAAAAAAATGTCAAGGTCTCAAAAAAAATAAAAAAGCTGATTCTACAGTTAAAATGCTTTAACGCAGAATCAGCTTCTATTCATTTTATTTTACTTATAAAACTCTCTCTACCTGCTTTTTTTCTTTTCGCTTCATTTTCATAAGCGTTTCATAAACAATCGGTACGATGACTAAGGTAAGCAGTGTTGAACTTGTCAGTCCACCGATGACAGTGACACCCAATCCCTTCGAAATAAGTCCACTACCTTCCATCCCAATGGCAAGTGGGATAAGTGCACCTATGGTTGCAATGGCTGTCATAAGAATTGGACGAAGTCGTGTCCCCGCTGCCTCAAGAATGGCCTCTCTAGTTGATAATCCATCATTCTCTTTGTGAATTACACGATCAATGAGTACGATCGCATTCGTTACAACAATACCAATTAACATCAAGGCTCCAATCATTGCGGAGACACTTAGGGTTTCACCAGAGACTAATAAGCCTACTAATCCGCCGATGATTGTAAATGGTAAAGAGAATAGAATCGCTAGTGGAGCCAACCCTCCACCAAAAGTAATCACGAGAACTAAATAGACAATCGCAATCGCTGCAAGCATTGCTAAACCTAACTGTGTAAATGATTCTGCTATATCCTCCGATACCCCTCCGACTGATATGTCAACAGATGAAGGAAGTTTAAGTTTATCTACTTTCTTTTGAACTGCAGTTGAAACTTTTGAGACATCTTTGGTTGTAATTTCAGCACTTACACTTGCATAAATACGACCATCACGCCTTGTAATCGTATCCGAGGTATTCCCCTTTTTAATATCAATAACGTCCTTTATAGGGACTGACATACCCATAGGGGATTGGATTGTTTTATCCGTTAGTTCATTAATATCTTCATACTCATCTTTCTCGACCTCTAAATAGACATTCATTTCTTTGCCGTCATTCTCAATGGTGGTCAATACTTGACGTTGGCCATTACCAGCAAGCTCCATTCCAACTTGTGCAGCTGTAAGCCCTAATTGACTTAATTTTTCTTGATCAGCAACTAAGGTGTACTCCTCATAAGTATCAGCAATACTTGTCTTCACATTTCGAAGTGAATCATTCTTTTTGAAAATTCCCGCTATATTATTTACGACTGGTTCAATCTCATCCATATTGTCACCATAAACATTATACGAAAGAGCATTGGATGATCCCATACCTGAGAAGTCTTGACTTGCCCATTCACCCTTATCATTTCGTTTGTTTAAATCATTGATGACTCTTTCTGTTTCTTTTGAAAAGTTTTTGGTATCTTTATCATATTCAACAAAAAACATAGCCGAATTACTCTCCCCTGGATTCATTGGATTTTCTCCGCCGACAGAAAACTGAATTGTTTTTACGCCTTCTCTATTCTCAAAAAATTCCTCTGCTTCGGTTGCTATCCCTTCCACTTCATCCAAAGTTTGCCCTGGTGCAGGTTTATAAGTGGCAACCACCATTTTTTGTTCATCACTTGGAAGAAAACTTACCCCAATGACCGGAACAAGGAACAAGCTGCCCACTAATAAAAGAATAGCTAACCCGAAAGTTATGATTTTATGGTTTAATGACCAATTCAGAACCTTTTTATATCCCGATGCTAATTTACCTGGTTTATTTTCAACATGTTCTTGTTTTCCTGTAATGCCCTTTTTAAATAATGAATGGGCCATCATCGGAACAACAGTAATCGCTACTAATAGTGATGCCAGTAATGCAAATACGATTGTTAATGCAAAAGGTAAAAACATTTCTCCAACTGGACCTTTCACTAAACTTAGTGGAAGGAACACAGCTATTGTTACAATCGTGGAAGAAAAAATGGGCATAAACATTTCTCTTGTCGCGGCGACAATTAATTCTCTGCCACCTAATGTTTCATTTTTTAGAGACATCCTTCTAAAAATATTTTCGATAACAACAATCGAATCATCAATGACACGCCCGATAGCAACTGTCATTGCTCCAAGGGTCATCATATTAAGAGTAATATCCATTTGTTTAAGCAATAAAACCGCAATTAAAATGGATAATGGAATCGATATTACCGAAATGATAGTTGTGCGGAAATTTCTTAAGAATAGCAATATGATAATCATAGCGAATATCGCGCCGAAAATGGCTTTATTAAGCATCGTTGATACGGACTCTTCGATCGGTTTTCCCTGATCAAAAATGGTAGTAACCTTTAAACCATTAACCTGATCTTCAAAATCACTTAATTTTTCCTTAACAGCGTTCACAACGTCCACTGTATTTGCGTCTTGTGCACTGGTAATTTGCACTCCGATGGATTCTTCTTCATTTGTCCGCGAAATAGATTCTGCTTTTCCAACTACTTCAATTGTGGCAATATCTTTCAGTTCGACACTAGGGATAGCTGCAGTAGCCTGTGATGATGGTTTGCCTTGGATAACTTGGCCTCCGGTCATTCCTGGTTGTCCCTGGTTTTGTTGTGCGGCCGCCGCTCCTTGCTGCGATCCACTTGCAGATGGGATGACGGGAATTTTAATTGCTTTTAAGTCGTTTATCGTAGAAACATTACCATCAATGACAACGGATTTTTGTGTATCTTTGAACGTGTATAATCCTAATGGAATGGTAACATCTGAAGCTTTAATTAAATTCTTTACCGTTTCTTCAGATAGGCCATATTGCTTTAATTTCGTTTGATTAAATTTCAATTGAACTTCGTCAACTTGTTGACCGGAAATCTGAACGGTGGAGACTCCTTCGATCCCTTCAAGTTCTGGGACAATATCCTCCTCAGCCGTTTTGGTTAATTCAGCCAAAGATTGTTCAGAATTTGTCATACTTAATGACATGACTGGGAAGGCAGAAAAACTCAAGCGGGAAACTTGTGGTTCCTCTACTCCATCTGGAAGTTCAAGATTACTTAAGGCTTCCTTTACTTCATTTTGGGCTTTTTCCATATCTTTATCAAAACTATATTCTATTTGAATAGAAGAAGCGTTTTGAAACGAAGAGGAACTAACAACCGAAACCCCATCTAAATTCTCCACACGTTTTTCAATTGGTTCTGTCACTTTGTCAGCGACTTGTTCTGGTGTCGCACCTGGATAGACAGCCAAAACTGAAACAAGTGGTGTACTTATATTTGGAATGGTTTCAAGTTTCATGTTCATCCCTGAATACAATCCAGCAATGGTAACAATAATGGTTAACAACCATACAGCAAATTTGTTCTTTAATGAAAATTGAATGACTTTCTTCATATTTCCTCTCCTTCTTATACCTAGTTGACATTTTGGTCTGATTCGAATAGGATTGACTGTGCGGTCATAACAAATTTAATCATACTGACCAGCCAGTCATAAGTCAAGGATTATATATACAACATAGGTACATTTTGTAATGGAGGGTTTATGTTGACAGAAAAGGAGAAAGTAATTATTAAATCAGGGATGAAACTTTTTGCTCAAAAAGGTTTTTCCTCGACGTCGATCCAAGAGATTGCTACTGAAAGTAATATTTCTAAAGGAGCTTTCTATTTACATTTTAAGTCAAAAGATGAATTATTACTCTCAATTTTGGAATATATATTTGAAACGATTGAATCTAGTAGGTTAGCTTTTGAAAACCAAGATTTATCCCCTCGAGAAAAATTCATCAAGCAGATCACTGCTTTTTTCAGAACTTTTATTGGTCATAAAGAATTTATGATTATGCTCTCCAAAGAACAGGCGATCCCAAGGAATGAAGATATCAAAAAACTTTTCTTCAAAAAACGTTTTGAATCTCATTTATTACACCGCAAAGGATTAATTGCTATTTATGGTCAAAAAATGGAGCCTTTTTCGATTGATTTAGCCTTGATTCTTGAAGGGTTGTTTCAAACGTATGTAGGATTATTGATGCTCGAACCAGCAGAGTTTGAGATTGAGAAACTATCCCACTATTTAATGAGAAGGTTGGATAGTATCGTAAAAGAAATTGCAAGCGAAGAACCCTTCTTAACTGAGAAAAAGATGGAGAAAATAATAAAAAACTCCAAGCAATTTTTTGAACCTGCAAATGTTCATAACATTGTCCAACAAATGAGAACTGAAATAGATCAAATGGAAAATAGCGAAGCATTAGAAATCTCATTAGAGGTCCTTGAAGAGGAAATTAACAAACAAAGTCCTAGACTTCCTGTAATAAAAGGAATGCTTTCAAATTTTAATGGAATTGCAACACTTGAAAAATATGTAAAGGAATTGGCGACGTTTTATCAATTTGAAATATAAAGGATATCTTACCAAATATCCTTTACTATAAAAACGATTGACTGACCGGACAGTTATCATGTATATTTTATACCGGTACTTAATTAATAACATCTAGATAGGAGAAATAGATATGGTGATAGAAGAGAAACGGATAAACACAAAATTAGTCATAACTGGGCTGATTATCGGTATGTTTTTTAGTGCTTTAGAACAAACCATCGTGGGAACAGCCATGCCTACGATTATTTCAGAATTAAATGGCTTTACTATTTTTGCTTGGGTTACAACAGCCTATATGATTACCTCGACAACGGTTGTCCCGATTGTCGGAAAATTATCTGACCTTTACGGAAGAAGGTTCCTCTACTTACTCGGAACGATCATCTTTATTATAGGATCTGGTTTATGTGCAACTGCCACATCGATGGAACAGTTAGTCATCTATCGCGGTCTCCAAGGAATCGGAGGCGGAATGATTATGCCCCTGTCTCAAACTATTATCGGGGACATCTTTACCGCTGAACAACGAGCGAAATGGCAAGGTATTTTTGGTGGACTCTTTGGGTTAAGTTCCGTTATCGGACCTTTCTTAGGTGGAATTATTGTCGATAGCATTAGTTGGCACTGGATTTTCCTAATTAACGTTCCGTTTGGACTACTTTCCGCGATCTTAATCTTTATGGGATTGAAGCACGAAACAGTTGAAAGTAAAGGCAAAGTGAATATTGATTATTTAGGGATTATTACCTTAATTCCTGCGATTGTTTTATTATTGCTTGGTTTAACTTTCGGCGGGGATAAATTTGAATGGGCCTCGGCCACGTCTTTCCTTATTTTTGGAGGATCCATTGTGCTGCTTATTGTTTTTGGGTTTATCGAACGAAAAGCCGTGGAGCCAATCTTGGATCTTTCTTTTTTTAAAAATCGTATTTTTGCAACGATGAATGCCTTAGGCTTTTTACTTGGGCTTGGTATGTTCGGAGCGATTATGTTCGTGCCAATGTACATGCAAGGCATTCTTGGTGTTTCACCAACTCAAGCTGGTTCAACAATGACGCCAATGATGATAGCCATGATTGCAGCCAGTATCATTGGAGGGCAATTATTACTAAAATTTAGCTTCCGCTCAGTATTAACAGCAGGTATGCTTCTTGGCGCTTTAGGATTCTTTTTAATGAGTACAATGGGCATTGATTCAAATGAATATACTGCCTATGCATATATGGTTGTTCTTGGTTTAGGGATGGGTCTAGTTATGCCAACCTTAATGATTGCCATCCAAAATGAATTTCCGAAGTCTCAGCTTGGAACCGTCACATCAGCCTCCACCTTCTTTCGATCAATTGGTGGAACAATTGGGATTACGATTTTAAATTCAATCATGAACCATACACTAAAAGGGGAAATGATGAGTGCTGCAAATGGCGCTGAAAATCCAATCGCACATCAAGCATTAAAAGCTCTTTCAGAAAAAACGGATTCATTATTTAGTTTGCTGCTTAATCCGAGTCTTTTAAAAATGCCTGAAGACATTCAAAATAGTGTTATTCATTCCATTCAAATTGCATGGTCAGATTCATTTTCTACAGTTTTCTTGACAGGTCTCATTTTTATTGGAATCGGAGTCTTGGTCGCTTTAGCTGTAGGCAAAGGTCGTATAAAAAAAGATAACGAACTTAAAGAGGACAGCGAGAAAGAAATCACCACATTCGGACAGAATGCAATTGAATAATAAAAATCGATAATTGTAGAGGGATTCTTGGAATCCCTCTTTTTGCTATGAGAAATATTCTATTTTTGCATAAGGAAGAAGAATAAAATTTTGGATTTAAGGGAAATTTACTTTTACGTTTGTAAAATCTATCTAGGGGATGCTGCAATGGCAATTTTTGTTTATCAGACATTTGAAATTAAACAGGATAAATTTAAAGAAGGTATTGAAAATTTAAAGGAAATTAAGACATTCCGGAATGAAAATTATGATCATCATGTCGAGATTTTAACTCCCGTTTCCGGAGAAGATCATACATATTCCCTTCTAACCAAATATGAAGGCTTAGCTGAAATGGAATTACAAAACAAAAAAATGTTTGAGGATGAAGAATACCTAACATTGATCGGAGACTTTTTCCTTCAAAATATTGTTCAAGGCAGTATGTATACGCAAATCTATCGTGCTCTAAGTGAGAAGAAAACGGACAAAAAACAATCATAAATATTAGTAAAGGGGCCCAGTTAAGATACTAAACAAGAAAATGATATAAGAATAGATGTGTGAATGGTCACACGTCTTTTTCTAATTGTAATTTTTTAGGTATTTGCGCGTAAATTCAATTTGATGGTTAAAACCCCTATTGACTACCGTATCCTTTCCTTTTTCTCACTATCGGTAGTCAATAACCCCTATTGACTACCGTACCCTTTCTTTTTTCTCACTATCGGTAGTCAATAACCCCGATTGACTACCGTATCCTTTCCTTTTTCTCACTATCGGTAGTCAATAACCCCTATTGACTACCGTACCCTTTCTTTTTTCTCACTATCGGTAGTCAATAACCCCTATTGACTACCGTACCCTTTCTTTTTTCTCACTATCGGTAGTCAATAACCCCTATTGACTACCGTATCCTTTCTTTTTTCTCACTTCCGGTCGTTAATAACTTGGAACCTATTTTTCCCACTCAAACATCAGCAGTTTTCTCACTAAACATTCCAAGCAGATAGCCCACTATTAAACCAAGTAGAGCCGGGATGATCCATCCAATACCTTCCGTATAAAAGGGTAGAATTTCAAGTGCCCCACTCCATTGATTGGAGAGGAATGTTTTACTAATCGTATCTATAATACTAAAAAGAGCAACAAAGATGACTACAGTGATATAAATCGGCCGGGATTTCGAAAGAAAATTATCGACGAGGCCTAATAAGATCATCACAATCGCAATTGGATAGATCATGCCAAGGATTGGCACGGAGATTTGTAAGATTTGTGTTAATCCTAAATTAGCAATAGCCGTACTAAGAACTGCTAAGATCATTACCCATGTTTTATAATTAATTTTTGGAATGGCATTTGCGAAAAATTGACTGCAGGAAGTAACCAGACCAATCGATACACAAAAACAAGCAATTGTAAAAACTAATCCTAAAATAAAGGTCCCACTTTGACCAAACAAGTGAGTCATTACATTAGATAATATTTGTGCCCCATTCTCCGCTTGTCCTAAGGAGGAGCTTGCTGCTCCTAAATACCCGAGGATAAGGTAAATCACAGTTAATAGCAATCCTGCACCTAATCCGGCATACATCATATATACTGATCTTTTTTTGTGATCCAGTACCCCTTGTGATTTAAGTGTATTGGAAATGACAATCCCAAATGCTAAAGCCGCCAGCGCATCCATTGTTAAGTACCCATCTAAAAACCCTTGAAAGACAGGAGTTGAAACATAGTTTTCCTTTGCTGCTTCGAAGGAACCGATTGGGTCTATTAAGCTTTTCACAAAAATAATTGCTATTAGGGCCAATAGGATTGGCGTCAATAACTTCCCAAAAAGGTCGATTAGCTTTGAAGGATACATACATAACCAAGCTACTAATCCAAAAAAGACAATACTATAAACAAGCAATGACAGCGGACTACTGACCAAATTTTCTGGCAAAAAAGGAGCTAATCCCATTTCATATGCAAGACTTCCGGCACGGGGAATCGCCAGTCCAGGTCCGATCGCGATATAGATGAGAAATGGAAAGAGACTAGCAAAATAAGGATGGACCCGTTGGTTCAGCTCGTTAAAGCTGCCAGCCTTAGCCACCGCAATCACTCCTAAAATCGGCAGGCCAACGGCTGAAAGAATAAAACCTGCAAGAGCGGTCCAAAGATGATTCCCTGCGGCTTGCCCCAAAAATGGCGGAAATATCAGGTTTCCAGCACCGAAAAACATTGAAAATAACATAAAACTAATAAAGACAATCTGTTTTGCTGAAAAATTCATTAAAAATCTCCTTTTTATATTAAAATAGTATTCCATAATAATAAACCAGAATTACCCCATAATGGAATATTTATTTTAAACATTCAGTAATTAAATAATAAAAATTCCTCTTCCGAATTTCGAAAGAGGAAAAAAACGTCAAAAATAATCGGAGAAATAGGGTGTTTCCCGTTCAATTAAATTTTCTAATATTTCCACGGTTTGTTCATTACAGGAAAGCCGACCAATCGCCGCCAAATAGGACGGTCGTTTGTACCCCAGTAACATTGTTGTCAGTGTCTGGATAGTAATAGATATTTCTGGCTCCCCCTTACTAGGCAAAAACTTCCCTTCACCTACTGCAGATACTTGTAGTGTAAAGACCCCTTGATTCCACTCTAGGATTGGATCCTCAACCTTAAAGGTCATGTGAACTTCAGTGCCTGGTGCTCTGAATGGGAATTGGTCGATAAACTGTGTGACATCCACAATTCTTGCCATGAAATAAGGAGCAATGGTTTCTTTAATATCTCCGTCTTCTAACCAGAAGGACAAGGGATCATTTGTAAATATATTACCAACAACTTTAGTAACCATGGAGAAATGGGCACTAATAAAATTCCAAAGGCCATTTCGTGCCTCTTCATTCATATAGATCATTTCTTTGATGTGCAGTACATCTTGAGAAATCCAATATAATAGATACCCTTGGGGCTGATGGGACCCATCATAATATACTGCAGCGGTTAATTCATCTAAATCCCAACGCCAGAATTCATCCCAAGCTAGATTATTTCGAATCATCGCAACATGCCGTCTTCTAGAAAAAAGGTGATAAACAGTTTTAATATCTGGATGCTCTGTATTTAACCGATCAACATATCCTGAAACTTTCTTTACTTTTGGCAATTGATAGTCTTTGATTTCAAAGGTCATCTTATCCGAAATAATCTCCCAGCCCCTTTTTCGATAAAAAGGCAATGAATAAGGATATAAATATGAAATCGATTGTTTTCTATCCTTCATATCGGAAAGTGCTTGCCAAATCAACTTGTTCATCAATCCAAGATTAGCGTATTCTGGATAGGTGCCAACACCTGTCAATCCGCCCATCTCAAGGGTCCGTCCGAAAATATTTACTTGAAAAGGATAAACAGCTATTTGTGAGATAAGTTTTTCACCATCAAACCAGCCCAATACATCTGCCTGCTCCAAAACTGGCAGTTTTGCTAATGCGATTTCACGTTCCTCCCAGCCCACCGTTTGTAAGTCTTTTTTTGTCACCTGAAACACGTATCGTAATAACTCATTGAACTGCCGCCAATGTTTTGGTTCCACCTTCTCCATTTTGAGCCTGTCTAGTCGACTCATACAATTACCTCCAACAAATTTACAATCTATTTCTATATTCATGTATTTTGTGTAAATTTATGTAAACATATTAAAAAAAACAGATTCCAATCATAAAAAAGTTGCTCATCTATTTGAGCAACTTCAATGTCACTGTATTCTACTACTTAATTCCGAGCGCTTTTTTGGTTGCTGGACCAACAATCCCATCCGCTGTTAGTTTACGGGCTTTCTGAAATTTGCGGACTGCACTATCGGTGTTTACTCCAAAGACACCATCTACACCTTTTGTACTATAACCGAGGGAAGTCAACTTACGCTGAAGATCTTGGACGGCTGGACCCCGACTGCCTTTTTTAAGGATATCTCCAGTAGTACTAACCGGATCAGATGGTGCACTTGACCCGCCTTTTACCTTATACCCATTGGCCGCTGCAATCGCATTGAAAGACTTCCCTGATGATGTGATGATGACTGGGGTACCGGTTGGAACTTGATTATACAGCCATTCTACCTCATTATCATACATCCGAATACAGCCGCTGCTTACATACCCGCCAATGGAGCTAGGGTTGTTGTTTCCATGGATGGCATAGGTCGTTCCCCATGTTCCACGAGCATTTAAACCCAGCCAGCGGTTACCAAGTGGATTACGAGGGTCTCCACCAGGAATATGCCCCTTATAGTAAGGTCTGTATTTAATCTTAACAACAATCTTGAACTTGCCTTCTGGTGTATACGATTTCTGCCTCCCTGTGCCCACTTTAAATTGTTTTTTAAACACACCATTTTCAAAGTAAGCAAGTCGGTTGGTGGTCTTGTTAATAATAATTAACTTTCCACTAGAGGCTGCTGAACCTGTCGGGACACCAACAAAAAAACTAGTCAACATAAAAAAGGCAAAAACAAAAAGAATTAACCACCTTCTGGGCAATTGAACCCCTCCTATACGACATTAATAATCATCCGTGTATCCTATGTCGGAAGGGATTGTCCACATTACAATTTTATTAAAATTATTACAATTTGGGCTAAGAATGACCCCTTTATTTTAAAACCACAAAAAAACCGCATACCTCATTAAAATCAAGGTTTGCGGTCTTTTCTATCATTACAATCTATTTATAACTTTGTACGTAAACTCCACAGTTCAGGGAAAAATTGTTGGTCCAGTACTCTTTTTAAATAAGTCACACCAGACGACCCACCTGTCCCCTGCTTATGACCAATGATCCGTTCTACGGTACTCATATGGTTAAAGCGCCATAATTGCTGTTGATTGCCGATATCAACTAACTTCTCTGCCAACTCGTATAAGTCCCAGTATTGATCCACATTTCGATAAACGGTTAGCCAGGCTTCCTCGACACTTGCATTCGGCTCATAATTTTTGGATAGATCACGATGGCGAACTTCATGATCGACAGGTAATCCACGCGCAACAAGAGCTTGTATTGCAGCATCATAAATACTTGGTTGATGAAGAGCCGCTTGCATTTTTTCGTACAGCTCTGTTTGATGTTGATAGACTGCTAGTGTATGGGCATTTTTATTTCCTAAGGCAAATTCAATCAAACGATTCTGATATGACTGGAACCCGGACGATTGCCCTAATTTATCCCTAAACTCTAAGTATTCGGAAGGTGTCAACGTCGAAAGAACACTCCAAGACTGAATCAATTGCTGCTGTATTCTTGAAACACGCGACAGAATTTTGAATGATGGCTCCAAATCATTATTTTGTATACACCCAATTGCCGCTGACAATTCATGAATGATTAATTTCATCCATAATTCACTTGTTTGATGGATAACGATAAATAACATTTCATCATGGTGATCGGATACCCGATGCTGACTAGATAAAATTTTATCAAGTTGAAGATAGTCTCCATAAGACATCGATTTTTGAAAATCGGTTTGGATCGTTTTCTCTAGACCATTATTCGCGTTTTTTTCTTGTGAGTTCATAATATCCTCCCGCTGAATCCTATTTTAGTCTAAACTTACTTTACCCTTCTAATTGATCTTTTTGTTAAGAATAGCATCTGACTCATTCTTTTCAGGAATGTTTTTTCTTTTATTAAAAATATAATAAGCAGCAGTTAAAAATAGTAACCATGGTACACCGAATTGAAGCATAATTTTAAAACCTGTAAACCAGGTGGTGACCATTAAACTGAGCAGAAGTACTGCTCCTAATACCGTCAAATAAGGAAATCCGGGCATTTTAACTGGCAATTTCCGACCGCCTGATTTCTCCCACTTTTTTCTGAAAAACAAATGGGAAACAAACACCATAAACCAGGTGAAAATGGCGCCGAACATAGAAATACCCATCATAAAAGCATAGGACGAATCAGGTAACAATGCATTTACAGCTGCAGCAAGAAAGATCCCTAAAGTAGATATCGCAAGAGCACTTAACGGTACACCTTTTTTGCTTAATTTACCTAAAAAGGCAGGAGCATAGTTTCCTCGTGAAAGTGAAAACATCATTCGTGTCGATGCATATAGCTGACTGTTCATTGCCGATAGTGCGGCTGTTAAAATAATAAAATTCATAATACCGGATGCGCCAGGAATATTTAAGAGTTCCATCACTTTTACGAAAGGACTTTCCTCCACTCCAGCAGATTTCCACGGAACAATCATTAACATGATACCAATAGTAATAATATAAAATGTCGATAACCGGAAGACGGTTGCTTTCAAAGCTTTTGGTACTGCAACATCTGGATCTTTCGCTTCTCCAGCAGTAACGGCGATTAATTCCGTCCCTAAAAAGCTAAATAGTGAAATAAAGATAGCGACCCACATACCCCACATGCCGAACGGTAAGAAACCACCTTCATTAACGATGTTCTCAGGTCCCATTTCCGGCTTAGCCGACCCTCCAATGAAAACATATGCTCCAAGAAGAATAAATCCAACGATGGCACTAATTTTGATCATCGAAAACCAATACTCAAAGGTTGCAAATGTATTGACACTTGTTGCATTTACATAAATAAGGACAGCGGCGAACAATAAAATCCAGACAAACCCTGGCACATCTGAAAACCAATACTTCATATATACCGCAATCGCACTTACTTCTACCCCTACTGCTAGAACGTTGGCAATCCAATAGGAATAGCGTACCAGATAACCTGCGAACGGGCTTATATATTTCTCAGATATCGTTCCAAACGACCCTGAGGTTGGATGGGCCACCGTCATTTCTGATAAACATCCCATTAATAGTAAAACAATGAAGGCACCTATCGCATAACTGATTAATACGCTTGGGCCAGCTGTACTGATTGCAAGTCCGCTTCCCAGGAAAAGTCCTGTTCCGATTGCACACCCCATCGCAATCATGGTCAGTTGATTGGTCTTTAACTCACGTTTTAACCCTGATCCATTTCCATTTTTCAAATGATTGTCCGCCATATAATTCCACCTCGTTTGATTAGATTAAGCAACGACTTCACGTTCATTTTTAAACTTTTCATATTGCTTTTCTGTCATAATCTTCTTTAGAATTTGGACAACTTCCCAAACTTCTGTGTACGAGGTATAGAGCGCAACAGGAGCAAGACGAATGATGTTTGGAGCTCGGAAATCCGGAATGATCCCATTTTCTTTCAACGCTTTACAAATTCGTGCAGCTTCTTTATGCTCTAAACTTACATGACCCCCACGACGGAAATCTTCAACAGGGTTTCCAATCATAAATCCCATATTTGCTACCTCTTGTTCCAATAGGTCCATTAAAAATTGATTAATCTTTAATGATTTTACACGAATATTTTCAATTCCTGCGTCTGTAAAAATTTCCAGCGCGCCAAGTAATGGGGCTAGACTCAGTACATGTGGTGTCCCGATTTGATAGGCTCCAGCGGAATCAGCTGGTGTTAAAGCGTGTTCCATATCGAATTGTTTCTCTTTTTTCGAACCGAACCAGCCAGCCAGGCCAGGGGCTGTACCAAAATGTTTAGAATTGACAAATAATCCGCCAACACTTCCCGGTCCACCATTTAAATGTTTATAATTGCACCAATACGCAAAATCAACGCCCCATTCACTAAACGAATGTGGAATCGCTCCAATCGAATGACATCCATCAAAACCAATGAGGATTCCTCGTTGGTTCGCTTCTGCTGTTAAGCGTTTCATATCTAATATTTGCCCACTACGATAGAGGACGGTTGGTAAAATGATGAGGGCAATTTCATCGGTCATCGCGTTAATAATATCTTCTTCTTCTAAAAAACGCCCATCCCGGCTTTTTACACGAACTAGATGTGTCTCTGGATCAAATCCGTGAATGCGAAGCTGACTTTGCAGTGCATAAATATCTGATGGAAAAGTTAATTCATCCGCTAAAATTTTTGTCCGTGTCCCTTCTGGCTTATAAAAAGTAGCCACTAACTGATGCAAATTGACCGTTGTGGAACCCGTTACAATGACTTCATTTGCTTGAGCACCTACTAATGGAGCCAACATCTCACCCAATTTTTCTGATAAAAAAAACCATGGGTGCCTCCCGGTTGTCCAGCCGTCAATTCCATGCTCTTTCCAATCATTTAAGGACTCCAAGAGCGTCCGCTCTGCTCTTTTCGAAAGAAGCCCCAATGAATTCCCGTCCATATAAATAGAATTCGGCTTTAAGTAAAATTCATCGCGAAATCGATGAAGGCTATCTTTTTTGTCCATTAATTGTGCATCCTCTAAAGTTAAAAGCATATGGATCCTCCAATCTCCCTGTAATTTTTATTATGTATTTGGGTTATTTGCTAGAGAAAGAAACACTGCCCAGCTCTGCAAAATGTGCCGAAATGGTATCACCAGCTTGAAAACTAATCGCTTCTGTGATGGCACCGCTAAGAATAATCTCACCTTTCTTTAAGCCCCGTCCTGTTTCTCCAAGCTTGTTAACAGCCCAAGCAACGGCTGCAGCCGGATCTCCTAATACAGCAGCACTGGTCCCAGTTGTTGCAACCTCTGAATTCTTAGACAGGTAGACACCAATTTCTTTCAGGTTTATCTTTTCCGCCGATACCCATTTGTTACCGACAATAAATTTGGAGGAAGAACAATTATCCGCCACTACATCTACGAGAGTGAACTTGAAATCTAAATACCGGCTGTCAATGATTTCAATCGCTGGAGCAATATATTTCGTCACCTTTAAAATATCTTCTGTGGTAACACTAGTTCCTTGAATATCTTCATTAATCAAGAAAGCAATTTCTGGCTCTGCCTTCGGATGAATGAAATGACTATGTTGAACTGGTTCCCATTCAGGTGCCAGCATGTCATCCATTAAATACCCGTAAATCGCTTCATGGACACCCATCATCTCTTGCTTTGCCTTACTGGTTAAACCGAGTTTCACCCCAATTCGGCGCAGTCCCTCTTGCTCCTTTCTCTCGATTAACTTTTGTTGGATCTCATAGGCTTGAACAAAGGTGAGATCTGGAAGACGTGTGGTAATTTTTTCGACCTCCCGTTTTTCCTTTTCAGCTGTTAAAAGGTACGTAACAATTTCTTGGTCTGTTCCTTGCATCAGTTGCATATTTAAACCTCCCTCTTTTTTTACTCGAATGTGACTGAAACCTTACCTAATTGGCCGAAATGTGCGGAAATCGTATCGCCAGCTTTAACTGCAACAGCACTGGAAAGTGACCCAGGAAGGATTAACTCCCCAGCTTTAAGCATCATCCCAAATTCAGATAATTTATTGGCTAACCACGCCACTGCTTGTGCTGGATGTCCGAGGGCTGCTGTTCCTGCTCCGGTAGCCACTGGCACCTCGTTTTGATATAGAACCATACCCTGAGTTCGCAAATCTAAGCCCGCAATGGTGCTGAGTTTTTTCCCGACGACAACTCTTGCAGAGGAGCCATTATCAGCCACGGTATCAACCAATTTGATATTCCAATCAGAAATACGACTGTCAATAATTTCAATCGTTGGGACGACATATTTCGTTGCCATTAACACATCAAGATAGTTCACATTGGGTCCAACTAAGTCTTGTTCCAATATAAAGCCGATTTCTGCCTCAACCCTGGGATTGATGAATTCAGCAACTTTCACCGTTGCTTGATCGTCAATCTTCATATCTGTTAACAAGTGACCATAATCAGGCTCATCCACTCCAAGCATTTGCTGCATTGCTTTGCTTGTTAAGCCTACTTTTTTCCCAATCACTGCATGTCCTTCTTTTAGCTTTTTCCTGATTACTTCAAGTTGAATTTGGTAAGCATCACTCACAGTCAATCCAGAATAACGTGCGGTCAACGGTTCAACGGGGGATTGATGACTTTCTGCTTTGATTAATTCTTCCACAATTCGTTCTACTGCTGCATCCATATTTCCTACACCTGCCCTTTACAATATGAATAGATAAAAAGTGGCCAAGTAGCCACCTTATCTATTATTTTATAATTTCATTGTGATCGTCTTGGCTTCTGTGTAAAATTCAAAACTATGACGTCCACCTTCCCGGCCAATACCGCTTGCTTTTGAACCACCAAAAGGAGTTCTTAAATCACGATAATACCAACAATTGATCCAGAATAGGCCTGAATCGATTTGAGATGCTACACGATGAGCACGTCTTAAATCATTCGACCAAACAACTCCAGCCAAACCATAAATCGAATCGTTGGCGATTTGAATAGCTTCCTCTTCCGTTTTAAATGGAATGACAACTAAAACCGGTCCAAAGATTTCTTCTTGTGCGACTCTCATTTTGTTATTTACATCATAAAGGACGGTCGGTTCGTAAAAGTTTCCTTGTGACAATCCTGCCACACGTTTACCACCCGCAGCAAGTTTCGCCCCTTCAGAAATTCCAATTTGCACATAGTTGTCAACCGTTTCTAGATGACCTTTGGATATAAGCGCCCCCATATCCGTAGTTTCATCCAATGGGTCTCCCACTTTGATGTTCTTTGTAGCATTAACAAATTTTTCGAGGAATTTATCATAAACTGATTCTTGCACCAATAATCGTGAGCCAGCTAAACAGATTTCCCCTTGATTTCTAAAAATCGCTTCAATTGAGCCCGCGACAGCTTCATCTAAGTCGGCATCCTCAAATACGATATTGGCGGATTTACCACCTAATTCTAATGATACCGGAATTAACTGGGATGCTGCATTTCTCATAACTGTTTTACCTGTGGAACTCTCCCCGACAAAAGAAATCCTGCGAACGTATGGATGAGTGGTCATTGCCGTTCCTACTGTTCCACCCGGACCTGTTAGTATATTCAACACGCCTGGCGGTAATCCTGCTTCGTTGGCAATTTCACCTAACAGGACCGCACTTAGTGGTGTATAGGAAGCAGGCTTAACGATCACGGTATTACCAGCAGCTAACGCAGCAGAAGCTTTCCATGTCATTTGCATGAATGGTAAATTCCAAGGAATGATCAAACTTGTGACACCTGCTGGTGCATATTTGGTATAGCTCATATGCTTGGATTGTTCGTAATGCTCGTGATTAATGTATTTTGCCATTTCTGCAAAGAATCTTAAGTTTGATGCTGCACGCGGGATATCAAAATCTCTGCTTTCTCTAATGGGCTTACCCACATCTAATGTTTCAATTAGCGCTAACTCCTCGACTCGTTCCATGACAAGATCTGCCATTCTGCACAGGATCTTTGCTCTTTCTTCTACTGGAATTTTACTCCAAATACCACTATCATAGGTACGCTTTGCGACCTGAATCGCTCTTTCTACATCTTTCTCACTTGCACTAGCGACAGCAGCTAATTTTTGATTTGTTGCTGGATTAAGAGTGTCAAAGGTTTCACCTGAAATAGCGCTTACATATTCTCCATTAATAAACAGCTTGGCATCGTTAATTTGAAGTTGTTTTTCTAGGACATTACTCATTAATATCACCATCCTCAACTTCTACAATCATTTCAACCTCAACAGCATTATTGTGGGGCAGCTGTGACATACCTACTGCTGATCTCGCATGCCTTCCCTTTTCACCAAACACTTCCACCAATAAATCAGAGGAACCATTCATGACTTTAGGTTGGTCTTTAAAATCAGGAGAGCTGTTGACCATACCAAGTATTTTGACAATCCGTTTCACTTTGTTGAGGTCACCGAGTTCATTTTTGACTACTGCTAATAGATTAAGCATGCATTCCCTTGCTGCCTGATAGCCTACTTCTACGGATACATCCTCACCAAGCTTCCCACGGTATTCATCTGTACCCTGTCCTGATGTGAAAAGTAGATTCCCAGTCCGAACACAGCTAACGTAATTACCAGATGCAGGGCGGAGGGGCGGCAACTGCAATCCAAGTTCCTTTAATCTCTCTTCTGGAGTTATCACCTTGTCTATCATTTTCTCATCTCTTTTCCGATTAAATTAGTAGATTTACAGGGATATTTAAAAATCTAAGTGCATTTTCTCCTAGCATGGCTCGTTTATCATCTTCTGATAATGTTAATGTGTCATCAATAATCTTCCCTGGTGGAGTTTCGCGCAGTAAGAATGGGTAATCCGACCCCATGATGACTTGTTCAGCACCAAATTTTTCGACTAAGAATTTAATATTTACAGGGTTATTTACGATCGAATCATAGAAAAATTTCTTTGCATAGAAACTTGGTGGATTCTCGGTTAGCCTTAATTGTGGCCATACATTCCAACCATGATCAAGCCTTGGTAAAATATAAGGAAGGGACCCGCCACCATGAGAAAAACAAATTTTAAGTCCTGGAAATTTCTCGATGACACCGCCTAGAATTAAACTTGCTACAGCTAAAGCCGTTTCACTTGGCATCCCCACCGTGTACATTAAGTTATGGGAAGTAAATCGATCACTGCCTAACGTTTCCCATGGATGAACAAAGATCGGTACATTCCACTTCGCGCACATCGCAAAGAATTCAGTTAACGAATTATCGTCTAAATTCCTACCATTAATGTTTGTGCCAATCTCGATCCCCTTTAAACCGAGCACATGGATACATCGATCGAGCTCACGAATCGCAGCCTCAACATTTTGAAGCGGCACTGTCCCTAACCCAATAAATTTTGTCGGATGCTGAGCAACTGTTTCTGCGATGAAATCATTTTGAAATCTAGCCATAGCTACCGCTTCTTCTGTCGGTGCCCAATAGGAAAACGTTACAGGAATTGGCGATAAAACTTGTATGTCTACATTTTCTTTTTCCATATCGTGAATCCGTTTTTCTGGACTCCAAACCTGGTCTGTCACTTCTCGAAAAACCTTCCCAGCTACCATAATATTAGCACCACAAGAGCAGGTTGGCTGGAGAACCGGCCACTTGTCATTTTGGTACTTTTTCGCAAAATCAGGGAAATTCTCTGGGATGATATGAGTATGAAAATCTACTCGCATTTCCATTCACTCGCTTCTTCTGGCATAATATGTCCACAGTTCTTACAAGACCGGAGCTCTAAATTACTGTTAAATCCGTTAATCGCCTCTTTTACCTGCACTTCAATATTCGTCAATTGGACGGTAACGCGGTGCATTTCATGATCACATTCATCACAGAACCAAACAAAATCCTCTAATTCACCATCTGCTCTATCACGTTCAATTACGATTCCGATTGTATCAGCGACCCGATGTGGAGAGTGGGGTACATTTGGAGGGAGATGAAATACTTCTCCTTCTTTCACCGTAATTACTTCTCTTTTACCCTCAGCATTAATAATCTCAACGTAACAATCACCTTTTAATTGATAAAAAATCTCTTCTGATGGGTCAACATGAAAATCACGCCGTTTGTTTGGACCACCGAGGACCATGAACAGTAGTTCGGAATCCTTCCAAACTACTTTATTATTTACTGGCGGCTTTAGTAGATCCTTGTTTTCTTCGATAAATCCCCAAAGGTTAATTGGTTTTAAAGAGTTTGTCATATCCATCTTCTCCTCTCAACTTTTAAGCTTATCCATTTACTGTTGCAAATTTTTCCTCCGATGATTTTAAGGCTTCCTGCATGAAAACCACTTCTTTGGCTAAGGCAGTTATTCTAGTAAGAACCTCAGCATCGATAATTTCATTTTCTTTGCTAAAATGATCGTTATTAACATAGACATAACCAGGGGCGACAAAGGCTCGGAAAAATCCGGCGATTGGCTTCAATTGATTTTCGATCACCAGGTAATGCTGGTATGTTCCACCAGTAGCAACAAAACCGATTACTTTGTTGCGAATATCCTTTGGATTGATTAAATCAAACAAATTTTTGAGTGGGCCTGATAAAGAACCCTGGAATATCGGTGTTCCGATAATATAGAAGTCAGCAGAATTAACAATATCAAGAACTTTTTTCGTGTCACCTGTATAGCTTGAAGGATTACGGCCATCACAAAACTGAACATCATAATCTCTTAAATCCAATAGTTCTACTTCAACGTTGGGATGATGTTTCTTTACTTCTTCCAATACCTTTGAAACAACGATACTAGTCTTTGCTCCAATAATTGTGCCTGAAATTCCTAATAACTTCATAGAGTGAACATCCTTTCTATTACGGATAAATGTTTATATGCTTGTAACCTCATTTTTCAGAGTAAATATTTTCATGGCTTCGTCGGCTAGCTCAAAAGAATTTTTCCTTTTGTGGTTGTTATAGAAAATCGCTCTTTTACGGATTGGATCTCCAGTATAATAGCGTTCATATTGAAGAACTCTCTGTCCAAATGCCTCACCACATAAATCCCATGCTAGCTTAAAGAGATGGACGCGCTCTTGTGCTGAAACTCCCTCTCTTCCCACATAATACTTCTCTAAATCCTCTCTCAATTCCGGATTCTCGAAATCGGCTTCTGTCGGAGACATTAGGAGTCCACCTGCACCAATGATTTGGATTACCTCAATTGCCCGAGGGTACATCTTTGGCAGCAAGCCTCTAATGGTTTCAAGTGGCGCATAGGCTGGCATCACTTCGCCTGTAGCAGTTACTTCATGTTCATATTCAGAAATTCGGAGCAATGCTCGAATCGATTCTACTGATTGGATTAATTCTCCTAAATCATTTTGTACATTTAGGTATCCATCCACACCGATGGAGTCGGCGATTTTACACGCGACTTCGGTTGCAAATTGTAATTTGATTAACCCTCTCACACCAGACTGGTGGGCTGGCTGCTGAGCGATTCCTGTTTTCGGATAGAGTAAATTGGCTGCTTCGACATTGTTATAAAGGAATACACGATCCCAAGGTACTAAAACATCATTGAAGACTAGAACCGCATCCATTTCTTCAAATCTTGATGCTAATGGATGATCATAAACAGAACGTTGTCCATCCTGCATGGCTTCACGACAGATAATACGTAGACCCGGCGTATCAAGTGGAAGGGCAAATGCAAGGGCATAGCGCTCATCACCAGGCTTAAAACCAGGAAAAGAATATACTATTACTTCGTCAGTGATTGGTGCAAGAGTAGCTAGCATTTTCGCTCCTCTTACAATTAAACCATCAGGTGTTTCTTTTACAGTACCAAGATGGGTAAACATGTCTTGTTGTTCGTGTGATGATTTGCTGCGGTCATTTTGCGGATTGATGATGGCATGAGTTAAAAATAAGTCATTATCGCGGATATGCTTAAAATATGAACGAATGTTTTTTCCCCATTCTGGATTGTATTTGTCCAAGAACTCGGAATTGCTCGCCATTGAAGTTACCACGACATTCAAGAAATCAGGAGTTCTGCCCATTAAACCAAATGTCGCTTTAGCGAACTCTTCAAACGTTCTTCTCCGTGCTTGTAGATCCTGATAGCTTTTCGGAACCAAGAATGCATTCGATATTCTTTCTCCCGTTTCTTTACAAATATAGGTAATGTCCTCTTGAAACTTGGAGTCATGCTGCAGATCATATAGCTTGGCAATTTGAAGAATTGGCTGATGAAAAACTGGCTCTTCAAAGATATTTTTTACTTTTTTACCTGATAACCAAACTTCTGGATTTCGGGATTTTAACGCCTCGATATACTGTGCTCCTGTACGAATTCCCATAAAACATCCCCCTTTTCATTCATATTTTCATTATAAATTTGAATTTTTTGTGTCATTGTAGTCTGATTAACATTTTTTCTAAAAAGTTGCATTTTTCAATCTATTTTTATTTGATAATGATCAATATTTGATTTTACATCTGGAATCTTTTACACTATTGTTAAGCGGTTAACATATTTAATATTTTTTTACATAAAAATGTAAGCGCTAACAAAAAATTGCATTTAATTAACTTAGATTTTTCTTAGATTCATATTTTTGTATTAAATCTCACTTAGGAGTTGATTAGTTGGCAATCTTGTTTGACAATGATATCAATTGGGAATCATGCTTACAGTTTGGTACTAGACAATTCTTCAAGGAAAAAACAACTATTTACCAGCAAGGAACAATGGGAGATGGGTTTTATTATATCCACAAGGGATTAGTAAAAGTGACAACAACCACTCCCATTGGTAAAGAACGCTTGTTGAACATCGCCATTCCTAGGCAGCTATTGGGGGTTCAAGCGATGGATCGACAACCGCATTTTACGACGGCAACGGCGGTTAATGAATCTATACTTTATTATTTTTCTTGTGAACATTTTCAAACATTAATCAAGGCCCAACCATCCATCCTTAACATGTTTATCAAAACTGTGATTCATAAAATGCACATCCTAGCGGATAAAATTTATTTGGATACCCTTACACCAGAACAACAATTGTCTGCCATTCTATTAAATATTTGTTATGAATTTAAGAAATACGAAGTACCTCTTACACAGCAGGACCTGACAAAATGCACAGGCTTAACGAGAATCACCTTATATAAGATATTAAAACAATGGAAAGAAGAAGAAATCATAGAGATGCATGGGAAAAAGTTTTTAATAAAGAAACCCGGAGAATTAAAAAAGCTGCTCGGTAAGGGGTTGATATGAAAAATCTTCGCTATTCGTGGCGTCCCTTTTTAAACTATGGAAAAAGACTTGTGATTGAGGAAAATTCAGCCGTTTACCATCAGGGAGGTGAAGGCAAGGGCTTTTTCTACCTATCTAAGGGTGGGATAAAGATCACACTCCTCTCTAGCGAAGGAGTGGAGCGAACGGTGAATTATGTACCAGAAGGTATGTTGTTTGGAGAACACGGTGTTAGAAATGAACCCTATTTAACCTCTGCCATTTCGAGCTGTTTATCTGAGATCTATTTTTTCTCTGATGAAGCGCTAGGAATGATTTGTGAGAAACATCCTGAAGCCGCATGCATTTTCACCAATTCGCTTATCTATAAATTTAGGATTTTGGCAGAAATTATTGCCTTTCTCAATTCCCCTGTTGAACAACAAATGGCCCACTTCCTTTTAAAACTGATAAACGAAAATGGGAAAGTATCCATCGATCAAACATCGTTTGCCCGCTATATAGGGACCTCTCGGATTACAGTAAATAAAATACTTAATAAGTGGAAAAACCAAAAATGGATCCAAATATCAAACCGTAATATAAGCATCCTTGATATTAATAGCTTAAAGGAAATCCGTGACTCTGGTGCGATAAACATTTCCAACTTGGATGTATTAATGTTATCCAAGGTAAATTAAAAGAAGCTGGAGCCATTACGGTCTCCTGCTTCTCTTTTCCAATTCGCCTATAAATTCACTTTTATCTTTTTCACCACATAAATTTCACCTTTTTGCTTGTACTTTAGGACAAACCCCGCTGGGACACAGTTGTGAGTGAGAGTTAATCCTACATTCGCGACCAATTGATTGCCCTCAACCTTCCAGTTTACGGATTGATAAAAGGGGAATCGGTGGCGATAATACGTCTTGCCACAAGAATTTTCCGCGTTCCAAATATGTCCTCTCCCTTTTACCTGAATTGTTTTATTGGTAGCAGTAATCTTGAAATCACGCTCTATCGTGTGGACAGGGTTTTCAATGTCCATTTCCTCATACACTTTTCCATCTATTGTTTCTACTTGTTGGATAATATGCGCTTCTTTCTGAACTACCCATGTACCAGTACCAATAGTAATTATAACTACGATTTCTTTTTGTCCATCCTTATTAAGATCGACCACGTGTAATTCAGGCTTTCGTTCTTCTCTCATGGGAGCATTCCAGCCATAGGTTTCGAATATTTCTTTCCCAATCCTTACTTCAAAATCCGTAAACAATTCGTCTTTTGGATTTGGTGTCGCGTAAAGGTAAACCCCTTCTTTCTCATTTCCTTCAACTAGGATCTGTTTTTGTTCGGTTAATTCTTCAGCTAAGACAACATTAGTTGAAAAAAATAATATAAAAGATAAGCTTATTATTATCCTTTTCAGTGCTTTCCCTTCTTTCAATTCATGTTCCTTTAGTTTGTGGCTTAATAATTTTTTCATTCTTCTCCCAAGTTAAGAAGATAAAGAAAGATGGCAGCTATGTTCAGCTGCCATCTCTCACCTGCTTTTTACTAGATTGTTTCTGACTATAATGGTCCTCACCAGATTAAAATAAAATGGTCGATAAAAATACAACCGTAGTTACTGTAACCATGCTTAGTATAGTAGACAGCAAAACAACTTGTGCTGCGTATTCTGGATAATTTCCATATTCTAATGCAAAAAGAGCACTGTTTCTTGATGTAGGAAATGAGCTTGCAATAAACAACGCTTGTGCCGTAGTACCTTCCAAATTTAAAGTTAAAATAATGATAAAAGCTACTGCAGGAGATAAGATGAGACGTCCAAATAGGCTAAAAAACAGTGGCAAAGAGAATCGAGTTATTTTTATGTATGCACTTTGTGCACCCAGCGTAACTAGCGCCACTGCCAAAAAAGCATTTGAAGTATTTTTTATTGGAGTCCATAAAAATGTTGGGATTTTTATCTGTAAAGTGTGGAGAATCAATCCTAGTATAAAAGCATAAATGACTGGGTTTTTTAGAAACTCTTTCATTGCTTTTATTCCACGTTGATCAACGGAAACAGAATTCAGTAAACCATACGTGTAGGTAAGCAAATTCTGAAAAATCATGACGACAATCTGAATGGATGCACCCAAAGGGTTATGTTGAAAAACGAGTTGACTCACAGGTAACCCAAAGTTTCCAGAATTATTTAGGACCACACTATTTTTAAATGTTGAAGAAAGACCTTTATCAAATTTTGCTATTTTTGAAATGATGGCACTTAAGATCATTAAGCAAGAACATTGTATAACTAAGAAGCCAATGATGTGCAACAGTGTTTCACCGCCAACATTATTCTGGTAAATGTTTACAAATCCTACACATGGCATAAGAAAATATGTATTTAGCTTTGATAAAGTGTTCATATCAAACTTAAATTTCCGATGGAGAAATACACCAGCCCCTATTAAAACAAATACCGGTAAAATGACATTCAATAAGATAAGAAAGAATACTTCCATAAAATCTCCTTTTTTACTCCATTAAAATTAAAAGTAGTCCAAAAACTCTGGTAACGAGTCTTTGGACTATATACGAGCAGTTAGATTGGAATGATGGACAAAATAAGTGCAACTAAAATCATCACCGCTGTTGAACCGCTTGCCCATTTCAGAAAAGTGCGCTGCAGGTCTCCGAAATCTTCTCCAACCATGCCGACTAATAAGTACGTGGAGGGTACTAAAGGGCTTAATAAATGGACTGGTAATCCCATTAGTGATGCTCTTCCAATCATAGCGGGGTCAATTCCATACCCACTAGCTGCCTTAGCAAGCAAAGGAAGTACACCGTAGTAAAATGCATCATTAGACATGAAGAACGTGAATGGAGCACTAATAATTGCTGTGATAAGAGCAAAATGGGAGCCTAGTCCATCTGGAATATGAGTAATCATCGTATGTGCCATCGCATCGACCATTTTCGTCCCTGAAAGAATACCTGTAAAAATACCTGCAGCAAACACCATTGAGACGACCGATAATGCATTATCCGCATAGTGCATAATCCGTTCTTTTTGTTCATTTATATTAGGGTAATTAATTGTAATCGCAATGGCAAAACCAACCATAAACAATACGGTGGTAGGCAGCAATTCTTGTATTAGAGCAACTAAAAGTAGAATGGTTAATAGATAGTTTACAAGAATTAATTTGGGACGTTTAAGGAAGGCTTCCTCTGATGTGGCTGCCATCATGGCCATCGTGCTATAATCAATTTCCAATACTCCGATCCGTTTGCGCTCGTTTCTACCAAGACAATATGCCATGAACAATACAAACAACACTCCCCCTATCATACTAGGGATTACGGGAGTAAAGATATCCCCCATCTCCAGATGTAATGCTGTCATAGCTCTAGCAGTAGGACCCCCCCATGGAAGAAGGTTCATAACACCTGAAGAAGATACAGCAATTCCAGCTAGAACCAAAGGTTTCATGCCTATTCGTTTATATAAAGGAAGCATGGCTGAAATGGTGATCATATATGTAGTGGTTCCATCACCATCAAGGGAGATTAATAATGCAAGTACGGCTGTTCCAATTGCAATTTTTACAGGATCCCCTTTTACCACATTCAAGATTGTCGAGATGATCGGATCAAATACACCTGCATCAATCATTATTCCGAAAAAGAGAATCGCAAAAAGGATCATAATTCCTGTTGGTGCTACGCTTTTTATCCCCTCAAGCGCCATAGGTCCCATTTCTTTTCCAAATCCACCTATTAATGCAAATACAATCGGAATCACCATTAAAGCAATCATCGCTGATAGACGCTTTGTCATAATTAATATCATAAAAATAAAGATCATTAAAAATCCTAAAATTGCTAGCATTATCTTCACCCCTTTTGTTAGTAAATTAATAATAATCTAAATACTCTAGAGTGAAAACGTTTTCAAAATAAAGTTATTATCGTACATTATTTACTATTTTGTACATATTGTTCACGACAAAATTATTTCTTTTAATACATTGTGGTAGATTACAAAATAAAGAAAGGATGCCGTTTGGCAACCTCACTAGACAGGATAATATTTTCGTTCTGGCCTCCCGACAATTCCATAAACTACTTCTGCTTTTGCTTCCTTAATAGATGATAGATATTCTAAATACCTGCGTGCAGTAATCCTTGACGCGCCAATTTCCTTCCCTACTTCTTCAGCAGAAAGTCCTTGGTTTTTCACCTGTAGCGCGTTTTTCACCTTTCCGAGAGTAATTTCATCAATTCCCTTAGGCAGTCCTGCAATCTTTTCCGTCTTTTTATTACCAAAAAGAAGGTCAACATAATTCTGGTCTACATCTTGAGTAGAAGTTAGGAGGGAGTGCTTTTTTATATATTCTAAAATGACTTCGTCAAATCTCTCTCTATTTACCGGTTTAATCAAATAATTCTCCACACCGTAGCTTAGTGCTTTTTCAAGGAAAACTTTATCGGTTGCTGCAGTTATCATGATAATACTTACTTTTGGAAAACGCTCACGGATGATTGGAAGCAAATCAGATCCGAGCATATCAGGCATATACACATCCAATATTACTAAATCGGGGGTATTCTCAGTCAGAATTTGAAGAGTTTGTTCCCCATTTAAAGATTTTCCAATCACTTCGATTTCCTTAAATTTTTTTAAAAACTTTTCATGGATATCTGCAACTCGGAAATCATCCTCTGCGATGGCTACTTTTATCCTACTCATGCTTTTTGGCCCCTCTCGTATTCCTTAGGGAGATACACGGTAAAGACAGTTCCACTTTCCGGGGTACTTTGCACCTCAATCATCCCATTCATTTCTACCACTGCAGCTTCAGCATTTGCTAGGCCAAACCCTCTCGGCTCAGCTCCATTTTTAGAAGTAAATCCCCTCGCAAATAGAAGCGGAATTTCTGTATCACTAATTCCCTTCCCATTATCTGCAATCTCAAAAATGATATCACTACCAATATCAGTAGCGAAAAATTTCACAATAGGAAAATCTGACCCAGTGACAGCTTCAAAGGCATTGTCAATTAAGTTTCCAATAATCACAATTAGGTTGGAAATCTTAAAATGAGCAGGCAATTCCTTTAAATAGCTATCAGATACGATTTCAAACTTTATTTTCTTCTCAGAAGCTTTTCCTAATTTCCCTAAAAGGATGGCTTGGACTTTCGTATCTTCGATATGGTTAAAAACAATAGAATTCTGAAATTGTAATACCTCTGTTTCAGATTGGATCATCTCGATCGCCTGTTCATATTCTTCTAACTGAAGAAGACCTAATAAGACATACAATTTATTCGTGTATTCATGTGTTTGCGCTCGGAGATCTTCTGAATACCTATTTACTTCAGATAGGGTGTTTAACATTTGCTCAATTTCTGTTTTATCACGAAAAGATGCAACTACACCACTTACCTTGGAATCATCATCAAAGAGTGGAATACAGTTGACGATAACGGTTTTATCTTTCCAAACCATTTCTTTATCAACTTGTGGAATTCCTGATGTTACTACTTCATATAAATAGTCAGATGGAAAGAGCCCATCTACTTTTACATGTCGGACGGATCCATTAATATGTAATAATCTTTTGGCGGGCTGATTCATCATGGTAATATAGCCTTCCTTATCTATGGCTAAAATCCCTTCCTTAACTCCATGGAGGACAGCATTCTTTTCTTTATAAAGTGCGGCAATTTCATAGGGTTCAAGCCCCATCGTATCTCTACGGATATTCCGGCCAAGAAGGATACTACCGATAAGTGATATCAAAAGGGCAAAGAGTGAAACTAGAAGAACCTTGGTGACATTTTTCATGATTTGCTGATGGACATCTTCGAGAAGAAAACCGACTGAAACGATTCCAATTACCTCTCCCTCTTTGTTTAAAATAGGAGATTTCCCTCTTATCGATGGCCCAAGCGACCCCTTTGCCTTCGATACATAATACTCCTTATTTTTTATAGCCCTTTCATTATCTCCGCCCTTCATTTTCTTCCCAATCAGTGATTTTAATGGATGCGAATACCTGGTGCCATCTTTGTTTCCTATGACAACAAATTCAGCGCCCGTTTCTTTGCGGATCGTCTCGGCAATGGGCTGTATTGTTTTCGATGGATCATTTGTTTGAAACGCAGCAATTATGGTTGGAATGAAGGATACTGTTTTCGAGATTTCCAGCGCCATCCTGCCCCGGTTTTCCTCAATTTGTTTACTTTCCCTATATCCGAAAAATATTGTCAGCAGTAGAATCAACAATAATCCCAATAATAGAACTAGCCCAAATATTTTTGTCTGTAGTGTTATTTTTTTGGTTTTCAGGCAGTAGCCCTCCTTGTTGATTCGCATGGATTTATTCAAAATATATTATAACCTTTACTAATCGTCATTTCTTTGTTCATGCTTTGCATTTTAAGAAAAAAAAGAAACTATCACAAAGATAGTTCCAGAAATACTAAACGAATCAAGGTAGTTAAAATTATTTCAAAATGTGGTTACGAAGTGGAACCAAGTTTAATTCCTCAACGCCAACAAGCACAAGACGAGAGATCTTCTCCGCTCCTGCTTTTTGAAAATGTGTATTATCATGGACACCCTTTGGATATTTCTCTTTTTCTCCGGCATCAAGCCACAGGAAAACATCCTTAGTCTTTTCTGGCCCAAGTTCTTGGAACAAGTTCTTACTTTTAGCAGTAAGGTCAATAACAGGTACATGTTCTTCCAATCCAAGTTCCTTCATAGCATTAGGATACTCGCCATGTGTATTTCGTGCTATTCCTTCATTTGTGAAAGATCTTCGTTCAACAGGTGTCACAAGAACAGGAATGGCTTGTTTAGCACGGGCCCCGTCAATATATTGTTTTAAATATCTTTTGTAGGAAGAATAAGGCTCCGTAAAACGGTTTGGATCCTTTCTTATTTGGTCATTATGACCAAATTGAATGAATAGATAATCCCCTTTCTCAATCTGTTTTAAGATTGATTTGAGCCTTCCTTCTTTAATAAAACTTTTTGAGCTTCTGCCAGCTTTGGCCTCGTTTATCACTACAACGGTATTATCGAAATAACGATTAAAAACTTGTCCCCAGCCGGCCCGAGGGGCGAACGAACTTGAATAACTAGCAGCAGTCGAGTCTCCAGCCAGATAAACCGTTATCCCGTTATTTTGGGTTTGTTCACCATTCGCCTTATTTGTAAAGCCATTTCTAGCAATCAATCCGAAAACTAATAAACATAAGGTTACCATTAACATTTTTCCTTTAACATTTTTCCTCATATGACTCCGCCTTTTTGCTAACCGTTTTTTTTATTATACTTGTGACTACTTGCTCTTTATACAGCATGTTTATTATTTTGATTATTTATTTGAAATATTTATGCCTTTTGTTCAAAATTACGCTGTCATTTACCAACCAAATAACGATTTGATGGTATATGAATAATCGAAATAGGTCCTTATTCACATTAAAAAATCCCTTTAGTAACGTGGTTAAGGATTTCCCCTAACTCTCATTACCAAAAGGATTAGATATTGTATAAATTTAGTGCATAGGTGCAAGTGAATCAATTGAAATTATTTCATATTGATGCTATTTCTAAATTGATCATAATCAGTTTTAATGAAATGAAATGCAGCCGCATTGCCGCCGTGATCGGGGTGTGTTATTTTTAATAGATTTTTATACTTTGTTAAGACTTCCTTATCACTCGCCCCTTTGGAAAGTCCTAATTTTTGACGATAATCCTTCGTTTTAGAAGGAGGAGGAGCAGCTGCAGCTTCAGCCCTATCAACGTCACTTTTGTTTCCTTTAGAAAGCTCTTCTTTTAATTTTATTAATTCATTATGTAGACTAATATTTTCTTTTAATAACTTCATTGTTTCCTTTTGTAATTCACTTTTCTCTTTTTCTAGGTTAACAATCTCTTTATTCAATAGATCTCTTTGCTGACTTAAAGAAGCTACTGAGGTTTGATGAAGGTGTTCGATTCCTTTTATATGCTCATCCTGTGCCTTTATTTTTACTTTTAATTGGTGGACGAACTGATCCTGATTGGAAGAACGATTAACTAACCGCTTGGCTGTTTCATTTGGCGGATTGTTAGCTTTCTGATTTCCAGTACCCACGCTTCTAATCTTTCCTTCACGCAATAAACGACGGACGATTTGAACAGCTGTATCCTCGGCTACGCCTGCATCCTCCAACAAATAAAAAGCTTGATCTGTACTTCCAAGAATGTAACCGGCGCCCTTTGGACCTGCTCCTTTATAGCTAATCTTTCTTTCACGATACCAGCGTCTAACTGTTTGAATACTAGCTTCTTCTGTGATTCCGGCTTCCATTAACAAGTCAAAAGCTTCATCTGTGTTCAAAATGTTCTTTCATTCCCTCTTTTTATTCATTATTTTATATGAGTAACTAGTTAAAGGGAATGGATAAAAAAGACTATCATAGAAGCTTTCTTTTGAATGGAATTTGGGAGAAAAAATACTTTGTCAGTACCAAATTACTAGGTGAATGATCTACAGCAACTAGATCGTTTAATTTACAAGCAAAAAGGAAGTTGCCTTCCAATTCGGCAACTTCTAAATATACAATATGGCAATACTCCTAATGGTCACGGTTCACAATATAATTTAATAAGTGCTTTAGGAAAGGAATATTACGTGGCACACCTTGCAAAGATTCCATGGCAAGACAGTAATGTTCCCACATTTGTTTTCTAGCACCATCAGAACCTAGGATTGACACAAAAGTCGAATTGTTGTTTTCGGCATCTTGACCAATTGGTTTCCCCAGTAAGACTAAGTCTCCTTCAACATCAAGCAGATCATCCTTTATCTGGAAGGCAATCCCAGCATGATGGGCGAATTTTTTCAAAGCTTCTATTTCAGATTCCTTTGCACGGGCAAGGAGCGCAGGCATGATGAGCGAAGCTTCGAAAGCTATTCCGGTTTTATAAAAGCACATCGTATTCAATTGTTCTAGTGTCAATTGTTTCCCTTTAGAATCTAAGTCCATCGCCTGACCCTTACACATAACTGCTGTCATTTGAGCCGAATAGTGGATCAATTGAAGCACAGTTTTTGAATCGAAATGGCCCAATGATGCTTGTTCCTCGATCGCCTTCTGGGTGAGAAGGAGACCAGTTAATTCCGCTATAGAAACGTTAAACACCTGATGAAGGGTCGGACGCCCCCTGCGGGTAGAGGCATTATCCTGGGATGGCAGATCATCGAAGATTAAGGATGCCGTATGCATATATTCCAATGATTTGAGGAGAGGTACGATGGCAGACTTATTTAGTCCATACTCGTTCACACCCATGACCCAAGTCATGATCGGCCTCAGTCGCTTTCCATCACCTTCCAGACTGTAATTTGCTGCATCTATTAGTGGCTCTACATTGTCGATTTTAGGGATTTTTAAGATGTGGTTAATCTCTTTGCGAATCGTTTCAACCGTGTCTAAAAAAACTTCCCTCTCTTTCCGTTCTTTCTTTAAAGTAGTAATCATATGGTCCCTTAGTAATTTATCAAAGAAATCCACATCATCAGCTTTCCGTACCATATTTTGAATAACACGATTGAATTTAGGATCTCCAGCAGCAAAAAGCTTCATCACTTCATTGTATTTAACTGTACCCATGCGTTCTTTGTATCGCTTAAGGCCATTTATTGCCCGATCAAGAATCACCTCACAGGCCTTTCGATCTGAGTGGTACACATGATGGATTAAATTAGAGATTACTGTCCAGTATAATTCAAAGGGATTAATAAGATCGCTGCGCTCATGATGATATTTTAAATAATAGGTATAAGGTGTGACCCTTCCATCTTTCAAGTCATCATACATATCAGTAAAATCATCAGCGAGTTGATTGTAAATACCGTAAAAGAATGTTCGATTGTCGAAGCCTTCATCTTCAGGAGCACTGATTACAGACCGGACAATCAATCGGGAGGAAGAAGATTTTAAGATGACGGGTATGTATAACTCTTCCATTGTGTAATTCGGATTGGATAGATCTTTTAGGCGGTCCACTTCTTGTGAATTAAAAAACACATAGGCTTGTTCGAAAAATCTTTTTTTCGTCTCTGGTCGTAATTGTGACTTAATATATTGAAAAGCCTCACGAAGTTCGGAATGAATATAACGGATTAGGTTTAGGTTATTCCCAGTCCATTCACCCAATTCCGGTACTGTTCCAGAGATAAGAGTTGTACGAATCAAATCGGAATATTGTTTTTCCTCTTTAGAAGTTAAGACTTTTGCATCGAGAAGATCATCTATGAATGGATAGGTCAGACCATAGGAATATCCCAGCCTAATCGCTGCATCAAGTTTATGTGTCCGTTCTTCAGGTGCTAACTCACTGCCCATTTCTTCAATCTCATTCATGAGTACCCCAGCAATGATTTTAATGAGCTTTCGCTGGGCATTTTCTGCATCCATCTCTTTTGGAATTTTTTCAGATACAATCTTTAGTTTGTTCAATACCCAGATCATTGTGGATTCGACGCCTTTCTTCTGTGCGATCCGGTACAACCCAGCCATGCTGAATGGCTCAGTTTTGACACTCCGATCTACTGCTTTTGACTCAGTCAGATGTTTTTTTAAATCGTCAACGACTCGCCGTATCCTTGTCTGTGTCTCAGGCGAATCGAGGGCTTTGCCTAGATCGCGCATGAAAATATAAGAGATGCTTCGATCCAGGTAATTATCTAGCTTACCTGTGTAATCAAGCCATTGGATATAATTATGATACGCTTGAGAATCAGGTTTTCCCTTATGACGCGAAAAAAAGGATAAAAAGGAATAGTGATGGATATGGTTATGTTTCCACGTTTGGATATCTTTTGTTATAGACTGGGAATAGGTCTTTTCCACCACCTGCCTAGAAAGTGATTTAAAATAATGAGCAGCCTTCTGCTCAGCCAGCTGGTAGCTTGCATCGGCATTTTTAATTAACTCCTCATTCATACTACACATTACCTCTTCTTAAGGTTGTCTTATATATGATTTGCAATATAATTCAAACCAAATTATTAGTAAAAGACCTTGAAAAAGGTCCAAAAGCAACAAAGTTTACGAAAAGAGCCTTTATAATATAATTCCTCTAAATCCTAATAATCCCTTCATCATTCTATTCATTTTAAAAAATAAAAAGTACCTCCATCGATAGAGGTACTTGAGCAATTTAAACTATTTTAAAGCTGTAGCCACTGTACTTTCGGGTGATGTTACTTTGTCATAAAAATCTACAAATTTATCACGGTCGGCACTATCTCGGTAAGCCATGGCCACACGTGGATGTTCATTCAGTACTCCTGAAATCATATAAGGAATGATATAGCCCCATTCCCACTTTTCACGCATTTCGAGCATATGTTCTTCAATCACTCTAAGAACTGGCTTTAGCTCATAGCTTGGTTTTTGAATGTAGCTAACGAGAAGTTCTGTGTTACAGTTACCTGCTGCACGGCCCATGCCATAAACAGACGAATCAAGGTATGTAACCCCATTTCGCAGCGCCGTTAAGGTATTGGCGAATGCTAATTGCATATTGTTATGCGTATGAATCCCCAGCTGTTTGTTAGGAATCATTTCATTGAACTTTTTCACTTGGTGCTCAATATCAACAGGTTCTAAGCTGCCGAAAGAGTCTACAATATAGACTACATCTACAGGGCTTGCCTTCACCAATTCAAACGCTTTAATCAGCTGTTGTTCAGGAACACTTGATAATGCCATAATGTTTAGGGAAGTTTCATAACCCAAATCATGGAACATTTGGACAAGTTCTAATCCTTTATCAACTTCACGGATATAACATGCCACTCGAATCATATCTAAAACACTTTGCTCACGAGGTAGGATGTCATTGGGATCGACACGCCCAATATCTACTAAAGCAGACAATTTCGTAAACTTTTTCACAGGGATTATTTCTTTTAGGAAGTTATCGTCAAGAAATCTCCATGGATTGGGCTCAGTCGCCTTAAGAAGCTTAGGAGAATTTTTGTAGCCAATCTCCATGTATTCAACACCCGCTTCACTTAGGCCTTCATACAAGTCTTGAACAAATTTAACACTGAAATCCCAATTGTTAACTAATCCTCCATCACGAATAGTACAGTCAATAATTTTGCTACGATGTCCCATGAGTATTTCCCCCTGTTTAGTACGCATTTATCAATATTAATTAATGCTTTTACGCTTTTAAGCGCTAAAATTTCTTATTGTGTTTATATCATGGTTGGGTTGAAGGTGTCAACTTATTTTTCCGAAAATTCATTTTATCGACCGATTTGAAGATATGTTTTGCATTCATTATAGATTTATTATTTCAGTGGATTTCATAAATATTTATTACTCATTATTACTCATTTCCTCTGTTTTTACAAACAATTCACAATTTCCTGCAAAATCTACAAAAAATTTCTATTAACCGTGAAACTATGTCAAAAAGTCACCTATGAATTTTATAGGTGACTTAGAAAAAAGCGATGATAACTCCGTTTACATTAAGATCGTGTTTTGGGGTAAATTTACTGAAGTCAGAATTTCTAGCTCTGTTAATCTCTGATAAGTATAAGATGACCCATGTAAAAGGTTATTATCTAGGTATGCTGGGTGACACATCACTTCAACTGTCATACCAGCTTTAAAACGTTCATTCAATTTTGTAAAATAATCTGGTTTAACACCTTCGCCATAGAAATCGAACAATGATACGTCAGAGAAGGATTTCACACCATCAATGGATTTGAATCCATTCTTCCTTACCGGCAGTCTGAATTTTATAGATAAATTCTTAACAACAGGATTCAGTTCTGTCAATGTATGAACATGGTGATGGCTATCAAGATGGGTGGGTGTAAGTCCTGCATTGATAAATCGTTCGATTTGAGCAGTCCACTCTCTTTCCAGTTCCTCCAATGAGATAACTTTTGGATCAAATGTAGACAAGGATTTAAAATGGCCATTATTATCAACCAATGATGGTACATGATCGACTAATGGTTTCCCACATGTTAGAACGAGATGAATTCCTACCCGCAATTTAGGATATCTTTTGGCCAATAGGATGGCATGTTCGGTCCCAGCCATTGTCATCATCATCGTAGTTGAATTGACAATTCCATACAAATAACTGTCGATGATCCCATGGTTTACTCCATGGCTAAACCCAAAGTCATCCGCGTTAACGATTAATTTAATCATGATTTAATCACCTTTTATCAGACAAGAAGGTTGTCATTTTTGGAAAAATATTTCCTTTCAAATCAATTTATTCTATAATAAAGCTCAACCATTTCTGCAGCCAAATCCTTCACTGTCATCGCATTCATTAAATGATCTTGTGCGTGAACCATTAGCAAAGAGACCGCTGTTGTTTCTCCTCTTATCTCCCCTTGGATGAGAGATGTCTGAATATGGTGGGCCTCATTTAATGCGTTTTCTGCTTCCTTTAATTTTTCTCTTGCTCCTTCAAAGTCACCTTGCTTTGCTGCGAACAGTGCTTCCATCGCAGTGCTTCGGCCATTACCGCCATGGAGAATAATTTGAAAGATTACTTGTTCTAAATTTTCCATTCTGTTTCCTCACCTATTTTAAATTAAAAAACTGTGGTAAATATTCCTTATGTGCTTCGAGCATTTCGTCTAAAATGATTTTTGCTACGCGATCGCTTGGTACGAAAGGATTTATTGTCATGGCCAATAACGCTGTTGCATAATCTCCGCTGATTGCCGCTTCAATTGCTACCCTTTCAAATGATTTCACTTGTTGAACAAGTCCTCGGACTTGTATAGGTAAATTGCCCACCGCGATAGGTTTCGGCCCATCTTTTGTAATGATACAGCTGAGTTCTATAGCAGAATCAAATGGGAGACTTGAGATTGCTCCCTTATTTAGGGTGTTAACTGCCTGGATGTCGCATTTGTCAGTATACATCGAGTGGATGAGCCTTACAGCTGCATCACTATAATAGGCGCCGCCTCTCTTCTCTAATTGAGGAGGCTTAATGGCCAAATGAGGGTCTCTATATAACTCAAACAGCTCTTCTTCTAGCTTTTTAACGACCTCAGCACGTGTTCCGCCTTCTTGATAATTTTTCAATTCTTTTTCAAGCATGTCTCCAGATTTATAATAGTAATTATGATATGGACATGGAAAAACATCTAACGCCCTCAAGAACTCAGGCTCCCAACCCATGGCATGAATGTTTTGCATTGTGATGCTTTTCTCTGGATCATTAATTAAGGAAATCACTTGATCCTTAACGGATTCACCATCGACATAAACATTTAATCCGTACACCATGTGGTTTAATCCTGCAAAATCAATTCTTACCCGGTGTGGGTCTACTTCTAATAGTTTTGCAACGCCCATTTCCATTCCAATTGGCACATTACACAATCCAACAACTCTATCAATATTACTGTAACGAAGGACAGCCTCTGTGACCATCCCAGCAGGATTTGTAAAATTTATAAGCCAGGCATATGGACAAACCTCTTCCATTTCCCGGCAAATATCAAGGATAACAGGAATGGTCCTAAGTGCTTTAAATAAGCCTCCAGGTCCATTGGTTTCCTGACCAAGAACACCATGTTTCAATGGAATACTCTCATCTTTCTTACGCGCTTCCAGCAAACCTACGCGAAATTGAGTGGTTACGAAATCTGCTGACTTTAACGCTTCTTTTCGGTCTAAGGTCAAATAGATTTTAATCGGAACTCCTGCCTTTTCTACCATTCTTTTGGCAAGATTACCGACAATTTCAAGCTTTTCCTTTCCTTCTTCAACATCGACCAACCATAATTCACGGACTGGCAGTTCGCTATGATATTTAATAAAGCCTTCAATAAGTTCAGGGGTATAGCTCGAACCCCCGCCTATTGTTACAATTTTTAAACCCTCTTTCATTTTTTCACACCTCTGGATGATCGATTATTTATTGGTTGCAAACTTTAAATCCATACCCTATTACATATTTAGGGTATCAGTAGCTTGGGATGATGTTTCTCCCTTTTCTCTTCTTGCCTCTATTCGTCCCTGAGCGATAACAAATGGAAGATAAATAGCAACAGAAATGATTAAATTCACTAACGCTAAAATTGCACCTGAAACATGCCCGCCAGTTGCCAGTAATCCTCCTACAATCGCCGGAGTCACCCAAGGAATATCAGCAACAACTGGATGAACCAGACCTAAACTAATAGATGTATAGGCTACAATGGTCATGATTATTGGTCCTAGTATGAACGGAATGAACCAAATGGGATTCAATACAATTGGCAATCCGAAAAGAATGGGTTCATTAATTTGAAATACCCCAGGAGGAGTGCCTAACGCTATTAATTGCTTATTTCGTTTGCGACCGGAGATAAACATTGCTACCAATAAACCTAAAGTGGCACCAGAACCCCCAAGATACACAAATGCATCCAAGAAGGATCCTGAAAGAATGTGGTATTTTCCTAAATCCTGTACACCTTGTGCATACATATTTACATTTTCTTGTCCTAGTTTGGTCATTAAAGGAGTTGTAATTCCTCCTAGTATGTTTGGACCGTGAAGACCGAGAATCCAAAATCCATGTACCAAAAATACGATTAAAATAGCAAACAGCATCGAGTCTACTGCACCCGTAAGAGGTGAAACTAGTACTTTATTAATCCAATCGTTTAAATAAGCGCCATCACTAATAAATTTACGTAAAATAAGTCCAAACAACCCAATTGTAAAAATGGTTGCCATTCCTGGAAGGAGCTTTGCAAATGAACGAGATACCGCTGGCGGAACTCCATCCGGCAATTTAATCACTAAAAATTTGATTTTAGCTAAGCGAACAAAAATTTCAGTCGCGACAATCGCCACAATAATACCAGTGAAAAGGGCTGTGGCATTGAAATAATTCCAGCCAATAAATCCCCACTCGCCACCGGTAACTGCCTCTCCTCCCTCTGGAGTAATCGATACGTTGGCAACTTGAGGAATCAGAACAAAGAAGGCAGCACCAGCTACTAGCATCGCTTCAAACCCATCGTCCCCGTAAGACTTTGCCAATTTATTCGCAATCCCGAAAACCGCAAATATGGTCATGAAGGCAAGGGTGCCCCACCAAATATCTCCACCCAATGTTGTCCACGTTTCCCCGAAAAGAGATATCATAAATTTTTTGTAATATTTTCCAATACCTGGTACATTTCCAAGATTGTTCAAAAGGACTGCTAACGAACCAATCATGGTAATCGCGATCATTCCCACCAAAGCATCACGGATGGCAAGAAGATGTCTATTGTTACCAAGCTTATTTGCAAAAGGCATAATAAATTTATCAATAAAATTCATCATGTTATCTACTCCCCTTTAATTAGATTAATCGCTTGCTTCAAAACCTCTTCTCCATTGCAAAGCCCATAATGCTGCGGGTTAATAGCCTCTACCGGAATACCCTTCTTTTCTCCAGCCTTTTTAAGCTGAGGAAGCATATAGCGAACTTGTGGACCAAGGAGCAGCACGTCAGCCTTGTTAATCTGGTCATTTATTTCAGTAGTACCTACTGCCCAAATTTCACAATCAATCCCTTGAGATTTGGCACTTCCCTCCATTTTAGAAACCAATAGACTCGTAGACATACCTGCGGAACAACATAATAAAATCTTCATTCATATCCCCCTTAAGAAAGCGATTACATTTTATAACCTTATTGTAATTACAATTCAGAATATTTACAATACAATTTTATTAATTTGTTACTAATTTTTAAATTTGTTATTACAAATATAAAAAATTGTATTTTTACAGTACATTTAAGAGCCTTTTTTTGATAATCTATAAGTATTGAGGGGGAAGTCCATTATGATAGAAGAAGCGAAAGACGGAAGTGCTCTACACCTTAAGGTAAAGGATGCTATTATTCAATTGATTAACGACGGGGAATATAAACCGGACTCCCAATTGCCGACTGAGGCTGAATTTTGCGAGAAATATGGAGTAAGCAGGACAACCGTACGAACTGCCTTACAACAACTTACCATGGAAGGTTACGTCTATCGCAAACGGGGAAGTGGAACCTTTGTGTCCGCAAATAAAGTAAAACAAATTTTAACAACGACAGTGGACCACTTTTCGAGTCAAATTTCGATGCAAGGAAAGAAACCATCAATTAAAGTAATACAATTAGAAGTTATCCCTGCCGATGAGTATCTTAGTGAACAATTAAAGATTCAAGAAGGAGAACCGGTTAATGCGCTCGAGAGGATCCGTTATGTTAATGAAGAACCAATCCAGTTTGAAACAGCCTATTTACCCTGGTATAAAACCCCGGCTTTAAATAAACCGGGTTGTGAAAATTCATTATATAAACTTTTGGAAACCCAATTTGGTTTAAAAATAAACAAGACCGTTGAAACGCTTGAATTGTTTATTGCCGATCAGGAGGCAGCTGACAAACTTCATATCAGTGTTGGTGACCCCTGCTTTGCACTTGATACATTTGCCTATCTTCTTGATGGTTCAATCATTGAATATTCAAAAACAATCTATCGTGGGGATTTGGCCCATTTTGTCATTGAAAGAAATTACTAAAGAGGAAAATTAAATACAGCAGGTATATGTACCTGCTGTGTTCTAATAACTATTAAAATTCCAGGACATTTTGACCGCTATGTTTCAGTTGGTGATTTAAATGATTGGTATAATAGGGAGTCTGTTGGGAGAATGACTTACATTTTCTAAGCACCTGTGATGGGTGGAGATATAAATAAAGTTTGGCATATGTCCTCTCACATTAGGTTATCTGGGGTAATAGAATAATAAATTCTGTCCCCATATCCTTTTCACTGTTCACTCGTATTTTGCCTTTGAAAGAACGGACTATTTGAAAACTTACCATCATTCCTAGTCCGGTCCCACTTTCCTTTAAGGAATAAAACGGAGATCCAAGCCTATTAATTTGTTCTCTTGTCATACCAATTCCTTGGTCCTTTATGCTAATCTTTATATATCCATCATCAGTTGAAGTACATCTAATCCAAACCATTCCACCATTCGGCATAGACTCTATTGCATTTTTCAAAATATTGATCAAAGACTGATTTAATTTTTGAGGATTTGCATATATCCAACAGTTATCCAAAAAATCAGTTTTGATCTCAACATTATGGTTCAAGGAGTAGCTTTGAATGATATTCACTATGCGATGTAACTGATAACCTACGTCGATTCTTCCATAGTTATTCATTGAGGGTTTTCCAAAAGATAAAAAATCATTAATAATTTCATTGGCGCGATCTAGTTCTTCAATGGATAATTGGATATATTCCTTCTTTTTACTTGGCAAGTCAGGCTCGTTTAGAAGTTGCAGAAAGCCACGCGTCACTTGCATCGGATTTCTAATTTCATGAGCGAAAACACTTGTTAACTCACTTATCACTCGTAATTTCTCCGAGTTTTCCATCTCTAATCGCAACTTGTGAATCTCTCTGATTGTTTCAGTTAAAATAGTGAAGAACCAAGTAACTACCACCGCGAAGACAAGATGAATGATCTGTACTTTCAAATACTCTATGGAAAAACCTCTTAGAATACCAAAAAAAGTAAGGCCAATAAGACAGTAGTAAAAGGCTAGACCAACTGCAATTTTAACCCTTTTATCTTTTTTCGAACTTGCAAACGATTTTTGAAAAAACAAGATAACTGGCAGTGAGAATAATAAGACAAGCAAAGTATTATAAAATCCTACACTGATCCCAAAATAAAGTCGATAAAGGATGATAAGAGCCGATAGGAAGATGCCGGGCCAAACTCCTCCGTATAGGGTCCCTAATAAGAGAGGAATAATTCTTAACTCTAAACGAGCATTTTCACCAAATTCTACTGGAAAGGACATGCAAAATATTATGGATATTCCCCACAAAATAGACATGATTACGTTCCTATTTTTACTACTCTTTACCCACTCCGTAATAAAAGTATAGTAAGTAAATATGGGTAAGACCATAAGTGTTAGTTGCAGCAAAAAATCCTTTATTATATTCATCTTTTTTACCTTTCATATTCGAATCTATGTCTGAATCCAGAAATATAAGGAAGAGAATCATGACCATTATTTTTATGACTGTTCCATACAAACATCTACATTTTAAGTAAGCGCAGAATTAAATTAGTAATTATTCCATATTATACTTTAATGTTGGAATAATTTTTCGACTTTTGTTTTCTACTTTAAAGTACACTGTAAATAAGGTCATTTGCAAGCAGTCATTTTGAACAAATTCTGTCAGTTTACTCCATAAGAAAAAGGATCGCCGTAGCAACCCTTCTGGAACTCAAGCAGCCGTTAGTGAAAAACAAACTGAACCGGCTTTTTTATTTCTTATTTTCCCACTTTGGGAGAATAATTTAATCATTTTGAAACTGTTACTGTCCTTGTTGCACTTACATTACCTTTTGTATCTTTCGCATACACATATAATTTTCTACCTGCCCGCTGCTTCGGTAACTTCACTTTAAAATCCCCGGAAACATTTGCTTTTTTTGTGTATTTTTTCGTTCCGATTTTTATTGTTACGGTTGCATATTTCTCGGTTTTTCCATAGACAGTTGTAGAATTGTTGCGGACCTTTTTAACTATAGGTTGGTTCGGTGCCACTTTTACGACTGATATTATCCTAGCTTTACTTCCATTTCCCTTGCTGTCTTTTGCGGTGACTGAAAATTTGGTTCCTGCATTTTGTGCCGGTATGGTTACTTTGTAGTTACCATACTTATCAGCTTTTCCTCTATATGTTTTACCTGCTATTACTACAGACACAGTTGCGTATGCTTCAGTTTTCCCCGTCACAGTCACTGCCTTGTTCGTTAACTTGTTGACACTCGGTACTTTCGGCGCAGTTTTATCTAATACTACGATTCTTGTATAAGGACTTAGTGCATTCAATTTATCTTTATAGGCAACCGTCAGTTGTGTCCCTGCTTTTTGTGCAGGAATATTCGCCTTGAAGTTCCCAATTGTATTAGATACGGTGCTGCTAATCAACTTAGTCCCTTTCATTATTTGAACTCTAACATTCCCAGCCGTTTTTCCAGATATAGATAAGTCATTATCATCGACAGTGCTGACAATAGGAGCATCTAACTTTTTTATAATATAAGCAGAGGAAACATAACCTGCTAATTTTTGATCTGTAGTTTTGACACGATACCAGACAAATTGGTTTACCTTGTCTAAAGTTTGATCGTATCCAAAATCCCCTTCAATGATTAGTGGTGTACCCTTTGCAAATTGTTTTAAACTTGAGGATGAACTACTTGGTTTGGACCTTAATTTTAAACCATCTACTGTTACCGCTAACTTATTTCCCTTATGAAAAAGTTGGGTTGAAGCATGCATCTGGGTAGTAAGTGTATATTCCATCTTCTTAAATACAATATTATTGTCGCTGTTTGGATCATAATAAAACTCAGCTGTTTTGAAAGGAAATTGCCCTAAGTAAGTACCACCTAAAAAGCTGTCTTGTTGAATCCGAGTAAAGACACTTTCCTGATAGGCATTCGTGTTTTTCTTACCGGTAGATTGAAATAGTGGACTGTTTACAGGCTTAGTTCCGTTATAAGCCATTACTGGGAAGTACCAATTTTCAATCACCTCTGGTCCGATCCCCTTTATTTTTGGCAGGTCGGAGCGATGAAACATACCATTAAGAATTTCAACACCGGCTTGGATATTATAGGTAATATCATCTTTCAATTTCTGAGGATTATAGCTTGCTTGATTCGTAATTTGCATGATACCAATTCCGTTATCATCTGAGATAAACGGTTTCCCATCCTTAAACTGTCGCCAATCACTTTCTTGTGCAGCTACAGCTTTTACCACTTCGGGAGGAATTTTTGCCGCTAAAGCAGCGTTTGTGAGCATGCAGTTGATCTGCTGTGGAGAAGGGTTTTGATTTGGTTTAACTACACCCAAGGATGTACATTTGGCAGGCCAGGTCATCTCAGCAGAAACTTCATTATATGACAACCCCAAGAGTATTAAACAAGTCAAAAGTACTGCTTTTATAATGCTTGATTTCATTCTTTTATTCTCCCAACTTATTTATTTCCAATATTTTATAATTACATTTTACCATGCTAGATTCATATTTTTCCATAATATACTACTTTTCCACCAAAAACAAAAAAAAGAAAAGACAAGCAAAATGCTAGTCTTCTCTCTTTAATTATGCGTTAATTTTCAACTGTTTTAGAAAATGATTGGTTGTACTCTTGAGTAGTTTTTCCTTTTTTCAAACTAACCATTGCGATAAAGGAGATACAGTAGAGTAATGCTAGATACCCCATTGCTACTGAAACGTTTGCATTCTGCAGGATATATCCTACTAAAATAGGAGATAATCCGCCTAAGGCTCTACCAAAGTTAAAGATGGTGTTGGTTGCTGTACTGCGAACTTCGATTGGCCTGCTACTGATGCGACTACTGTTTTTTTACGATAATCCATTTCTGTCGTTCTCCTTTCAAGCCTCACAGGACTATGATTAAAAGATAGTTGGCAAAAATAAAATGCCCCTTCATCCAAAGGACAAAAGAGCATTCATATACGTAATAAAGTATATATGAAGTTTACTTTCGCCTTTTTGGCCTCTCTGGACCAATTTAAAGGAATTTAATTTCATCTAATAGTAACATGACAAAATTAAGGTGACAATAAGAAATAGCTAGTAACAACTTTTTAAGGAAGAATCCGTTTCACATTATTCCATTCTAGTAAATGATTCACTAAGGCTCTTTAACGTGTAAAGTCTGCCTGTTAACAGAAATAAATCATCATAATTATTTTTAACATATTCCTCAATGATCTTGAGCCCTTCTTTAAATTGATCCACTAAATAATGCGTATACTTTCCATCCCAATCAAACTGATTAATTCTATTAAGTTCATCTGCTAGGATCTGAAACTTATATTCTTCATTAAGAAGTTTTATTTGATACAATTTATCCGGTGTAAATCTGGTGCTGTTATTATTGGCATGGCTTTTTTGAACATATTTTATAAAACCATTGATATTTTCAGCAAGCAAATTCGCCTTTTGCATCTCAAATTTCATTTCGCCATCTCCTCACTGTCTAAAATCTAAAACATCATTATGAAGAGTGTATGTTTTGAGACGTTAGGATAACACCCAACCTATGAAACCTTACTCTGTTTTATCGTAAAAAGGGACGTATTCAAGATTGACGATTATGCAGATATTCTTAGATCTTTTTCCTTTTTCCTTCGAACTGAATAAAATGTCAATAAAAGTATGAACCATACTGGTGTCAATAATAAAGCGACACGAGTGGCTTCTGCAAAAAGCATAATAATAAGAATCAGTGCAAATAACGTGAGGACAACATAATTTATAAATGGTGTAAATGGAGCTTTAAATATCGACGTTTCACGTAAATCTGGGCGTGATTTCTGATAGCGCAAATGACAAATTAAAATAATGCTCCAAACCCATATAAAGCAAATCGCACTAATTGTTGTCACGATACCAAAAGCTTGCTCTGGAACCAGCTTACTTAACAGAGCACCAGTTGAAAGTACAAAAGCAGATATAAATAATGCATTACTTGGTACATGATTTTTATTTAATTTGGCAAATTTTGCTGGTCCCTGTTTATGACCACTTAAATTAAATAAAATTCGGCTTGTTGAAAACAATCCACTGTTACAGGCAGATGCTGCTGATGTTAAGACAACAAAATTAATAATTCCTGCCGCGATTGGAATTCCTACTAGGCTAAACGTCTTTACAAATGGACTATTTGCTGCATTCAGTTGCGTCCAAGGATTGATACATAAAAGGATGATCAGGGCGCCCACATAGAAAAATAGAATTCGTAAAGGTATTTTATTAATCGCAGATGGAATATTTTTTCGTGGATTGGATGTTTCCGCTGCCGAAACACCTACTAATTCAACACCTACAAAGGCAAAAACAACCATCTGAAAAGATAAGAAGAAACCTGAAATCCCATTCGGAAACAGACCACCATGTCCCCACAGATTTTTTACTGTAACCGTTCCAGCATCCGTTTGAAACCCAATCACTAGTAATATGACCCCTATTATGATTAAAGCAAGAATGGTAATCACTTTGATTAAGGCAAACCAAAACTCTAACTCTCCAAACAGTTTTACAGTAAGTAAATTCAAACCCAATAAGACAATTAAACAAACTAAAGCAGGGATCCATTGTGGAATATCGAACCAATATTGCACGTATACACCAACGGCAATAATATCAGCCATGGCAGTCATGATCCAACAAAACCAATACGTCCATCCGGTTACATAACCTGCCCACGGTCCTATGTACTCTTCTGCAAAATCCGTAAATGATTGATAGCCAGCATTTGATAGCAGTAGCTCTCCAAGTGCCCTCATAACAAAAAAACAGGCAATACCTACAATTAAATAAGTAAATATGATCGATGGTCCTGCTAACTGTATTGCTTTTCCCGAACCTAGGAATAAACCTGTACCAATCGTACCTCCAATCGCGATCAGTTGTACGTGCCGATCTTTTAAATCTCTTTTTAATTCTTGTTGTGCCACTTTCATTTCCTCCTTGTTTATGGGTTATTTCACTTGTGAATAGATGAAAACAAAAGGTTAAAGACCATAAAAAAAGAGATTGGATTAGCTCCAATCTCAAGGTTATAAGAATAACAAATAATATTTATTACTCTTTTGTCAGAATAACAAATAAAATACGTACTCTTCTGTCCTTTTGCCTGAGATTGTGAACCCTTCGGCGCCGCAGATTTCCTGCGGTCTCTCCAGAAGCTGCTCCTGCTATAGTTTGACCCATAGCAATCATAGCTTGCTTATTATTAAATTTTGTATCGAAGAACCAATAGGTCCATATCCCCCGCTAAAAAAACTATACACCAAAGCATAAAATCTCACAAACTAAATTATTGTTAAATAATTTTTAATTTTAGTAGTATTCAATAACTTTGTCAATAGAAAATTCAAGAATAATGAGGGGACGAAAAATGACCCTATCTCTAAGGAGCGGGGGTCATTTTTATAGTATCGTTAATCTCCAAGTACCAAAAAATATTGAATTTCATTTGCTGAAATAGGAGTAATCGCCATAAGACGATAACCGATACTTAGTAATTGTGACAATGTTTCTGCACAATTTTGACGTGGAGGTTCAATTGGTGCATGAAAACTTTTATAAAGATTAATAAATTGATTATTATTTGTACAGTGAAGCAAGATCACATGTCTGCCGGTCCATGCTTGACCAATCATTGTTTGTGGAGGAGCTTGTATTTGCCTATCAATTCTCATAATGAACACCCTCATGTATTGATACAATAGAGTATGGAAAAAACCTTGTCCAATGTTCCTGAAAAAATCAGGAAAATGACAGTATTTAAAATATCACGAAAAAGATCGTGGTTCTTAATTTTATAAAGGTAAAAATTAACACTACTCCTTGTTTATAATTTTTCGATTTTACTTACATTTTACTTAACATTCACAATCAATCAACATTTATTCTCTATTATTAACCTGTACATTACTATGTTAGAATGGAGGTTCTTTTTTATGAATAATGTAGATTCACAAATTGGTATAGATAGACGGGACTTTATTAAAAAGGGTGGTTTAGGTGCACTTGCCCTTACTGCTGCAACAGCGGGAATTCCGGTCGATTTATTTAGCAGCACGGTTCATGCAGAAAAATTGGAGCATAATGTCACACTCCAATTTAAACCGGATGGAAAGTTCAAAATTGTTCAGTTTAATGATACACAAGATGATGAACGCATTGATCGACGCACCATTCAGCTGATGGAGAAAGTCCTCGATACCGAAAAACCCGACTTTGTAGTGCTTAATGGAGATAACATTTCTGGTGGTTGCGCTACTCCCTTGGAGATGAAACAAGCGATTAACAATGTTGCCCAACCGATGGAAAAAAGAGGTATCAAGTGGGCGGTTACATTCGGGAACCACGATGAAGATTCTACCCCTCAAAGTGGGCTCAATGAAGAAGACATGTTGAGAATTTACATGTCCTATAAATATAATATGAATCAGCCAGGGCCAAAAGGAGTTACTGGAACTGGGAACATGAACCTTATCATCAAGAACTCTAGTGGTAACAAAGCAGCTTTCAATCTCTGGCTGTTTGATAGTGGTAGGTATGCGCCAACAACCATTGCTGGTCAGGATTTTAAAGGATACCCCTCATGGGATTGGCTCCGCTTTAATCAGGTAAGCTGGTATTATGAAACATCAAAGAGAATTGAGAAGCAATGGGGATATAAAGTTCCTTCGCTCGTGTTCATACATATCCCTCTTTGGGAACATCGATATATGTGGTACGCAAGCGTTGATGAGAGAACTGATGCTAACCATGCCCTTGCTGTTAAAAAGCACAATATAGTAGGAGAAAGAAATGAAGAGGAATGCCCAGGACCAGTCAACAGTGGTTTGTTTTCGGCTATGCTAGAGAGAGGCGATGTAAAGGGCGTCTTTTGCGGTCATGATCATGTCAATAACTATATGGGTAATTATTATGGAATTTTACTTGGCTACTCCAGTAGCACAGGGTTTGGCGCATATGGTTTACCAGGATCTGAAAGAAATAGACTTCGAGGAGCCAGAGTATTCAACTTAGATGAAAATACAGAAGGCACTCTTAGTGAAACCCACATGGTTTTCGCTAAGGATTTTGGAATTGACTTAACAGCAAATGATCAAAGTGTTGATCCTGAGCCACTACAGGAAATGGGAAAAAATATTGAGGTCAAAAGCTAAAAACATTGGTTCTCGTAATTGCATTTTCTAGCAA
>NZ_JBJORY010000050.1:0-1011 GCF_046562815.1 Neobacillus sp. 204
CCTGTACAATTAATCTATGTATGATTTGATAATAGGAATATTTCAGTTTGTAGGGTCTAAACGAAAATGAAATTCGAATTTATGCCAAATTATTAGTTTTTTTTTTAGTCCTAATTTTAGAAATCCGGTTGTTTGTCCAATCTCACTTAATCCTTTTCCATAGACTAATTAAAAAGGAGATGAGAAAGTGAAGAAATATAAAGGAGAATTACGCACAGATTTCTCAAGAAATTCTAAAAATGAACTTTTAAAGGAAGAAAAAGTATATCAATCATCGGCACACCAAGAGTGTATTGACCGTGCTTATCGTATTCCCATATTTTTAAGTACGACAACTCATTTAAATGCCAACCAACAACGGTTTCTAGACCGTCTAATTTTAGAGATTGAGAGTGCTTTACTTTTTCCGCGTACATTACCTTTAAGCGAAAGTTATCCCGAATCCATTTTAACTGATATTCGTCGGTTAGTTTCATCAAGCTATGGAATGTTGGCAGTAAACCTTCGTCGTTTTAAAATTCAAACAGTTGACGTCAATGCAGGACCCCTTCCACCATCCACTCCTTTCTGGATAGGATCAGTTTATTCACAAGTAGAACCTTCAATGGCTTTTCAATTTGGTCTCCCCTTATTATTATTAAGGGAAGAAGATACTGACGCAAATAATGGAATTTGGGCAGGAGGAATTGCCCCACTCAACCTATTTATAGTTTGGCATTCTGAAACTCAAACTGTTGATCAATTCTTTAACACTCCTGAATGGAGATCAGCCTTTGCAAATTGGAGTGCACAAGTAAGAAATGCTTTTTATATTCAGACAGAGCCTAAGTTCAAGTATAGATGTGAATGATAAACTGGTACTTTAGCATCAAGTCGAATATTTTTAATAAGTTGAAAATATACAAGATTTTATTCACCTTTATATATTTTTGGCTTATTTACATAAAAATAACATTTGCATAAACAGAACTTTTTAGTTTCCAAATACACTTACTTCTTCAGCTAACCTGC
>NZ_JBJORY010000051.1:0-883 GCF_046562815.1 Neobacillus sp. 204
TAACCCTTTGGGGTTATTTTTTTGCCGAAAATATATTATGGCCCCTTGGTCAAGCGGTTAAGACACCTCCCTTTCACGGAGGTAACACGGGTTCGAGTCCCGTAGGGGTCACCAAAGTTTTTTTACGTTAGTAAAAATAACTTTCATTTTTTTTGGAGGATTAGCTCAGCTGGGAGAGCATCTGCCTTACAAGCAGAGGGTCGGCGGTTCGATCCCGTCATCCTCCACCATATTTACCTTTTATACTTTTTGCCGGGGTAGCTCAATTGGTAGAGCAACTGACTTGTAATCAGTAGGTTGGGGGTTCAAGTCCTCTCGCCGGCACCATGCTTCTTACTTCCTTCATTTCCATCTGCGGAAGCATGCTTAAAATCCCGAAGGGATTTTAAGGAGAAAAACTAATTGTTTTTTTAGTATTTTGTATGAGCCATTAGCTCAGTTGGTAGAGCATCTGACTTTTAATCAGAGGGTCGAAGGTTCGAGTCCTTCATGGCTCACTAAAGTTTTTTGCGCAAGCAAAATAACTTTCAATATTGCGGGTGTGGCGGAATTGGCAGACGCACCAGACTTAGGATCTGGCGCCGCAAGGCGTGGGGGTTCGACTCCCTTCACCCGCACCAAGTTTTTTGCGAATAGCAAATAACTTACCATATTTGCGGAAGTAGTTCAGTGGTAGAACACCACCTTGCCAAGGTGGGGGTCGCGGGTTCGAATCCCGTCTTCCGCTCCAATAGTGCCGGGGTGGCGGAACTGGCAGACGCACAGGACTTAAAATCCTGCGGTAGGTGACTACCGTACCGGTTCGATTCCGGTCCTCGGCACCAAGTTTTTTTTACAAAGTAAAATAAACAAAGTTTTTTGCGAAAGCAAATGAATTTACAAT
>NZ_JBJORY010000052.1:0-812 GCF_046562815.1 Neobacillus sp. 204
AAAAGAAAAAGTTTTTATGATGATTGTCAGTTATCTAGTTTTGAGGGAATAAAACCTCATATAGTCTGGCAGCAATGGCGAGAAGGTCACACCCGTTCCCATGCCGAACACGGAAGTTAAGCTTCTCAGCGCCGATGGTAGTTGGGACACGCGTCCCTGTGAGAGTAGGACGTTGCCAGGCTAGCCCCAATTGGGGCTATTATTTTGTCAAAATTGAATTCTGGCCCCTTGGTCAAGTGGTTAAGACACCTCCCTTTCACGGAGGTAACACGGGTTCGAATCCCGTAGGGGTCACCAAAGTTTTTTTACGCTAGTGAAAATAACTCAAAGTTTTTTCGAAAATGCGAAATTAACTTTCATTATTATGGAGGATTAGCTCAGCTGGGAGAGCATCTGCCTTACAAGCAGAGGGTCGGCGGTTCGATCCCGTCATCCTCCACCATGATTATATTTGTCTTTTGGCGGTGTAGCTCAGCTGGCTAGAGCGTACGGTTCATACCCGTAAGGTCGGGGGTTCGATCCCCTCCGCCGCTACCAATTTGTATTTGTTTTAAACTGGAGGAATACCCAAGTTTGGCTGAAGGGATCGGTCTTGAAAACCGACAGGCGGGTCATACCGCGCGGGGGTTCGAATCCCTCTTCCTCCTCCATATTTATTACTTTAGTTATTATTGTCGCGAGGTGGAGCACGTTCGAATAAACTTCTTCGAATAGGCTACAGCGCAACGATTGAACCGCTGCTTGAATAAGCTTTCTGAAATCGGGGCGGTCTTAAAACTAAGAGCATGAACAATTTTTATTATTTTCTATTG
>NZ_JBJORY010000053.1:0-677 GCF_046562815.1 Neobacillus sp. 204
TTTTAAGGCAAACTCAAGTTTACACACTTCTTCTGCATTATCTAGTTTTGAGGGAATGAAAAAAAATAAATTTTCCTCTTGAAAAATATGAAAAAGACATTATAATAAAATAGTGTCGCATAAATGGTCTGGCAATTAAGGCGAGAAGGTCACACCCGTTCCCATACCGAACACGGAAGTTAAGCTTCTCAGCGCCGATGGTAGTTGGGACACGCGTCCCTGTGAGAGTAGGACGTTGCCAGGCTGTAATATTATTGTTCCGCAGTAGCTCAGTGGTAGAGCTATCGGCTGTTAACCGATCGGTCGTAGGTTCGAGTCCTACCTGCGGAGCCATTTATGGAGAGCTGTCCGAGTGGCCGAAGGAGCACGATTGGAAATCGTGTAGGCGGGTAACCCTGTCTCAAGGGTTCAAATCCCTTGCTCTCCGCCATAATTTTTTAAACAGTATGGCCCCTTGGTCAAGCGGTTAAGACACCTCCCTTTCACGGAGGTAACACGGGTTCGAGTCCCGTAGGGGTCACCAAAGTCTTTTATGTAAGTAGAAGTAACTTTCATTATGGAGGATTAGCTCAGCTGGGAGAGCATCTGCCTTACAAGCAGAGGGTCGGCGGTTCGATCCCGTCATCCTCCACCATATTTTAATCTAGTATTTTTATTGTCGCGGGGTGGAGCAGTCC
>NZ_JBJORY010000054.1:0-656 GCF_046562815.1 Neobacillus sp. 204
AATGGTAGTTGGGACACGCGTCCCTGTGAGAGTAGGACGTTGCCAGGCTGTAAATACGGAGGATTAGCTCAGCTGGGAGAGCATCTGCCTTACAAGCAGAGGGTCGGCGGTTCGATCCCGTCATCCTCCACCATATTTACCTTTCATACATTACGCCGGGGTAGCTCAATTGGTAGAGCAACTGACTTGTAATCAGTAGGTTGGGGGTTCAAGTCCTCTCGCCGGCACCTTTTGTATGAGCCATTAGCTCAGTTGGTAGAGCATCTGACTTTTAATCAGAGGGTCGAAGGTTCGAGTCCTTCATGGCTCACCAAAGTATTTTGCGAAAGCAAAATAACTTTCAATATCGCGGGTGTGGCGGAATTGGCAGACGCACCAGACTTAGGATCTGGCGCCGCAAGGCGTGGGGGTTCGACTCCCTTCACCCGCACCAAAGTATTTTGCGAAAGTATATTAAATTATCATAAAGTGCGGAAGTAGTTCAGTGGTAGAACACCACCTTGCCAAGGTGGGGGTCGCGGGTTCGAATCCCGTCTTCCGCTCCAAAATTGCCGGGGTGGCGGAACTGGCAGACGCACAGGACTTAAAATCCTGCGGTAGGTGACTACCGTACCGGTTCGATTCCGGTCCTCGGCACCACTAAGTAAATGAAATTC
>NZ_JBJORY010000055.1:0-588 GCF_046562815.1 Neobacillus sp. 204
GGGCTCTGACTACTTGTAGGCACACGGTTTCAGGAACTATTTCACTCCCCTTCCGGGGTGCTTTTCACCTTTCCCTCACGGTACTGGTTCACTATCGGTCACTAGGGAGTATTTAGCCTTGGGAGATGGTCCTCCCTGCTTCCGACCGGATTTCACGTGTCCGGCCGTACTCAGGATCCACTCAGGAGGGAACGAAGTTTCGACTACAGGGTTTTTACCTTCTTTGACGGACCTTTCCAGGTCGCTTCATCTACCCCGTTCCTTTGTAACTCCATGTTGAGTGTCCTACAACCCCAAGAGGCAAGCCTCTTGGTTTGGGCTATGTCCCGTTTCGCTCGCCGCTACTCAGGGAATCGCGTTTGCTTTCTCTTCCTCCGGGTACTTAGATGTTTCAGTTCCCCGGGTATGCCTTCAATACCCTATGTATTCAGGTAAAGATACTGTTCCATTACGAACAGTGGGTTCCCCCATTCGGAAATCTCCGGATCAAAGCTTACTTACAGCTCCCCGAAGCATATCGGTGTTAGTCCCGTCCTTCATCGGCTCCTAGTGCCAAGGCATTCACCGTGCGCCCTTTCTAACTTAACC
>NZ_JBJORY010000056.1:0-586 GCF_046562815.1 Neobacillus sp. 204
AGACTGCTCCACCCCGCGACAATAATATTAATATTTAATGGAGGAGGAAGAGGGATTCGAACCCCCGCGCGGTATGACCCGCCTGTCGGTTTTCAAGACCGATCCCTTCAGCCAAACTTGGGTATTCCTCCATGTTAAATATGAAGCTAATGGTGGACCTTGTAGGACTCGAACCTACGACCGGACGGTTATGAGCCGTCTGCTCTAACCAGCTGAGCTAAAGGTCCAAGTTAATGTAATATTACCAATATGATTAAAAACTGTCTGTCCCCATCTCAGAAAGCTTATTCAAGCAGCAGCTCGATGGGTACAACTCGTAGCTTATTCATGGATGCTTTGCTCGTTGCTCTAACCAGCTGAGCTAAAGGTCCAAGTTAAAAAAATCAATGATTATTTGGTAGCGGCGGAGGGGATCGAACCCCCGACCTTACGGGTATGAACCGTACGCTCTAGCCAGCTGAGCTACACCGCCATAATATCATTTTTAAATTGTTGGTGGAGTCTAGGGGGATCGAACCCCTGACCTCCTGCGTGCAAAGCAGGCGCTCTCCCAGCTGAGCTAAGACCCCATAGGTTATAAGAAGAA
>NZ_JBJORY010000057.1:0-437 GCF_046562815.1 Neobacillus sp. 204
CTTACAGGCAGGTTGCCCACGTGTTACTCACCCGTCCGCCGCTAACCAACAGAAGCAAGCTTCTATTGATTCGCTCGACTTGCATGTATTAGGCACGCCGCCAGCGTTCGTCCTGAGCCAGGATCAAACTCTCCAAGAAAGTTGATTAGCTCATTTTGTTACGTTGGCTTAGTTTCAATAATGAAACTAAAATTGATTGTTTGTTTGCACGATTTTGTTTGTTTAGTTTTCAAAGAACAATTTTTAAGTGACAAAATCCATCATATCACAATTCTACTTTTCTATCAACCAACAATTATTCCTAAATGTTGTTTTTTAAATTACTCCTTTGAGAGTAACTTTTATATCTTAACACCATCGGTGTCAGATTGCAATAGAAAGTTTTTCCTAACCCTTAAAAGGGAATAAAAAAAACAGAAACATAAATTTCTGTCTTC
>NZ_JBJORY010000058.1:0-361 GCF_046562815.1 Neobacillus sp. 204
CTCTTTATAACAATACGGGGTCTTAGCTCAGCTGGGAGAGCGCCTGCTTTGCACGCAGGAGGTCAGGGGTTCGATCCCCCTAGACTCCACTTATTCGGAGGAATACCCAAGTTTGGCTGAAGGGATCGGTCTTGAAAACCGACAGGCGGGTCATACCGCGCGGGGGTTCGAATCCCTCTTCCTCCTCCATATTTATTACTTTAGTTATTATTTTTTAATCGTCGCGGGGTGGAGCACGTTCGAATAAACTTCTTCGAATAGACTACAGCGCAACGATTGAGCCGCTGCTTGAATAAGCTTTCTGAAATCGGGGCGGTCTTAATACTAAGAGCATGTGAAAAACTTTATTTCTTTCTTATTA
>NZ_JBJORY010000059.1:0-278 GCF_046562815.1 Neobacillus sp. 204
CTCTCTTTATATTTCCGTTGTGGGGGCCTATAGCTCAGCTGGTTAGAGCGCACGCCTGATAAGCGTGAGGTCGATGGTTCGAGTCCATTTAGGCCCACCATCTTCATAACGGGGCCTTAGCTCAGCTGGGAGAGCGCCTGCTTTGCACGCAGGAGGTCAGCGGTTCGATCCCGCTAGGCTCCACCAAAGTTTTTTGCGATAGCAAAATAACTTTCAATTTATTCGTTCTTTGAAAACTAGATAATCGTAATGAAGAAGCAAAGTAAACATCGAGTTAT